>JBCBDN010000189.1:0-7708 GCA_038529685.1 Cyanobacteria bacterium J06598_1 | reverse complement strand
TGCGCTCGCTTCCGAAGCTGCTGGTTACTTTGATCGCGTTGTTTCCGCTCTTTCCTAATAGTTCTTGGCCTAAAGATTCTTTGGGCGAGTTCGTAGACAAAGACTGACCAACCTCAACTTTATTTGAGTTGAACCCGATCAAAAATTACTTGGAGAAATTGAATCATGAAATCTGTTGTAACCTCTGCTATCGCTTCGGCTGATGCAGCTGGCCGTTTCCCTGGCTCTGCTGATTTGCAGGCCGTTCAAGGTGGTTTGCAGCGTGCGGCTGCTCGCCTAGAAGCTGCTGAGAAGCTAAATGCTGGTATCGACCAAGTTGCTCAAGAAGCATACGATGCTGCGTTCAAGAAGTACCCCTACCTCACCAACGAAGGTGAAGCTGGCGGCAACCAAGGCAAGAAAGACAAGTGCCTGCGCGACATCAAGCACTACCTACGCCTCATCAACTACTGCTTGGTCGTTGGCGGCACGGGTCCTTTGGACGAGTGGGGCATTGCCGGTGCACGTGAAGTGTATCGTTCTTTGAACCTACCTACAGCGCCTTACGTAACTGCTATGCAGTTCACTCGCGATCGCGCTTGCGCTCCTCGTGACATGTCTCCTCAGGCACTCACTGAGTTCCGCTCCTTGCTCGACTATGTCATCAACTCCTTGTCTTAATTGACCAGGCTCAGGTGAGCAATGTCATCTGAGTGACGTAAAAGTAAAGGCTCCTAGTTGATACCCTGTTTTTGCAGGATTCTCTGGGAGCCTTTTTTGTGGGCCTTTTCCTGCTTTGTCAATGACTTCCTTTCACCCCAACGTAAGACACTCATGGTTGCCGATTCCGTTTTTAGCCAGCTCAAGCATCCGAACCCACAAATGCGTCAGCGAGCCATGACCGAGATTGTGACGCATCGTGATGAAAGTACAATTCCGACCTTGATGGCTGCCCTCGGAGAAGAAGATGTGGTGTACCGCCGGGCCTGTGTGAAAACGCTGGGCGCGGTGGGGATGGACTCAGTGCCAGCGGTGGTAGAACAAATGCTGAATGCTGAAAATGATACCGTGCGCGCGAGCTGTACGAAGGCAATGGCGCAGATTGCGGTGTATCACCCGGACGAGCCCTTTCCGGCAGAAGGGTTGGCAGGGTTAAAAAAGGCGATAGAAGACCCTTACCCAGTGGTGCAGATTGCAGCAGTGATGTCTTTGGGCGAGATTGGTGTGCCAGCGGTGGATACGCTGCTGGAGACTTTGAGTACGACGGATAATGTGGCGATCGCACTCACCATCACCAATACATTAGGTTCCATTGGAGACCCACGCGCAATAGACGTTTTGAAAGATCTTATTGCCGATAAATCCGTCGATAGCTACGTCCGTGAAACGGCAGAAAGCGCACTACCAAGGCTAGAGCAAGTGATGAGCTTGCGCGATGCGAAAGGAAGCTTGCGAGACAGCTAAAAGTACAGACTATCCTTAACCCCTCAAACCGTTCGCGCTCAGGATATTTATTCAGAAATCCTTAGTCCCAGCCGTCTTCTTCCGCTTCCTGTTTTTTCTGTAGCTGAGAAATCGCGAGGGTCAAGACCGGTTTGATGGCTTCATCTGTTTCTTCCGTTAGGGCTGTTTGAAGCTGTGCGATCGCACTCCCGTCCCCAATTTTCATCATGGCCATCGCCGCTGTCTTCCGCACATCACCATTACCATCGGTTAGCACCGTCGTTAGGTGAGGTACTACCGTTTGGTCGTTCAGCTTACCCAGGGCAGCGGCGGCCTCCGACCGCACCATCGCTGACGGATCGCTCAGTCCACTGATAATTAGCCCTAGCGCCTGTTGGTCTTCGTTCTCTTGAACTAAACTAGTCAGCGCCCCTACGACCGCACTGCGTACTTCTGCCTTTTCAGAATCAATCGATTCATATAAATGCACCGCGCCTGCCGTTCCCACAAACGAGAGTCCCCAGGTGGCTAACCCCTTAGAACTGTCTGGATAGTCAGCGGACCCGACAATCTCTAGCAAAACTGGTGCGGCTTCCTCGCCCATGACCGCAAGTGCACCTACCGAAGACGCCTGAACGACTGTGTCATCGTCATGCAGCAGTGAATGAACCAGGGTAGGAATTGTTGCTGTATCTGCAATCAGCGTCATTGTTTTGGCACAGGCCCGACGCACGACTGGATTTTTATGATTGGATAAGCCCTCAATTAGAGCCGGTGTCGCCGGTTTGCCCACCTTGCCCAAAATTTCAGCAAAGGCCAGACGCTTCATTCCTCTGGTGTCATTGAACCCTTCTACCAGCTGAACCAGCATCGCTTCATCGGTAGCATCAAAGGTGCCAGCGGTTTGCTGCTGTTGCACCTTCAGTATCAGCGCATCAGCTTCTTCGTGAGTGAGCAAAGCAGGCAGACGAGAGCTTGTCATAGTTTTTCAAGACTAAACCTCCTTCAAATTGTAGGAGACCGTCGGTATTTTTTTGATTTTCGGCCCGCTCTAGTGCGATCCTATATACAGTTACGCACCACAACTGCGTATTCCGCTATTGAACAGTCAGCAGTTGCACGTTCAGCGATTAAACAGTCAGTTATTGAACATTTAGCGCATTCGGCGCTCACACCAAAACGAGTATGGAAAATCGGTTTGCGGGTCTGTTTAACCTCACTGAGGCGCAGGCGATTGAAATATTAGATGGTCCGGCTGATGATTCGGATGAGGCATCTAGTCGCTACATTGCGGCCTCACATTTGGTGAATTTTAATACGGAAGCGGCGATCGCCTCTCTCCTCCGCGCCGTCGGCAACACCGACGACGATCTCGACAACCGCATTGTCCGTCGCAAAGCCGTCGAAAGCCTAGGTCGACTGAAAGTCACTGCGGCCTTACCTGCCCTCAAAAGCTGCCTAAGCAACGAAGACAATTACTTGGTAGAAAATGCTGCCTGGGCCATCGGTGAAATCGGTACAGATAACGTCACGACCCTCGAAACGCTAGCCGAGCAGCTAGAGCGCCCTGACCAAAGTTACCGCACCATCATCCATACGCTTGCGAGCCTCCGGTACAAACCCGCTGCCGAACGCATTGCCAAGTTCACCACTGCCGAACAAGCCCCCATTGCGAGTGCTGCGCTTTCTGCCATGTATCAGCTGACAGGCGACGCACAGGCGATGCCCAAAGTCCTCGGTTTTTTGCAAAGTACCAACGTCAACGCTAGGCGTGGCAGCATTCAAGATCTGATTGATGCCGGCTATTTTCGCGCCATTCCTAATATTGCTCAGTGCCCAGTTTCTATGGTGTTTCGCCTGCGCGGTATTCGCCTACTGGCAGAGCCTGCTATTAACGCTGGCGAGCTAAAGTTTTCACAGATTCAGCGCACGTTAGAAAGCGTGCTGCGAGATCATCCCAGCGATGTTGCCCTGGTTCATACCTATCAGCAAGTTCCCGGTATTGATGGCCTGATTCAGGAGCTATACGGCACAGATTTTGGCCGATGCTACCTGGGTAGCTTATCCCTACTAGAAAATTACGCTGAAGCATCCCCTGCTGCGCTGATAGCAAGCTACAAATCAGAGGGCTATAACGACTATGGCGCGCACTATCACATTATGAGATTGTTCGGCTGGCTAGGTGTACACGAGGCTTACGATTTGCTAACAGAAGCACTGCATAATAAGGCCCCGCAGTTTCAAAAGTCTCGGGTGGCCGCTGCGCTCGCCCTCGGAGAACTGGGCTCGCCCCAGGCTATTCCAGAACTCAAAACCGCGCTCACGGTGCCCATTTGGGACTTACAGTATGCCGCCATCCTTGCGCTCGAAAAGCTAGGCGAATCGGTGAAGTCTCTCAGTCCAGACTCTTCCGATTGGCTAGTGCAAGAAAAGCTCAATTCTCTGTAATCTATAGCTAACTTGAACATTATCGGCATAGAGCACAAGGCAGGTTGTGATGGCGTCAGCGCTGACAGTTTTTCATCAGTTTTTTGATAGCTGCGTGGGTGGATGGGATTCTGAGCGGACCTACCACTACTTAAGTGAAAGCGCGATTGAAAGGTCGCACACTGAGTTTCAGGTGCAGCCTCTCACCGCCGACAAAAAAGTCAAAGTGCTGACAGACAATGCTTTTGAAGTAAGCGATCGCATGGAAACCTGCCCGGGCTTCCACCTGATGTTTCACACCATTTCTGAAGCAGGCGTCACCAAAGATCAGTCCTTAAACCTAGCCTTTGTACCCAACGACGAAACTATCGATAGTGAGACCGTATTAGAGGGCGCTTACCTACGCGACAGAGCCTACGAAGAAGATCGCCCCATCATCTCCGACTTTCGATTCGACGCCCGCACCCGCGAGCTGCTCATGACCACCCGCTACACCCGCATTATCTCCGTCGATTCCATCACCCTGATCAACCCGCAAATGCGCATCCGCCGCATCTTCAACTACATTCGTCCAGCAGAAGGCCAGCCACTAGACAAGCTAGCTTTAGTTGGCTTTGGCGTTGAGCAAAAGAGAGTGGCGTAATCAGATGATTCGAGATAGAAACAGATATGGCTATCCCCCTTCTAATTTCTGATTTCAATTTCTACTACGGTTGGTAGATTAACGTAGACGGTTTCGATGAGATTCAGTCGCGGTGCTCAACATCTCGGCCTTCTTGTGCAATAATTAAAAACTGCATTGACACAAATTCTCTGTTCCCAGTAAGAAATCATGGCAAAAGGCGTCCGTCTCGTAATTACACTCGAATGTACCGAGTGCCGCAGTAACCCCGACAAGCGTTCCAATGGGGTTTCTCGCTACACCACCCAAAAGAACCGTCGCAATACGACTGGTCGCCTTGAGCTGAAGAAGTTTTGTACGCACTGCAATAAGCACACGAACCATAAAGAAATTAAGTAGACACGTAAAAGAATAGAGATCAAGGATTATGGCTTACTTCCGTCGTCGAGTTTCTCCTATTAAGCCGGGTGAAAAAATCGACTATAAAGATGTAGATTTGCTTCGCAAATTTGTCACTGAGCGTGGCAAGATTTTGCCTCGTCGCATTACTGGCTTGACTGCTAAACAGCAGCGCGACCTCACAAAAGCAATTAAGCGAGCCCGTGTTGTCGCTTTGCTCCCTTATGTGAACGAAGACGGCTAGACAACTGCTAGCCTGTTTGGCCCGAGTGGTTAAAACGGCTGGGCAGGTGCCTGTTTTAACTTGGTGGCTAAGACAGTACTCCAGAGTTTGTGTAGCTCAAAACAAATAAATATCAAGCTATCCGTGTTTGGCAAGAGACCATTTCTTTTGTCTGTTACTTTTACCAGTAAGCACAGATAGCTTTTTTTATGGCGAAGCGTCGATAGCTGCCAGAAGCTGCCGAAAACGATAGCGCTATAGCGATTCGTAGTGGCGTAAGCTTAATGCAGAGACTGCGTGTAGGTTGGACTGGGAAATCGGTGGAAAAAGGAACGCTTGTAGAATTTAAGCTGAAAGGCTCGCCTCACTTGGCTGTTGCTGACCGGCCAGAAGGAAAGAAAAACTGGGTCTTGATAGACCAACGCGGGCAATCCCACACGATTCATCCTCGGCAGGTCATTTATGAAGTGGCCAAGGCAACCTACGAAGCCTCTGACATTGATGGCTTTGTGAAAGAGGCGGAAGGCTACATCGACCCTGAAAATTTAGAGGTTGCCTGGGAGCTGTTAATTGAGCTGGAAGAATCAGCTACGCCAGCGTCTTTGGCACAGCTGCTGTTTTCTGACCAGCGTCCACCGCTATGCTACGCGGCGCATTGTTTGCTCAGTGCTGACAAAATTTTCTTCAAGCAAAAGGGTGATATCTATGAGCCTCGCTCTGCCACTCAAGTAGAGGAGCTTCAGCATAAGATTGCTCGTGAAGCTGCGAAGGCGGAGGAGAAAGAAGGCTTCTTTTCGCGGGCGCGGGCGATATTAGCGGGCGAGGAGTCGGTTTGGGAAAAGAGCGATCGCCCCCGTCTCGAAATCGTAGAACGCTATGCACTGTTGGGCGACGAATCTAGTCAGAAAGCCACCGCTCAAGACATTCTGACTGCTCTCGGCCAAGACAAATCACCTGAATCCGCCTTTGACTTTCTCGTGGCGCTCAATATTTGGGAGCAGCATGAAAACCTCGCCTTACGCCGTCGCCAAATTCCGACGCAGTTTCCGGAGGCGCTATCGAGTCAGGTTGAACAAATTATCAATGACCCTCCTGTGGAGAACGGCGGAGATCGCATAGATCTCACCCACCTGAAGCTATACACCATTGACGATGAAAGCACCCGCGAAATCGACGACGGCCTCAGCTGCGAAACCCTGGAAGACGGCCGCCAGAAGCTGTGGATCCATATTGCTGATCCAACTCGGTGGCTATCGCCTGGAGACCTGCTAGATAGCGAGGCCCGACGCCGCTGTACGACGGTGTACTTGCCTACAGGCGTCATTCCGATGTTTCCGTTTGAGCTGGCTGCTGGGCCGATGAGCTTGGTGCAGGGAAAAGTGTGCAATGCGCTGAGCTTTGGCGTGGTGCTTAACGAAGATGGCAGCATTGCAGACTACAGCATTCAGCCGAGCCTGGTGAAGCCTACGTACCGGCTGACGTACGAAGATGCTGATGAGATGGTGGAGTTAGGGGTAACGGCAGAAGGGGAGCTGTTGGCGATCGCATCCCTTGCCAAAAATCGCCTCACCTGGCGCAAGTCTCAAGGTGCTATCGATATCCAGCTCCCTGAATCCAGCATTAAAGTCGATGCTGACACCATCACAATCGACATGTTGGACTCGTCTAACGCGCGAGACATGGTCGCAGAGATGATGATTTTGACTGGGGAAGTGGCGGCTCGCTACGGAGAAGACAACGAACTCCCGCTGCCCTTTCGCTCTCAGCCCCAGCCAGAACTTCCGCCTGAAGAAGAACTCATACAGCTCGAAGCAGGCTGGGTGCGCGATTCTGCCATTCGCCGTTGCATGACCCGCAGCGAAATGGGCATTTCTCCTGCGCGCCACGCCACCCTCGGCCTCGACCGCTACTGCCAGGTCACCTCGCCCATCCGTCGCTACACGGACCTGATGGGCCACTTCCAAATCAAAGCCCATCTGCAAGGCAAAGTGCTGCCTTTCACGCCCACCGAGATGCCCGAGATTATCGCGAGTGTTGCTAACGCCGCTTACGAAGCCACGATGGTAGAGCGGCAAACGAAGAAATACTGGGCGATTGAATATCTCAAACGACAGGATGACGCAAATCCAGGCCATCCCTGGGACGTGGTAATGGTGCGCTGGCTTAGAGAGCACGAAAGCTTAGGCCTGATTATCTTTGAAGACCTAGGTCTAGAGTTTGTAATGCGATTTGATCGAGCCGTGGAGGTTGGCGAAAGACTCACGATTCGGCTGAGCTACGCTGACCCACGCCAAGAGATGGTGCGATTTAAAGAAGTGATTACAGCGACGGAACAGGAAGAAGAAATTGAAGAGACCCAGCTAGAGGAAGCCTCAGTTGAGGACGTTGAGCTGAGTCAAGAAGCTCAAATAGAAAGCACAGAAGAAGAATGACCGTCTGAAGTCTGTGGTCAAAAGAACGATCTCAAAAGAACGATTTCAATCAGAGAAAAAGCTTGTAGGAAACGTTGAAATGCTCGCCCAGGCTACGGGCCTGCAATGGGTGCATCTCACTTTTGCAGTGAGCAAAAGTACTCAAGGTTTATTTGGTGTAGCCTCCGCTATGCTGAAAATACT
>JBCBDN010000188.1:0-7764 GCA_038529685.1 Cyanobacteria bacterium J06598_1 | reverse complement strand
ACTCACTTCCCCCAGACCCCTCGAACCAGAAAACTTCGGCTAATCAATTTAAGTTCTGGCTGGGTGTCCAGTGGGTAGGACCGTTACACGTGACGCTCAGCATAGGTGATCGCTTTTGGAGAGGGGGCCTTTCGGGCTTTTGTGTTCACACTTTGTTCGTTTTACTGAACTGTTCTATCTTTAGGATTTAGCTTTCATTAGATGCGATCGCTAATACAAATCCTTTTTTATAAAAAATTTCTTTTCCAAAGTATGGATACTTAGATACTATTGTGATCATAATCACAGCATCAGGGTGATCACATCATGAAAATACGTACGTTTTTATCGCTAACGCTGGCGATCGCATCCATCGGTGTCACCGATAAAGCAGCCAACGCCAACTCAAAACCCAAGCCTCAGACTATTGCCTACGCCCAAACCTATTCACTCAAAGAACTCACCTACTCAGAACTCTTTGACCTTGAAGAACGCTTTGTTGATACCGTTGTGTACGCCATGATGGACGCTGACCCCAGCCTGATCGAATATCTCTTCGACATCGATTTTGTTAGAGTCTCCAGTAACGGGCAATTTGCCACAGTCGGCTGGTCGTATAATGACATCAGCAGCGGCACAACACTGTTGGAACTTCAAGGCGACTACATTGCCATCCTCGCAGAACGCAACGCTCACATGCCCCAATACACCATCGAAGTAATGGGCGTACCTGCCAACGCAGCTGCCGAAATCGCCACCAACTAGCATTACGGCTAGAACCGCCTTAGGAACCATCACTGAAGACATTGCGCTTCAGACCACATAAAGGCAGCTGTAAAGAAATGACCTCATAGCCTTTATCGTTTCTTCCGACACGTCTTGACTCAGAGCCCCGAACTCGGGGTCAGGGGCCTCAGAGTTAATCCCCCTGACCACACGCTGCCCCTTCTTCACACCTTGCGTCTCCGTAACCACGGCGTACTGCCCCTGCTGCTCGTCTCGCTCGTAATAAATCACGACCCAGTCATCCGTTTTACCCAGCTCGTGCGCTCATGCCGTGTTGGAATAAAGCGCATTAAAAGACCAGCCGCCTTTATTGAGCCGCATCACCGGTAGCCAGCGCTTTCCCTCTGGGTCAAACAGCCCTAAATTCAGTCATCCGGACGCTCTATCGCTTCCGCTTAGCCCGTAGACGGCTGAGCGTCTCTTGCGACATCCCCAAATAAGAAGCCAAACACCCCAGCGGCACCTGCGCTTCAATGTCCGGATGCTCTGCTAGCAAAAGCTTGTAGCGCTCCATCGTAGATTTTGTTTGAAAAGCCATCACCCGATTTTGCAGCGTAGTGTAGTAATGCTCCAGCAGATGGCGATTGAGATCGATCCAAACCGTGTCTTGTTTTGAAAGCGCCTGAAGCGCAATATGGCTCAGCGAAAGCACTTCAACATCCGTCACCGGCAAAATGCAATCTTCGCTAGGCTGACGGTACACAAAGCTAAAATAGGCAGCCGCAAAGTCTCCTGCGTAGCTAAACCAGCGAGTCACATCCTTACCTTCTACCTCGCAAGAAGACCGCAAAACACCCTCATTAATGAAATAGAGATGATCAGAGATCTGCCCTTTCTCTAGCAGCACATCGTCTTTTGAAAATTCAACTATTTGCAGCGCGCCGCAAAGATCTCGCTGCTGCTGTGGATTAAGCAACACAAGCTGGTTCAGCCGCTGCAAGAGTTTTTGGTACATCGCTTAAAAAGTACGCCGTCATAGACTTTTCTCTCATGATCCCTTTACACTTTACAAGTGTCCATCTTGCAGATACCCGTCGCCGCCTGAGCCGCAATGAACCTCAACTTCAAATTTGCGATCGTCAGCGACTTGCACATCGCCCTGCCCCAAACTATTTGGGACGCACCTAACCGCTTTCATCTGGTAGAAGTGAGCATTCCAGCCTTTGAGCAAATTTTGGCTCAGCTAGAGGCCAACCCGCCCGATTTTTTACTCCTACCGGGAGACCTCGTACAGCACGGCGAGCGCGAAAATCACGAATGGCTAGCTAACCGGCTCGCTCAGCTGCCTTTTCCGAGCTACGTTGTCCCTGGCAATCACGACATCGTGCGCCAAGGCGGCAACCTGCCCACCGACGGCAGCGGCAAAGACCGCATATCCCTTCAAGACTTTCCGGCAATCTATCAGCAGTTTGGCTATACCGACGGCCAGCAGCTCGACTACCATCAAGAGATTCTGCCGGGTGTTCACCTCATCGGCCTAAATTCCAACGCATTCGACCAGTCAGGGGAGCAAATCGGCACCGGCATGATTGATCAAAGCCAGCTTGACTGGCTTGACGAACAGCTCTTAGCACTGACGGATCAGTTCGTCATGGTCATGGTGCATCACAACGTACTGGAGCATCTGCCCGATCAGGCCAGCAGCAAACTCGGTCAGCGCTACATGATCAGCAACGCGCCAGAACTGGTGTCCCGTTTGCAGCGTGCCAAAGTGTCTGTCGCCTTCACGGGCCACTTGCACGTGCAAGATATTGCCCAGGCCGATGATTTCTATGCGATTACCACCGGATCGCTGGTTAGCTATCCGCATCCTTATCGCCTAATGTCACTCACGACCAATGAGCAAGGGCAACACCACCTAAAAGTAGAAACTCAGCGGATTGAAGCTGTACCCGAGTGGCCCACACTGCAAGCAACGTCTAAAGACTGGATGGGCGATCGCTCTCTTCCCTTCATCACCAAGCTGCTCACCGACCCACCGCTATCTCTCGATCCGATCCAAGCGCAGGCGTACGCAGCAAACGTACGAGATTTTTGGGCAACCGTTGCGGCCGGTGACGCCACACTGAACTATTCTCAGCTACCCGAAAAGGCCCAGCGCTACTTTCGTCGTTACAACGCTACTGACGACAAGGGCCAGCCGAAGTTAATCGACAATAATACGACGCTGGATCTAGTGAAATCTTAGGTGCTAAGACTGCTGTGACACCTAGGATTTCGCTGCATCATTTCAAGGCATAAGCGCTATGCCGACTGAGCAATTGCAGGCGCAATTGCAGGGGCAATTGCAGGCGCAGGCGCAGGCACAAAGCCCTGCTGCAAAGCCAGATGATTAAGCGCGGCAGCCGCCTCGCGAGAGATCGGCCAGACCATTCCCGCCAAATTACTCGTCGCGACGCTGTAGCCCTGATTGGCCGCGTGGTAGTACCAATGCATGGCCTTAGCTTCATCGATCTCTACCTCACCGAGACCGAGTTGATACATGTTGCCTAGCATGCACTGGGCTTCCGCAAAACCTGCTTCTGCAGACGCTGACAAAAGAGGAAAAGCCTCTCGGTAAGCTTGAGCACGAAATTCTTCAATACCAGGGGTGATCATTTTCCACAGTCTCCGAGTGTGTTGTGAGCAAGCAATCTTGAGTGACATAGGACTGGCCATAGGTTGACCTTAGTGGGTTAACGCTAAATAGGGGTGGACGGTTTGTAAGGGTTTTTCGCCATTGGGGCAATACGGTTTTTACGGATAGGCTTACTTTATAGTACAGGTGTACTTGCAAAAGGGTCGAATGCAATTGATTTGAGCGCGCCAAGTTCGCATCCGTTATGTGAGTCAATGAACAGCCATCATTTCGGTTCTGAGCCAATTACAATTAAGGTTGATTGTCTGTAAGGGCTAGTTCTGCGAGTAAACGGGATGGAGTGTCTGTGAGTGGATCTTTGGCGGAGCAGTATTTGGCGCTGATTGATGAGATTGTGCAGCAAACGCTTAAAGGAAATGTGCGATCAAAAGAACAAGTGCGATCGCAGCTTGAAGCCGCCGTTGAAACCGGCACTGGCGAAATCTTTGAACGGGCTGTTTCTACTCGCATCACCGAAACCGAAGGCCAGCTAGAAGGCTCACTCAAAGCCCCCCGCATTTTGCGAGCCCTCAAAACAATTGAAAGTGAATGGCAAAAGGGTCAAAAGGACCGGCAGACCGCTAGCGGTATTGCCACAGCCGCGCAGAAACTCCAGCAGGCCGCCGCCGCCGAGCGCCCTACCGTGTTCCTCAGCTTTATTGACCCCAATAATCAGCCCAATAACCTCAACCGCCAGCAGCTCAAGCAGCTAGCGAAAAGCCTAGACACCGAAGAAATGATGCCCTGGCGCTCTGGCATTTTGTCAGGACTCGCCACCTACGAACAGCTAGAGCCCGATCTGGTTAGCTGGCTTTATACCACAGGCGGTAGACCCGTTGGCTTTGGCGAGCGCGAGCAGGTCGGTCCCTGGAGCGTCTGGGAAAAATCTTCTGCTGGCCTACCGAATCTGCTCTTCAGCTCCCTCGCTCAAGATCAGCCCGTCGAAACCATCACCCGCACCGCTGTAGATATCAGCAGCTGGGTTAACTTAGCCGTCTCTCTACACTTCTTGCAGCGCAGCCTCATCGTCTGGTTCGACAAGCAGCCTTACAGTGCCAAAGCTGGCAAGCAACTTTCGTACAGCACCTCTTTAATTTTTGCCGCCATTTGGGGGCAGCTTTCCCAGGGCTTTGGCAGTGCGGGCAACGCTAGCTACCGAGCGCTAGGCGACGGCTGCTTTGCGCTGATGCTTCAGATTTTGCGGACCTTTGCCCAGCGAGACGACTTCCCACTGTACGGCGGCGTATTTGCCTCTTTTTCTGGAGACTATTTACAAGATACGCTCAGTTATTTCAGCGAGCCGCTTTCACAGGTAGAAGGCACCCAGGAGAAAGCAAGAATTCTCACTCTGTTGGGCTATTCAAGACAAATGCTGGGTCAGGCTGAGCAGGCCAAAGCGTTTTATCAGCAGGCGTTAGAGATTGCCCAAGCGGCGAAAGACTTACCTTGTGAAACGGCTAATCTCTGCCATTTAGCTCGTAATGCGGTGCTCGAAAAAGACTATTCACAGGGGGTGGCCACCAGTCAAAGAGCGCTGATTTTGGCGCGGCAGAGAGGTGACAGAGTGGGCGAGGCCAATGCGCTGGTGAACTTGGGCTATGCGCAGGTGTTGCAGGCCAGGGCAAATGATGTAGGCGATACGGCGGTGTATGACAGTGCGATCGCCTACCTCAACCAAGGCTTAGAGCTCGCGGTAAAGCAAGGAGACTTTCAGTCTCAGGCGCTGGCGTACAACAGTTTGGGCATTGGGTACGTGATGTGCGATCGCCCGCAAGAAGGACTCGACATTCTCACCAAAGGCGCAGACGCCGTCAAAGGCTCCGGCAACGTTTACCTGCAAGGGCTCTACACCCTCTACACCGCTGAAGCCCAGCACGCTCTAAAACACACTGACGAAGCCGTTTTCTACAGTGCTCTGGCCATGCATTTGCTCCACAGCATCGGCTCAGAAGAATGGCGACAGGCCGCAGGGCTCGCCTCTATTTTGCAGGGTCAGTTAGGCGAAGAGACTTTCAGCCAAACCCTTGAAAAGTATCGCCGCCAGCTTGCACCCATTATGAGCATGGAGGGCTACGATGCGCTACCGACTTTGCTACAGAAGTACCGAGAATAAAGCTTTTTGCTGCGATATCTGAATCTTCTAAGTTTGCTCTGTCGAAATCTGATCCTTATGAGCTTCCAGCAGTTTATCGGCGGCAGCTGTTCTAGAAGTCTCACCGAGTAAAATGCACGCTGACATTACCTGCAAATCTAGAGCAGCCAGAGCAGGAATCAGGCTACGCTCCAACTTCTGATACTCTCCATCTTTAAGGTGATGAACCTCTAATACACCATCTTCCCAAATCCAAACTTCATGAGAACCGAGTTCTTTATATCGCGCGAGCTTTGATGAATCCCCACTAGTAAAGTTCACCTCTACAGACAGCATCAGCCCATCAATCTCGTAAGACTCATCTGGCTCAGCAGAGGCAACACCCGCTTTCTCCTGTGTTGCAGAACCAACGCTCACATAATCTACGCGCTTGTTATACAAGAAAAGCTCAATTAGGAAACCAATCAATCCCTTAAAAATCTCATGCAACCTACCTGGCATTAAAATTCCAACCGTTCCATCGTAGAAAGACAGCCTAACGTTACTTTTTTCGTAGCCCTTTTGTAAGTGCTTAAACTGTGACCAGGTTCTATCATGATGAACCGTCAGAACATCGCCTTTGGCCACTTCCGCCCGACTAGGCAGCCTATTGAGTGTAACGGTCATCTGTTTATTCCCAACGAGTGAGCAAGCGCGAACAGCAAGTCGATTTAAAGAATTAATTTACTAGCTAAATCCACTCGAATAATAACGAAATCATAGCATTACAATAAATGCGGCTACTTGCCTGCGCCCTCTATTAAAATACTGCTATGAAATTCTTTGAAAAGCCCGGTGCCGAACTTGCTGATCGGGTTCCCCCCGGTCAGCATCTTGCGAAGGGCTTCCCTGTCCTGACCTATGGAGATACTCCGGTAGTGAGCACAGACAGCTGGCAGCTAACGGTATCAGGGTTAGCCACCTCCAAAACGTTCTCCTGGCAAGACTTTATGAACCTGCCCCAAAGCGAGTTCACCGCAGACTTTCACTGTGTGACCACTTGGAGCAAGCTAGACGTGAAATGGCAAGGCGTTAAGGTCACTGATTTTCTCAAAGCGATTGAGGTAGATCCTAAAGCAGTGCATGTGATGGAGCACTGCTACGGCGGATACACCACCAACCTAGCCTTAGATGATTTTGCGAAAGAAGAGAACTTTTTTGCACACACTCTATACGGTGAGCCTTTGCCAGCAGAGCATGGCGGCCCCATGCGGACGGTGGTGCCTCATTTGTACGCTTGGAAGAGCGCTAAATGGATTAATGGCATAGAGTTTTTGCCCCAAAAGGAGCTGGGCTTTTGGGAGCGCAACGGCTACCACCATCGAGGCGAGCCCTTCGCAGAAGAACGATACAGCTCTATATAGGCCCAGCCATCTGAATCAAGCCATCTGAACCAAGCTGCCTGAACCAAATCGCCTGAGCCAAACCACCTGAAGCAATAGGTATAGCCATCTCGCTCCTTGGGAAATCTAAGCCTATGGCCGAGGAGGCTCCATTTCACTGGATGGCTTAGCGTGAGCACATTTGACTTAGAAAATCCATTTCCGATGCTTTCTAATCTGCCACCGGAGGCCAGTGAATGGCTGACGACGCTGCCTTGGGAGCAGCGGCGCTACATTTTGTCGCTGTGCCATTTGGTGTGTACGACTCCATCGGAGCAGCAGTCCGAATTTTTGGACGCCTACACGGCAGAAGGATTGCTCTCTCACATTGCAGCGGACGCCGATACTCGGCGGCGAGTAAACGAGCACCTGAAGCGATTTCACTGCAATACTGAGCTCAATGACGACACGTTTCGGCACTACATTCGTCATGTGTATCTGCATTCTATGCAAGATACTGACCAGCGGCCTGAGCTGTACTTAGAAACGGTGCTGATGCTTATTGGCAGTGCCCGCAAGCGTAGTAGCGTGCTTTGCTACATTTTGGGCTTTGAAATTTTGAAGCTGTTGTTTTCAATGAGCTGGTCGCAGCATGAGAGGCTCAGCAGCCTACAGGTGAATGAAGACCAGTTTGTGCGGACGTTCATTCAGCCGGTACAACAGTCTCATAAGCGTCACAAGATTGTGGTGCCCAAAGGAGAAAAAGAGTTTTTTGCGCGGCGCGATTACTACATTCAACAGCCCGACATTGAACCTCAGCAGCTGGTGGATTTGGTGATCAAATCGTTTACTGCTGACCAAATTATTGAGATTGGATTCACGGTGCTGCGGCATCCTAACGCGATTCATTTTGACTATGACTATGTGTA
>JBCBDN010000187.1:0-7792 GCA_038529685.1 Cyanobacteria bacterium J06598_1 | reverse complement strand
CGGCGCAACGCTGTTGTGGAGCGCGTTCGCCATGGTAGGGGGCAACCCTTTTCAGATTCAGCTAAGCAACTTTGTAAACGCACAGGTAGCCGCACCGACTCGGCCGGTCATCACACCGCCTCGCTCGATGACGGGCGTACGCGACCCTGAAATAAGTCCGATCGCACTGGACTATCAGGTCGGCGCGCTCCAAGAAGATTTTACCGGGAGCCTTTGGGTGGGCTCTCACCAGGGACTCGCTCGCATCAATCCTGAGACGGGTCAGGTGATGGCAGAAGTTGCGGTGCCCAACAAGTTTATTGATGCTATGACCCAAGACAAGGTGGGTCGCATTTGGCTAGGAACGCCCGAGGGGCTGATACGGGTAGAGCCTCGTATCAATAAAATTACGGCGCAGAACTACCGGCTACCCTCAAACCGAGTGCTCTCGACAGAGGTAGATCATCGGGGGTTTCTTTGGGTGGGCACCGATCGAGGGCTGGCGATGATCAGTCCGGATGAGGGCCTGCTGATGACGACGATTCAGGCTTTGCCTGGAGTGAGCGCCAATGCGCTAGGGCTCGCACCCGATGGCAACCTTTGGGTCGGAACATTAGAAGGACTAGTAAGAGTAGATACCGCCTCTGCTCACGTGACCGATGAGGTGACTGATTTGCCAGGACGCTCTGCACAAACGATGGCAGTAGGGCCTCAGGGCAATATTTGGGTGGGTACACCGACGGGGTTGCTGGTGGTGGATAGTCGGACGGGGCAGCTGCTGCGATCGGTGACGCAGCTGAGAGGACAGAACGTGAGCGCGATCGCATTCGACAGCACTCAAAGCCTTTGGGCAGGTACCCGCGATGGGCTGTTCAAGCTCAATCCTTACAACGGTGCGATTGTAGGACAGGTGCCGAATTTACCTTCAGAGCACGTTTTATCGATTTCGCCAGACACTGGCAACAAAATTTGGGTCGGCACCACAGAAGGACTCGCTTGGGTGAGCCGAACGACTGGGCGCGGAACGCCCCACGGCTCAATTGTGAGTGCAGTGGGAGCGCAATAGTTTTCGCATCACAGTAAAGCCAATTCCATTCGTGAATAGCGGTAATCCCTACTTAGAAGCCGATATGTGAGATTGGTATTCTGTTGCTAGGTCGAGTCAGCTCTGTCTAAAAAAATTGGGCAAAGAGATCTTGACCTCGCCATTGCAGCAGGAGAGTAGCCAAGCATGATTGTGAATGTGCACCAGTTTGCGCAGTGGAAGCAGGAGGGCCGAGCAATTTCGGTACTCACAGCCTGGGACTATCTTTCAGCACAAATTGTAGATGCGGCGGGTGCTGACTTTGTGCTGGTAGGCGACTCAATGGCGATGCCTGTGATGGGCCATGAGACGACACTGCCACTGACCCTAGATGAAATTTTGCACCATGCCAAGATGGTGCGGCGAGCAATCAACAATAAGCTAGTCGTCGTTGACTTGCCTTTTTTGACTTACCACGAGAGTCAGGGTGCGGCAATCCTGGCAGCGGGCCGAGTCATTAAAGAGACCGGGGCTCAGGCAGTGAAAATGGAAGGCGGCTATCCAGATATGGTGGCGGCCATCGCCAAGGTAGTGCAAGCGGGCATTCCGGTGATGGGGCATGTGGGCCTCACGCCACAATCGGTGTATCAGTTTGGCAGTTTCCGTAAGCAGGGGAAAACGGATGAGGATGCCAAACGAATTTTGGCTGAGGCGATCGCACTCGAAAAAGCTGGCGTGTTCTCTATCGTGCTAGAACATATCCCCAGCGACCTCGCCCGCAAGATTAGCCAAACCCTAACCATTCCTACTATTGGCATTGGTGCAGGCCCCGACTGCGATGGTCAGGTGCTGGTCACATCGGATCTACTAGGACTCTCAGAGTGGCAGCCGCCGTTTGCGAAGCCCTATATTAATTTGCGTGAGCAGGGGATTGGCGCGGCAAAGCAGTTTTGCGAAGAAGTGCGATCGCATCAATTCGGCGTCAGTTAATCAGCGATCAGTTAAATCAGCGATCAGTCAATTGACAACAGCCATGACAAAACAAGACCTCATTAAGCAGCTATCACTTGTAGAGCATGTAGAAGGCGGATACTTTTCAGAGACTTATCGTTCTACTGAAAACATGGATACTGCCGTAGAAGAGGCCAGAGAAGGTAACAGCCGATCGGTCATGACTTCGATTTACTATCTGCTGACAGACGATCGGCCTGTGGACCATCTGCACCAGAACAAGTCAGACATCATGCATTACTTTCAGGCAGGGTCACCGATTACTTATATTTTGGTGGATTTAGAGGGGAAGCTGAGCCGGGTGAAGCTGGGGATGGCGATCGCACAAGGAGAAGTCCCGCAACTACTCGTCCCGAAAGGCTACTGGAAAGCAGCCGTGCTGGAGTCAGGAGAATACGGCCTGCTCGGAGAAGCCGTTGCACCAGGATTTGACTATCGCGATATGACCATTGCAAAAGCAGATGAAATTCGCGCCCAATTTTCATCCATTTGGGATGAGCTAGCACCTTACGTAAGGGCCTGAAAAGCCAGCGGCACGAAACGCTAAAACGTCCATAGGGCGAGCCTTTAACGAGCACAAAAATATTTAATCAACGGCGTCTATACATATGCATGTGCGAAATGTATGGCCGCTACCCGCTTTTGACCTGTTTATATAGATTTATTGAAGCTAAGCTAATTTTGAGCTTACGCACTGATCTATTCAGATCAACCCCTACTCAAACAAACCTAGACGGAAAGACTATGATTGCAACCAGCACCCGCACCCCCGATGCAGCACCCAAAGGAAACCTAGACTACAAAGTTGCTGATATCGCCCTCTCTGAGTGGGGCCGCAAAGAAATCGCCATTGCTGAAGGCGAAATGCCCGCACTCATGACAATCCGCGCTAAGTATCGCGACAGCAAGCCTTTGGCGGGTGCCAAAATTATTGGCTGCATTCACATGACTATTCAAACAGCGGTTTTGATTGAAACCCTGTGTGAGCTTGGTGCAGAGGTGCGTTGGTCTTCCTGTAATATTTTTTCGACTCAGGACCATGCTGCTGCTGCGATCGCAGCTTCTGGTATCCCCGTCTTTGCGTGGAAAGGTGAAACCGAAGAAGAATACATGTGGTGCCTAGAGGAAACCTGCCGCAACGGCGCAGGCGAGCTGTGGGATGCCAACATGATCTTGGATGACGGCGGCGACCTCACCGGCTACATCCATGAGACTTATCCTAAAATGCTCACCAGCATTCACGGCGTAACTGAAGAAACAACAACAGGCGTTCACCGGTTGTTTGAAATGTTGGAAGCTGGCGAGCTAAAAATTCCTGCCATCAACGTTAACGACGCGGTCACCAAAACAAAGAACGACAACAAGTACGGCTGTCGCCATAGCCTCAACGACGCCATTAAGCGCGGTACGGATCACCTTATGGCGGGCAAAAAAGCACTGGTTATTGGCTACGGCGATGTCGGCAAAGGTTCTGTTGCTTCTCTTCGCCAAGAAGGCATGATCGTAAAAGTGGCAGAAGTCGATCCTATCTGCGCAATGCAGGCATGCATGGACGGTTTTGAAGTCGTTTCTCCTTACAAAAATGGTCAGAACGACGGCACTGCTGACAGCCTAGACAAGGAGTTGCTCGCTAACATCGATCTTGTTGTTACAGCTACTGGCAACTACAACGTTTGCGACAAAAACATCTTGGCCAGCCTCAAGCCCAGCGCTGTTGTTTGCAACATTGGCCACTTTGACAACGAAATCGACACTGCTTTCATGCGCAAAGAATGGCGCTGGGAAGAAGTGAAGCCTCAGGTGCATCAGGTCTACCGCTCTGACGATCCAAAAGACTTCTTGATTTTGCTTTCTGAAGGTCGCCTTGTGAACTTGGGCAATGCCACAGGCCACCCTTCTCGCATTATGGACGGCTCCTTTGCGAACCAAGTACTCGCTCAAATTTTCTTGTACGAGCAAAAGTACGCGGATATGAACGAAGACGAAAAAGCACGGGCGCTGAGCGTGAAGCTACTGCCTAAGAAGCTGGACGAAGAAGTTGCTCGCTACATGGTCGAAGGCTTCGGCGGCGTAGTCACTACGCTAACCAAAGAGCAAGCTGACTACATTCACGTACCTGTAGAAGGCCCCTTCAAGGGCGAGACCTACAAGTATTAGAGTCAAGCACCAGGGTTTAGTGATCGCTGAATTAGTTTGATCGTGTGTCCGTAACGCCTGATCTCTACTAAAAAAGAAAAGAAGTCTAAGGCTGTGTAGTCTTAGACTTCTTTTTGTATGGCAGTGGGTATACAAGTTATGAGTGAAGTGAATCAACTACCCTTGATGCAATGACTGCGATGCAGCCTAACCAAAATCCAGCATATGAGAGTACAGGGCACAATGCCATAATGGAGCATACGTTCAGAGCAAACTGTACTACGGTATCTGATATTCCCTAAATACAAGACGGCCGATCTCGCGGTGCAGTCACTTCGCGATCGCACGCAGCAAAAGGAGGTAATCAACATGACAAATACATCCGTCACCTCGCCTCCGCTACAGATGGCCGACCTATACGAACGACTCGCCAAGCTTGGCCTCTCGAAAAAATACCTCCGAGAAAATATCCTTCCAGACTGGTGGACTGACGAAGTCGATCAAACCCCTGGTGTTCTTTTGGAAGGCGCTTTGTACCTTTCAAGACGGTTAAAAATTGACATTGCCTCTCTGCTTACTAGCGAAACCCCTCAATTTGTTTCTACAGCTACCGTAAAATTCAAAACACAAAATACAACCAATCTGCAAAAAGCGGTTATTCCTTACGCGCTAGCGCTCCGTATTTCTGAGATGGTTGCTTACATCTGCCCATCCACTTTCAGTCGTGAGGCCCTCACATCCGTCGCCGCCATCCGCTCGCAGATTCTAGAAAAATCTCCAGCGATTGACCTAGTAAGTGTTCTCACTTTTTGCTGGAGTAGCGGTATTCCGGTCATCCACCTCAATCGATTTCCGGCAGATGTACATCGATTTCATGGCATGGTGGCCCATGCGCATTCCAGGCCAGTCATTGTCGTAAGTTTGAACGATTGCTCTCCTGCCCGGTTGCTCTTCGTTATCGCCCACGAGCTAGGTCATATCCTCGCCAACCATCTAGGCGAAAACGGCTGCCGAATTGACACAGAAATTCAACTGGAAAGCGACCAATCAGAAGAAAATGAAGCCAACCAAATCGCCGCAGAGCTACTCCTAGGCCAGCCAGGCATAAGTTACGACAGCTGGAAGAAATATCTAAGCGCCGACCAACTCATTCATCAGGCCCGTCAGTATGGCGCATTAAACAATACAGACCCTGGCGTCATTGCGCTCAACATAATTTGGAACCGAGCCCAACGCGCCAAGACCCAAAAAGCGAAAGGCATCGCTTGGGCAACCGGAAAAAAAGCCCTGGCAACGCTAGAGCCTGAGGCCAATGCCCCCAAGCAAATCAATCAACTGCTCGCTCAGCAGTTGCATCTGTTGTCTCCTAGCGATTCTCAAAACGAGGCCGAAAGAAAAGACTATCTGCAAAAAATGCTCGGCTTTCATTAGGCAAAAGATTGTTGATAAATCAATAATCTCGATAGAGAACAAACAAGCATAGCAACCTAAGTAACCACCCCGTGACGATTGGCTTTATTGACAATGACATCTTACTGAAGCTAGTCGCCTTTCAGCTGTTTGAAGAAGCCATTTCTAGTCTGGCTGACCTACAGGTTTTACAGTACGAAAGGCGCTTCAGAGCTACCTTAGCGATATCCACAGTGCTGCACCAGGCCTCTTGATGTCGCTAACTTAGCCCACCGGCATTTGCTATCCCATCGGCTGAAACCGTTATGTGACAGCAGGCAACTCAACTAGCAGCGGTGAGAAGATAGCGTCGCTTTGCAGCGCTAGGGAATGCTCACCAAGACAAAGTAAGAATGCATCCTTACTTTGCTATATATTGCTATAGATCTCGTTCACTCCGGTTGAGTTTTTCGCATGGCTAAGCTATCTGTCGAACTGCAAAAATATTTTCTCAACGATCCGGTGAATGCAGAACCTGCTGATAGCCTAGTCGATAGCTCAGCCGAAAACTTTAGCTCTCAGGCAAATGCCCCGCTTGTGCGCTCTACTGATGTGACCTTGAATGAAATCTTAGAGATTGCGGGCGAGCGGACGTTTGGCTTTTTGTTTGTGCTGCTGTCGCTGCCGTCGGCACTGCCGATTCCGGCACCAGGTTACTCTACGCCGTTTGGCGTGGTGATGTTTTTGCTAGCGGTACAGCTGATTATTGGGCGGGAGCAGCCTTGGCTACCGGAAAAGTTCCGAAAGAAGAGTTTTGAGCGATCGCAAGTAGCAGGCTTAATCGGCAAGGGCATTCCCTGGCTACAGCGGATTGAAAAAATCGCAAGACCACGGTTAACCAGCGTGTGCACCAGCCGGGTAGGACGACTGATAATTGGTGGTGCGATCGCACTCATGTCCATCTCAATGATGATCCCTATCCCGCTCACAAATACCCTCCCGGCAATCGGCATTTTTGTCACGGGCTTTGGATTGCTCGACGATGACGGCGCTATTAGCTTAGGTGGGCTCACCATTTGCGCAGTCAGCGCTGCCGCCACCAGCACAATTTTGTATCTGATATTTCGCCTGGGCATGGCAGGCATGGAGCAAGCAGTAGATGCAGCAAAAGAGTGGATAAAGCCGTAAGAAGCCGCTATCAAAACTCGGTAGCCTTTCGCCTGCGCAGTGTGCCGATTTATCGCACTGGCCTAGCTATAGTCATGCTTTTTTAACAACGACTTACCGTGTGATTCAGATCACATCTTTCTCGCACGGTACAGCACCTTGTTTACTGCACTGCTTCGTCGTCGGTTTCGGTATTTTGTGCTGACGGTTCTCTTTGTTTGTAGTTTGTTGTTGAGCAGTATTGGATGGTTTGGCGATTATGCTAAAGCCAATATCCTCCTAGCGCAATCTAATTCATCCTCGACTTTATCGCTGACAGAAGGTGTACAGAGAACAGTTTTAAACAACGGATTAACGGTGCTGACGAAGCCAGTACGCTCTGCGCCTGTTGTGAGTGTGCAGGTGGCTTATGGTGTGGGCTCGGTAGATGAAGGACCAGGAGAAAAGGGAATTTCTCATCAGCTGGAACACATGCTGTTTCGTGGGACGACGGAGCGGCCCATTCAGTTTGGACGGTTGTTTTCAGCCTTGGGCAGTCGGTTCAATGCATTTGTGGCCGACGACCAGACGGTTTATTTCAATACGGCGGGGCGGGAGAAGCTGACGGCGATTTTGACGCTGGAGGCAGACCGGATGCTAAATGCTCAGATTACGGCAGAGCAGTTAGCCGCTGAAAAACAGGTCGTAATTTCAGAGCTACAGGGCTACGAGAATGACCCATCGTATCAGCTGGGTCGCGCGGTGATGGAGGCGGCTTATCCAGACAGAGCCTATGGCAAGCCTATTGGTGGGGTGAAGGCAGATGTGAACGCATTCACGCAAGAACAGGTACAGGCGTTTTACGAGAAATACTACAGCCCTAGCAATGCAACACTGGTGATTGTAGGAGATATTGAGCCCGCTGCTGTGCTGGAGACGGTGGAAACTATATTTGGCACGTTAGCCAATCCTGAAACGGCGACGCCAAGAGAGCCTGGATTGATTGCAGCAGCGGAAGCGATTCCGATGGCATTGCAAACCGAGCCCATTGTGCTAGAGCTGCCGGGGGCGCTACCGATTGTAGAAGTCGTGTATCCGCTGCCGAAC
>JBCBDN010000186.1:0-7797 GCA_038529685.1 Cyanobacteria bacterium J06598_1 | reverse complement strand
AGAGTTCTTAGGAAAAACGGGTGACAAGCATCTGTTCTATTATTTTATTTGGCCCGTCATTGAGATGTTGAGCGTATAGCTGTGCAACGGGAGGGACTAGGGCAAACGGTCCTGTAAATCCGTTGAAGAGGTGAAGCCCTTCGATGTTTGGAACCGCGCCTACTAGAGGTAGGCCGTCTTGAGTGAAGGTGACTAGGCAGTGTCGCCAAGTGCCGGGTACATCCGTCAGCTTTGGCATTTTTTGTTCCATTGCTTTACGCATTTTTGTTTCACTCAGGGCGGGTTCCTCAGGCGGTGTGTAAGCCGTATGGAACCGGCTAATTTGACCGATGCGGGCGGTTTTGTTTTGGAACTGAATGATGCCTGCTTCTAGTACCGGGGGCATGACCTGGTGGTTGGGCTGTTGCCACTCTTTGGGGTCGGTGGCTTTGTTTTCTATCACAATGCGAGCGTTGGTCGCGGGCATTACAAATGCTTGAATGTTGAAGTCTAAAGGCGCGGTTTCAACAATCTCGGCATGGGTGAAAAACAACGGAACCTGCACGCCTGCGCTCTGAAGAATTTTTAGGCTGTAGGCCCCAGCTGCAACAATGACGTTTTTAGCAGCATATGCCTGAGCTTTGGTGGTGACGCCTGTGACTTTGTTGCCGATACGCACTAGGCCAGTCACTGCTGAAATATGATGATGGCCGCCGAGTCTTTTGAAGGCTTGGTTGTAGGCACCGACGACAGACATCGGGTCTACGTGGGCGTGGCGAGTGGTGAATGCACCATCAATAGTGGCGGGATCTAGCTGCGGCTCTAGCTCACAGGCAGTGGCTGCATCTACAAACTGTGGTGGCATGCGAAAGGCCGCATATCCCTGTTTGAGCGCGTCAATATCTGCCCCTTGCCCGACGGTAAGCAGCAGGTCCAATTCTCTTAGCTGAGTGTCGGCTCCAAGCTCTTCGGGTAGCGCTTTGTGCCGAGCGAGTCCGGCGGTGAAGAGCGTTTCGGTGAAGTCTGTTGTGCCTGCCCAGTAGCCAATACCGCCGTAGCTGTAGCGCGTGCCGCTGTGCGGGTTGCCGTCGTCTATGAGGAGAACAGACTGTCCGGCTTTGGTAAGTTCGTAGCTGAGGGCGGCACCTGTGAGGCCGTTGCCGATAACGATGGCGTCGTAGGTTTGCATTGGGTTAGGGATGTATCTGCGCAAGAATCATGCGGAGCCGATCGTAGTCGTCTTTGAGTAAAACGCTGACCCTGCGTCCGGCTTTGACCAGCCAGTCGCGGTCGAGATCTCGCAGATTGTAAACTTCGCGAATGGTGGCAGCGACTAGGCTCTCGGTAGGGGCGTTGGTGATTTGTAGTAGGGTTCTAAGCCAGTCGAGTTCTTCAGTGAAGCGAACGACTTCTTCGGGGGTGGCGTGATGAACAGACTGGTGAACTTGGGGTGGGCGTGGCGGCAGGTGCTGATAGGAACGGCTACCAAGCACCATCGTTTCTTTTTTGCGGCGGCTGGCCTCCATGGGTACGAAGCCTACAATCGCTACGCGAAACTCGGTTTTGAGCATGGCAAAAATCTGCGGCTGCTGCTCGCGTAGTTCGTCGAGCGACATGCCGAGGGCGCGGGCTCTGTGCACTGAATCGAGTGGGCTGGTGGTGGCGTGATACACCACGCCGTAGATTTGGTTGGCGGCTTCTTCGTCATAGGCTTTGACCCAGCTACCGAAAGGGGGCATGGCTGGAAAGCTCAAGTCTTCGGGTTCTAGGCACTGGGCGAGGAACTCGGTGGTGGACGTTTCGATCACTTCGGCAATGTGGCCGGGGTGCCTTTTAGCTGTGTCGAACTGCGGTAGCGGCAGGCGCATCGCTTACTTTTTGCCTCGCTTGGGTTTCACAACTTCTAAGTCAGCAGCTTTAAAGGTGATTAGCTTATCCCAGTTGCCGCCTTCAAAGAGCACGGCGACTTTGCCGTCAGTGACGCGCTGTACTTGGCCTTCAAAGCCGTAGTAGGTGTCGTCTGCGTTGGTAATGCGAACGGGGGATCCCGGTAAAATCATCATGATGGGTTCGGCAGGAAATGCGCTTTTGTGGCTTTATTGTACATATATATATTGTCTATGCCGGGAGTCGATCTTGATTGAATACCTGTACGATGGCGCTAATGTGTTTGCGCTGCCTTTTTGGACGCTGATGGTGCTGTTTCCTAGTTGGAGTGTTACTCGGCGCACTATGGCCTCTACGCTGCCTTTTGTGCCGCTGGCGATCGCATACATCTACTGCTTTGCCAACAGCCTCGACCCCGGCTCTATCGAAGCGTTTGCTAACCCTACGTTGAGCACTCTAGCCGGACTATTTGCTGATGAGCGGGTCATGGCCACGGGCTGGATTCACTACATTGTGATGGACCTTTTTGTGGGCCGCTGGATTTATTTGCAGGGTCAAGAAAAGGGCATTTGGACTCGGCACTCCTTGGTGCTATGCCTGTTTGCCGGTCCGGTTGGGCTGCTGTCGCATTTGATCACTACTCAGCTACAAGAGCGAGTGTTTGGACTCTCTGACGTGAGCGGTTCGGAAATGCTGAGCTGATGCCAAGGCTGAGCGTAACTTGGCCAATAACGTAACCCAACAATATAAATTGTCACCGGCTTCGGTGCTAATCTGTACGCCATCACTCATAATGACGTGTTATGCAGCGAGCATGCGGAGGTATCCGTACGCTCGTAGGTCGCCCCACACTGTGACAAAACACGGTGTAAAGTGACTGGCTTTGTAGGTTTACATGTAGGTTATTCGGGCATTCCATGGTTGTTTCCTTGTTTATTCGCCTCCAGCAAATGGTCCGTAACGCTGCCACCGGCTCTATTACCCGGCGAAGGTTCTTAAAGGCGGGGCAGTATGCGGGCCTGTTTAGTCTGTGCTTTTTGCTGGCGGTAGGCTGTCGCAATGGTGGTAACGCTGGTGGTGGCGAAACGGTAGGTGGGGGCGATCGCGTTGCCATTGGCACCACCCTCAGCGCCCGCACCCTAGACCCTGCCGACGCCTACGAAATTTTCCCCGGCATTTTGCTCTACAACATGGGCGATCGCCTCTACACCTACACCCCCGGCACCACCGACCTGATTCCCCAGCTGGCCACCGACCTGCCCGACATCAGTGAAGACGGCCTCACCTACACCATTCCGCTCCGCGACGACGTCACGCTTCACGACGGCACGGCTTTCACCGCAGAGGTCATGGCCTTTTCCATTGAGCGTTTTATGGAAAACGGAGGGCGGCCCGCTTCGCTGCTCGCAGGTAAAATTGATGCCGTCTCAGTCGAAGCCGGTCAGCTCGCCATCAAGCTCAAACAGCCCTTTGCCGCCTTCCCGTCCCTGCTGACGTTCTCGGGCGTGACCCCCGTTTCTCCAGAAGCCTACAAACTGGGCGCAGGTGAATTTAGCCCCAATACCTTTGTCGGCTCTGGCCCCTACAAGCTGGCTTCCTTTAGCAGCGACGTCATCAAGCTCGATGTCAACGAAGACTACTGGGGCGCAAAGCCCGCCAACGACGGCATCGATATTCAGGTCTTTACCAGCCCGGTAAACCTGTACAACACCTTCACCTCCGGTGGCCTAGATGTGGCCTACCAAACCCTAGATCCTGACCAAATTTCTAAGCTGGAGTCGGATGCCCCTGGTAAAGACTGGCAGGTGATTGAAGCGGGCTCTACGGTGGTGAACTACCTGTCGCTGAACCAAAAGATTGAGCCTTTTAATGATTTGAATGTGCGCAAGGCGGTCGCCTCAATGATTGACCGGCAGCTGTTGAGCGATCGCGCCTTTAACGGCCAAGCCGAACCCCTCTACAGCCTCATCCCCAAAAGCTTTCCGGTATACGACCCCGTTTTTGAATCAGCCTACGGCGACGGCAAATTTGACGAAGCCAAAAAGTACCTAGCCGCCGCTGGCATCACCGAAGCTAACCCCCTCGCCTTTGAAATTTGGTACCCCTCTGCTTCCACCCCCCGCTCAGTCGCGGCCAACACCATTAAGCAGTCGATTGAACAAAATCTGGCGGGCCTAGTGACCGTCACGGTCAGCACCGCTGAATCCGCCACCCTGTGGGAAAACGTCGAGAGCGGCGCTTACAACAGCGTGCTCTCCAACTGGTACCCCGACTACTTCGATCCTGAGAACTTTGTACAGCCCTTCCTCACCTGTGATGAAGGCTCCGCCGAAACCCTTTGCGCCGTCGGCTCCACCCAGGCGAACGGCTCCTTTTACTACAGCGACAAAGCCAACCAGCTAGTCGCTGACCAAAACGCAGAGCAAGACCCTGTAAAGCGCGGCGGCATCTTTGCCGACCTGCAGCAGCTAATGATCGATGACGTTCCCTACATTCCGCTCTGGCAAACGAAGGACTACGTCTTTACCACCGCAGAGGTCAGCAACGTAGCCATTGAGCCAAACCAGCAGTTCTTGCTATGGCAAATCGAAAAAAGCGGTGGAGCTGAATAAAGAGCTCGATAAGGCGCCCATTAAGGAATCTAGTCACTATGTCTCGTACCAGCTCCCTTCGCCTCTACGTCATCTCTCGGCTGCTGCTGGCGCCGCTGATGATTTGGACGATTACTACCGTTGTTTTTCTGCTAATGCGAGCAACACCGGGTGACCCGGTCGATGCGCTCCTAGGTCCACGGGCGCCAGAAGCGGCCAAGGAAATCATGCGGGCAAAGCTGGGCCTTGATCAGTCTTTGATCAAGCAATACCTCGACTACTTGGGGCAGCTGTGTACCTTTGATCTGGGCAGCTCACTGGCCAGCCAAGGCCAAACGGTTTGGCAAATTATTGGCGACCATTTCCCCGCGACGGTAGAGCTCACCCTGTGCGGCATGCTGATTGCGGCGGCGGTGGGCCTCACGGTGGGCTCCATCGCGGCGTCGCGGCCTAATACCGTATTCGATGCGGGCGGGCGTGTGTTTGGCATCGTGACCTACGCGGTGCCGATGTACTGGTTTGGCATGATTTTGCAGCTGATTTTTGCGGTGCAGCTGAACTGGTTTCCGATTGGGACTCGCTTTCCGCTGCGCGATATTCCACCGGCTGGGCCGACGGGTCTCTACTTGTTAGATAGCCTTTTGCACTTCGACTTTTATCAGTTTGGGACCACGCTGTACTACCTGGCGCTGCCGAGCCTGACCCTAGGAATTTTGATCAGCGGCGTGTTTGAGCGCATTGTACGAGTGAATTTGCGGCAGACGCTGAAGGCTGACTATGTAGAAGCCGCTAGGGCTAGGGGCATCTCTGAATTCAGAATCATCACAGCCCACGCGCTCAAAAACGCCATGATTCCGGTGATTACCATTTTGGGCCTCACCTTTGCCTCGCTGCTTGGCGGCGCGGTGCTCACCGAGGTCACCTTCTCTTGGCCAGGATTGGCCAATCGGCTATATGAGGCGATCACTCAGCGCGACTATCCGGTGGTGCAAGGGCTGATGGTATTTTTTGCTGCGATTGTGGCTTTTGTGAGCATCGGCATCGATATTTTGAATGCCTATGTAGATCCTCGGATTCGCTACTGAGGCCAGCTTTGAAATTGACCTAAAGCGTCCACAAGATTGCTAAATATGTTTGATTGTTTGATAATGTAAACATATGTTACTGATAAGTAACAAAGATATTGTTTAGGTTTTCAGACGCCGTGGCTAACGCATCTTCAGAGTCAACATCAACCGCTTTGCTGGCGCTGAAACGCTTGGTTCGAGGTTCGTTTCGTCAGCTAGGGATCGCGCTTACCGCACTGCTGCTGGTTTTGAATTTGGCAGGCGCTGAGCTTTCTCTGTCGGTCCCTGCAAGCGATGTGCCAGCAGTATCAGTGTCAAAAAAACATCCGGAAGTGTCTTTAGCAAAAGAACCTGGCCGTTTTAAGTCTGCTGAGGTTTCAGGTCAATCAATTACACAAGAAGTCGCCCCAAAATCACCACAGAGACCGACTCGCTTGCTGGGGCCTAGCCTGACTCATCACCATCTGACGAGTGCGCGGCTGTCATTGCCGTCTGCGCGCGCGCACTCGACCGCTACGCTTGCAGACGCCTCAAATCGTTAAAGCTTCAAAAAGCGGCTAACGCTATTTGTGTAACGATTGTGTAACGCTAAGATTAAGCAACTAAGTATATTTCCCTATCTATGTCTGAGCTCACAGCACCGTGTCCCCAACTCTGAACTTAATGATGTGCAGTGTGAACTAATCGCACATTATCAAGTGGTGTTTCAGGCGGAGTGAAAGTATGGTCTTCTCAGAATTGTTTGTTCGGATGGGAAGCAAGCTTTTGCTCGGTGTCAAAGCCGGTATTGGGGCCGGGGCGATTACGCTTCTGGCAATGGCCGATTCAAGCGCGGTGGCCTGTGAGTTTTTCTCGGTGCCGCAGCAGTACAACACAGATGCATCGGGTGAAGTGGTGGTGATTGGGCACCAGTCAGTTCGTCCTTATCAAGTAATTGTGACCAGTCATAACGAGCAGACACTGAGTGAAATTCGCGCCTGCGTGCAGGATGCGTTTGCCACGCGATCGCGTATGGGTGACTATATCCAAGTCGCTAGCTTTGAGGGCCGAGGCGATGCTGAAACCATTGGCCGGGTTCTACGGGGACATGGCTACCGCTCACGCGTTTTATATGACCGCTAGTCTTAGCTATTAATAGTCTTAGCTATTAGGGGTTGTCCTAGCGGTCGTGGCATAGTGAAAACACTGTGCCGTTAATCCGTATAAATGCTTAGTAATCGACGGTCCCTATTTTTAGCGACATTGTTGGGGTTTTCTGCCTCTTCCACCGCTGCTTGGGGCCAGTCTCGAACGATTCGCGGCAATCGCTGGCTGACGATTGCCGATCTGTCTGGACCTGTTGAGATTGTGCCTTTTCGGTTGTCAAGGCGATTGGCCCAAAGGGGCGATCGCCTTGACAGCGTGGGCGATATGCTCATTACCGGTCCTGATGCCTTTGTGCGCTTAGAAGTTGATTTAGCTATCGGATTTGTAACCATGGCCGAAAACAGTCAATTGCAAATTAGAACCTTGAGCACCACGTCCACCGGTGGACGTGTGACAGAGCTGTTTGTGCTCCGGGGACGGGTTCGTCTGCGCATTCGCACCCTGACCGACCCAGATAGCCGCTTAGAAATTCATACGCCAGCAGGCGTCAGTGGCGTCCGTGGAACCGAGTTTGGTGTGACTGTTCGCCCCGATGGTCAAACGGGCGTAGCGACCCAAGAAGGCAGCGTGTTCTCAAGTGCTCAAGGGCAAACCGTGCTAGTCAATGCTGATCAGCAATCGATTATTCGACCCGGAGAGCCCCCCACCGAACCCATCCCTTTGCGAGACGATCCGGCCCTATTTGTTGAAGTGATTCGACCGACGGATGAGCGCGATGGGCAGGGCGCACGGCTGGTAGAAGTGGCGGGCTATACAGACTTTGTAAATCTATTAACGGTAAATAACAGTGAGCTGCTGCTAGATCGTGCAGGTCGATTTGAGACCCTCGTTTCCAGCCCCTCCAATGGCCGAATTCCAGTGTCTATCACGACGCCCCTAGGCACAACGCAACAATACGAGCTGGTAGCCCCGTGATTTTTAAGCGCGCGATTTCAGATACTTTGCTATTGAGCATGCGCAAAAGGTTTGGTGCGTTCACTCGCATGGTGCCGGGGCTGATTGCCAGTGTGTCTGTGGTGACGCTGATGCAGCTCCAGGTTTGGGAGCCGATCGATCGGATGGTGCACAACCAAGTGGTCCGCTGGCACGGCTCGAGGTCGTGGGACGATCGGCTCGTGATTGTCAAT
>JBCBDN010000185.1:0-7811 GCA_038529685.1 Cyanobacteria bacterium J06598_1 | reverse complement strand
CACGGCAGAATTAGAAACCGCGCTCAAAAACTTGAAAGACACACAGTCTCAGCTGATTCAAGATGAAAAGATGTCGAGCTTAGGGCAGCTAGTCGCTGGAGTAGCACACGAAATCAACAATCCAGTCAGCTTTATTTGTGGCAACCTTAAGCCAGCTCAGCACTACGCACAAGACCTGCTGGACCTGCTGGCGCTGTATCAACAGGAATATCCCAATCCGACAGCCGTGATTCAAGCTGAGCTCGAGGGGCTAAATTTAGACTTTCTAGCTGAAGACTTTACGAAGCTACTGGGCTCAATGAAAATTGGCACTCAGCGCATTAGAGAGATTGTTCTTTCTCTACGCAATTTCTCTCGGCTAGATGAATCGAAGAAAAAGCAGGTGGATATTCACGATGGCATTGACAGCACGCTGTTGATTTTGGCCTCCCCATTGAGACAGATGACTGTTGAGAAGGACTATGGAGAGTTGCGACCAATCGAGTGTCTGCCCGGACAGCTCAATCAGGTGTTTATGAATGTGCTGGTGAATGCAATCGCAGCTGTAAAAACCGTCCCAGACCCCAAAATCACCATTCAGACAGCGCTATCCTCTGCGGGCACAGTGACCATCAAAATCAGCGACAACGGCACTGGCATGGAAAAAGACGTACAGCATCGGATTTTTGACCCGTTCTACACCACAAAACCGGTTGGAGAAGGCACCGGGCTGGGGCTATCTATTAGCCATCACATTGTGGTGGAGAAGCATCAGGGACAGTTGAGCTGCTGTTCTGTCCCTGGAGAAGGAACAACCTTTTCAATTGAGATTCCGATGGCGACACCGACTGACGCATAGTTTTCTCACTACACTTTTTCTCACTACACTTTTTATCGCTATACTAAGGCCCGATACGCTTTTGTAGGCAGTTGGATCAAGGTTGTTATGGCAGATGAGCTAGTGCTGTTTTGGCATCGTCGGGACTTGCGGATTCGAGATAATTTGGGGCTGGCCGCCGCACGAGCACGCACCTCAAAAGTGATCGGCATGTTTTGCCTAGATCCTGGCATTCTGGACAGTGACGACATCGCTCCGGCTCGGGTGGCCTACATGATGGGCTCGCTAGCAGAACTGCAAGAAAGCTACAAAGCAGCGGGTAGCGAACTGCTGATTTTGCAAGGCGAGCCCAAGGCGGCGATTCCGAAACTAGCCGTTGCGCTAGAGGCTAAAGCCGTCTATTGGAACCGCGACGTAGAACCCTACTCTCGGGAAAGAGACACCCGCGTTGCAGAAGCCCTAAAAGAGAAAGGCATTGAACGATCTACCCAGTATTGGGATCAGCTGATGCACCCGCCCGATGCGCTGACGACTGGATCTGGCGGCCCCTATAAGGTGTATACGCCATTTTGGAGAAAATGGATTCAGCAGAGTAAGCAAGCACCCGTTGAAACCCTTTCAGAGGTGACCGGACTCAGCCCGCATGAAAAAGCACTGGCAAATGAGGCAGGGAACATTGAACTGCCGGCGGCGAAAGAACTTGGCTACGAGTGGGAGAACGACCTGTTGCTGGCGCCTGGAGAGAAAGCGGCGTTGGCGCAGATGGAGGCCTTTTGTGATGATACGCGAGCGATCGCAACCTACGACGAACAGCGCAACTACCCCGCGAATCCAGGCACATCCCTACTCAGCGCTGCGCTCAAATTTGGCACCCTTGGGATCCGCACGGTGTGGGCCGCCGCCGACGATGCTTACAGCCGCGCCCGCAGCGAAGAAACCCACGAAAACATTCGCACCTGGCAAAAAGAGATTGCCTGGAGAGAGTTTTATCAGGGGGTGATGTACACCTTTCCTGAACTGGCGAAAGGGCCTTATCGCGAACCCCTCAAAGACTTTCCCTGGGATAACAGCAAGACACTATTTGAAGCTTGGTGCAATGGCAGAACAGGCTACCCGATTGTAGATGCGGCGATGCGTCAGCTCAACCAAACCGGATGGATGCACAATCGCTGCCGCATGATTGTGGCGAGCTTTCTCACGAAAGATCTCATCATCGACTGGCGGTGGGGAGAGAAGTACTTTATGCAGCACTTATTCGATGGGGACTTGTCTTCCAATAACGGCGGCTGGCAGTGGAGTGCGTCGAGTGGGATGGACCCAAAGCCACTGCGGATATTTAACCCGGCGAGTCAGGCGAAAAAGTATGACCCAGAGGCAGAATATATTCGTGAGTGGCTGCCAGAAATTCGGCACTTGGATACGGGTGTGCTAATCAGCGGCGATATTCCTGACAAGATATTAGAAGGCACAGGGTATCCGAGTAAAATTGTTGACCATAAAGAACAACAGGCCATTTTTAAGGAGCGTTACAAGGCTCAAAAGTAACGCATTTCTGAAAGGCGGCAGGCAGCGGGTGTACTCGGCTAGGTAAAAGACGCAGCTTCCATAGGCGGATCAATCCCTACAAACCCGGCTGCTTCAACAGCGCTAGTCGAGGCGCCTTGCGGGTCTAAGATCAGCGATAAATCTAGCAGCAGCAAGGAGTGCCGATCGCTGTTGAGATCGTAGCTGACTAGGTGAGAGATCCACTTAAGCGATGACGTGCTCCGCTGGTGGGCCGGTACAGGCTTAAGCGCATAGTTCGGAACATCCATCAGATCTGGCGGGCGATGCAACGGAATTCCCCAAAAGTGCTTTTGCGCATCTTGCAAGACGACTAAGAACGGCGGATGGTCGTCGGCCTCTTCTTGAGCAATCTCTCGCTTTCTATTTTCTAAGGCTCGCGAGCTGTTGGCGCTGAGCCTGGACTGAGTTCTAGAATCGTTTTTGCCGAGGGCTAGCAGCGATCGCACATCAATAATCTGAATACTATAGGGCCCTAGCTGCACCATCCCCATCGCAATCAGCCCGCTAGCCGAAACGTAATGTACTGAGTACTTTCAGCATCCGTTTCTTCAGCCAGCGAAAGCGTTGCGATGTTTAAAGAACTATTCATGTACCCCCCCTATTGTGATTTCTAAGCTTCCGAGAGAAGTCTCAGATGCTATCTCGGAAGCTAGCTGCAATGAATTTTCCGTTTGGCTGTTGATCGCATCTGCAACGCTGGCCAAAAGCTTCGGGGTGAGATAAGGCTTGGTCAGATAGTAGGCTGGTCTTTGACCGGCTTTGACGGCTTTGTGCCACTGCTGCTAGCGCCTGCTTGCAAATGTTTCTGTCGCTGTTGAACCACAATTTTGCCGAGCACCAGCCCATCTAAGACCAAGGTCAGCTGACCGTCTGGCAAAATGCTGCTGCCATACAGGTAAGCAGGGGGAACAATGGTCTCCCCCAAGGGGCTAATCACCAGCTCCTGCTCTCCCAATAGCTGATCCACTTCTAAGCCCACCAGCGTATTTTGATAATTCAGCAAAATCACAGGACTAGCAGCACCGCCAGATTTGGCACTACCGGACTTGGCGTTTCGACCTTTCGATACCCCCTGACTACCTGCATAGTTAGCGCGGTAGTCAGGACGATGTTTAGACATAGAAGAGGCGTAGTGCAGAACCTCATCTAGCCCGTTAACAGGCACGAGGTGTTCTTCATCGCTGGTCTGCCAAGTGAGCATTTTGCCGCCTTTCCAGGTACGTACCTGCTGATCTGTTGGGATCAAGATGTGTTCTACCGCATCTGCAATCAGCGCATAAATTCGGCCTTGAGACTGGCATAGCAACAGTTGGGCAATGGTGAGACTCGCCGGAATTTGCAGCGTAAAGCAAGTGCCACCCCCGCTTTGATGGGTAAGGGTAATCCATCCTTGAAGCGATCGCACCCGGGCCCGCACAGCATCTAAGCCGACCCCTCGACCGGAGAGGGCATTCGTCGCGATCGCAGTCGAAAACCCAGGCTCAAACAGCAAATCTGTCGTTTGTTCATTGGTTAGCGTCTCGGCCTGCACAGCGTCAATCAGCTGAGACTCAATCGCCTTCTGTCGAATGCCGGCTAGGTCTAACCCTCTCCCGTCGTCCTCCACGCTCAAAATAAGGTATCGGCCTCGCTGAGTCCCCTTCACCGTAATCTTGCCAGCCAGCGACTTATTCTGTTCTAACCGTTCTTCGGGCGACTCTATTCCGTGGTCAAACGCATTGCGCACGAGGTGCAGCAAAGGCTCATAAAGATTATCTAAAATCGCTTTGTCTACTAATATGTCGCCGCCTTCTAGGGAAATGTCTACCGGCTTCTGATGCTGATTTTTGAGCCGCTCCACGGTCGGCGGGAACTGCTTGAGAACCGTTGATAGTGGCACCATTCTGGCCTCTAAGAGTGTCTCACGAGTTCTCGCAAGGAGCCTTTTTTGTTTCTCTAGCGTTTGCTCAGAGCGCTTTACGTATAGCTCAATAGCCTCAGCACTTTCAGACTGTTGAACAGTCTCTTCTAAGGAGGCCTGCAACAGCACCTGAATTTCACTATATTGCTCTAACTCTATAGTGTCGAACGCGGTTTTTGCAGAGGGCGAGACGAGTCCGCTGCTGAGGGTTCATTCTTGGACCTGTCGCTGGCGGGTGCGAAGAGCTCAGAGAGCAAATCTTCCTCAGCAGCAGAATCTTGAGGACGAATATTGAGGTCTCCTAAGTCTGTAGGGGTCAGTTCTATTAGCTCTGAAGAACCTGGCTTGGGTAACACAGCATTGCCGTTACTTTCAGCTGACTTAGCGGACAGTGGCACCGCACTGCCGGACTCAGGCACTACCTGTACAGGCTGAGCGGCCTGACGCTGTGAGGGTTTAATTTTTCGGCGCTGAGGCGTTTTTTGAGCAGGAGAAGGTTGAGCGATCGCCTCTGCTCTATCTAACTGACGGCCACTGCCATTAACACTGCCATTGCCACTGACAGCAGCAGAGCCCTGAATAGTTTCCTCTTTAGCCGTTTCTAGGTCTGGCGTTTTATAGTCAACAAGTCTAGAATCTGACCCTGTCTCGGCACAAGCGCTGGAGAAAATCCGTGGTCAGCACCGCTAGCAAGGTCCGGCAGCTCGGTGAACCGCAGCATCTGCTTTGAGACGTAGGACAGCAAGGATTGGGTCAGAAAGATCACAGACTGCCTGGACTGAACCGCCAAGTCCCTTAGCGTATTTCTGGGGTTGCAGCAAGCCTTAAGCGTTTGTAGCGTCTGCGGGGAAGCCCTCAACCGCAACGATTCAAAGTCCTGTATGCTCAGCCCCCAATCTGGCGAATATTGGCCAAACCCAGCTCTTGTCCAGCGACTCCACTGGTCTCTTGCTTCGCGCCTGGCGCGATCGCAATTCATCATCACAAACGGCAGGCTTGTCACCTCTTGGGGTACGCATTCATAGGTAAGCCCTTGCCCCGACTGCTGCCATGCAGCCACCTGCAAAATATCAAAAAGATCTTCGGTGACGATGCTCTCGGCCACGTTAGAAAGCTGATTTTGGCTGATTTTTCCAAGCTTTACCAGACGGGTCAAAGCCGTATAGTTCCAGGCATCAAAGGCAATATTTTTACGCCGAGAGATGGCTTCAGAAAGCGGGGGAATACAAATCGCTACGTGCCGCTTCCATCGGCGCAGCGCGTGGGTTCTAGAAGCGCTCCAAACGATTCGACCCACCAGAGAAAACAATAACCACTGCTCTTTTTGAGCGCTGACTTTGATCACACCCGTAAAGCGCTCTTCTCGGTAAGCCTGCATCTTCTGATTGAGGTCATCAGCAGTGCTTCTGACTGACATGAGAAATCATCCTTGAGTGGTAGCTTAAGCAGCTCAATAAATGTCTGGAAGGCTGTACAACATCAAAAATATTCAATAAATAAAATTGTTTTATGCTTTTCAGTTAGCGACAACGATCATTTAAGCCAAGGGCCGTATTAGCGTCCTTCAGAAAACTTACATCCGACATAAGTAATCCTACTTAGAGAATTCTAAAAATAAGGATTTAAGCCTGTAAAATACGATAGGTGCGTAACCATATCCGTACGTCTGTACGCGTGCTGGGACTATCACCTGAAAGCAACCTCATAAATCCTGTTACTAAAGCACCTACCAATGCCCTCACCTTCAATGTTTGCACTTGCCTTGGGGTTAACGCCACTGAGCGCAACACCCTTTCAGGGCTCACCGGCTTTGATAGCTGCCACAGAACCGATGAGTCCTAATGCTGCGCAGCTATCGTGCGAAGTCAGCACAACCGCCTACGAAGCAACCGCCTACAGTCCTAATGTTGAGGGCATCACGCTCAATATTCTCTCTGAAAATTCTTTTGCTGAGTCAGGGGCTTTAACCTTAGGCATTGTTCATCCAGTCGCCACATCGCTACAGGCACTGGTGACCTCAGAGCAGGAACATCGCACGCTAAACACTGCGCCTACTCAAAATCACTGCAATGCCAAAGAAGACCCAACAGACTCTCCAGAAGAAGAAGAAACAACAGAAGACTTCCCCACTGACATTCCAAACCTAGATCCTTCAGTACTGGAAGAGCCAGCCCCCAGCGCACCAACGCCTAACGCACCAACGCCTAACACACCAACACCTAACGCACCAACAATAGAAGTCTTTCCAGAGCTACCTGCAGAACAACAACCTACGACAGAAACGTCAGAGCCTGCCACAGCCTCCCCACAACCTTCAATACCGACCATAATTCCAGCAAGCGCTGCCCCCACCTCACCCGTTGATTCCAGCGTGGATCCTCGAAACGTTACGCCTGACGCAGAGCCTGCTGCGCCTTTCGATGGCAGCACACCTGACCCTACGCTCGCGGCGTTGGCTGACGGCAGCTATCGATACCTAGCAGGCAACTATCAGTATGGCGTTTACACCGACGCGCAGCTCATGGCCAACGGAGGGGCTATCTTTCTCCTGACGAAGGCAGGAGACCAGATTACGGGCACTTTGCGACCCCGAGTAGACCAGCCAGGGGTGTGTATTAGCGGCGTAGTTAGGGGTAATAGCGTGCTGTACATGCGCCAGAGCCAAACCGAAAGCGGAGAAACCATCTACAGTCCCGATTCACTTGATTTGAGTGAGTACTCTCGGATTAATGCGGGTAGCGCGATCGCCCCCACAGAATGCGATGAGCCTACAGTAGAAGCCGAATCCACAGTAGAAATAGAACAAACAAAATAACGCGCTCAATTGTTCTGTTACCGCTGGCGTTTCGTGCAACTATCAACAACTTTCCAACCAGTTATAAGGTGTGTCATGACCAACCGTTTTACCCGTGGATTCTTCAAGGCAGTCGCCTTTAGCCTGATGCCTCTATCAGCGGTAGCCCTTGCAGAAACTGCGATCGCCCAATCAATTACCCAGTTAATTACCCAGTCAATTGCCCAGTCGCCTCCGGCAGGGTTTCAAACCATTTGCCGCTACAACCCAGAGAGCGGCTTCCCAAACGCCCTCGGCATGCGAACCTACATTACCGTTACCGAATCAGCTGGCGACACTACCTTCACGCTAGACAGGTTCCCAGCGTTTGTGACGAACCCAGCTGATATAGACCGCAGGGCCGATGTGAGTGAAATGCGATCGCTCACCCTATACGACACGCCCATCGCTGAAGCGCGTCAGCTGATGATCGATCAGCCCTTTTACTACGCCAACCTCCTAGAAGCCGAAGCAGCTGAACTCGTGCAGGGGTTTGAAGCAGTCGATCAGACCCTCGGCTGCGGGCAAGTTGCCATAGAACCTGAAACAGAACCTGAAGCACCTGAGCCTGAAACGCCTACAGCGGAAACACCGCCCGAAGCTGCCCCCGAAGAGCCTACTGAGCCCACTACTGAAAAGCGTCCACCGCTCTCGGCACTGCCCAACGGCAACTATCGCTACGTCAGCGCCCAGTT
>JBCBDN010000184.1:0-7850 GCA_038529685.1 Cyanobacteria bacterium J06598_1 | reverse complement strand
GACCACGATGACGAGCACGGCGATGACGAGCACGGTGACGAAGAAGCAATGGAGGCAGACCCTCACGTTTGGCACGATGCTGAAAATGGCATCGCCATGGTGAAAGAGATTCAAGCTCAGCTCAGCGAAGTCTCTCCAGAGAATGCAGCCTTGTACACAGCCAATGCTGAAGCCTTGATTGCCGGGTTGGAGCAGCTCGATACCTGGATTCAGACACAAATAGATACGGTGCCCGCTGATGGACGTACGCTCATTAGCACTCACGACGCGTTGGGCTACTATGCCAACGCCTACGGCATTGAAATTGAGCCTGCACTTGATAGCTTTAGCACCGAAGCTCGGCCTTCAGCCGCCGCCATTCGAGAGCTGGTAGAGGCGGTGAATGAAACTGGCGTGCCCAGCATTTTTGTAGAATCGACTAGCAATCCTGGCCTGATTGAGGCGGTTGCAAGAGAGACAGATATTGCAGTCTCAGAAGAGCCGATTTATGCCGATAGCTTAGGTGAAGAAGGTACAGTGGCTGCGAGCTACCAAGGTATGCTTATGACCAACACTTGCACTATTGTCGATGGTTTGGGTGGTACCTGTGACGAGGCTACGGTGCAGGCAATTTTGGAGTAGTCTTAATAGACTAGATATTCGTTAAAAAAGACAACGGAAAAGTATGGATTGGCTGTTAGATCCGCTTAACTACGAGTTCATGCGTCAGGCGCTAATGGCTGGTGTACTCATCGGTATTTTGTGCCCGGTTATTGGCACGTATTTGATTGTGCAGCGAATGGCACTGCTGGGCGACGTGGTTGCCCATGCGGTGCTGCCGGGGTTGGCGATCGCTAACTTTCTGAATTTCCCCTTACTCACCGGAGCCTTTATCTCCGGCATGTTTAGCACATTCGTCACCTCTTGGATTCGCTCGCAATCCAAGGTCAAGGTCGATACGGCAATGGCGATTACGTTCTCTAGCTTTTTCTCTTTGGGCGTTGCTCTGCTTACGGGTTTGCGCAGCCGCTTAGATTTTGAAGAACTCCTCTTTGGCAACATCTTGAGCATTACGTCTGCCGATGTCAGAGAAATTGGGTTGATTACGGTTGCTGTTTTAATCGCTATCAAAGTGTTCTACAAAGAGCTGTTGTTCTTCACTTTTGATCGATTAGGGGCAGAAGCCGTTGGGTTGCCCGTCACTACAATAAACATTGGACTGATGGCTGCGATTACGCTGACGATTGTGGCTAGCATTAAAACGGTTGGGGTAATTTTGGTAATAGCGCTAATGGTGAGTCCGGCAGCGGCGGCCTACTTGTTAACGAAAGAGCTGCACTGGATGATGGTTGTAGGCGCAGGGCTAGGTGTGCTCTCTTGCATGATTGGGATGTACATTAGCTACTATTTCAATACGCCTTCTGGGCCTGCGATCGCACTTACCCTATTTACCTGCTTTTTGCTCGTATTGTTGTTTAGCCCAAGTCAAGGAATCTTAACCCGCGATTTGAGAAGGCGCGATCGCAAGGTTACGCCTGCGGAGTAGCAATTGGGAGAACGACATAACTTAATGCCTAATAACTGAGCTAGCAAACAAAGGGTTCAGGCGCACCGCCGTTGAGTACTGACTGAATGTTAGTGCCATAGGCTTGCTGAATGTTGTCCATAGTCATGACTGCTTGGGGGGTGTCGTTGGCTAGGACGCGGCGATTGAGTAATAAAAGACGGTGATAGCGGAGGAGCGCGTCGCCCCACTCATGGCTGCAAACGAGCAGCGTTTTGCCCTGCTTGCTGAGGTCGGAAAAGATGCTCAACATGATGGCTTCGGTCTTTTTGTCAATGCCGTTAAAAGGCTCATCTAAGAGAAATAGCTCGGGCTGCTGAGCGAGGGCGCGGGCCAGAAAAATTCGCTGCTGCTGCCCGCCGGAGAGCTGGCCAATCTGTCGATGTCGCAGGGGTAGCATTTCTACGCGGTCTAGCGCGGCGCTGACCCTTCTTTTGGCTTTGGCATCGGGTGATCGCCCCCAACCGAGCATCGCTGTGTGTGCCATCATCACCACGTTCCAGGCGGTAATTGGATAGTCCCAATCAATCTGCGATCGCTGCGGCACATAGGCCACCTGCCGCCGCTGTCGCTTCAGCGTTGTCCCATTTAGCAAAATCTGGCCCCTGTAGGGCACCAGGCTCAAAATCGCCTTAACTAAAGTACTTTTTCCGGCTCCGTTAGGGCCAATGAGTCCTACCCATTCGCCAGGGTTCAGGGTCAACGAAACATTGGTTAGCGCCTCAATGCCTCGGTAGTTAACAGATAAATCTTGAACCGCTAGCATCTTTGAAAAATGATAATCATTATCGAAACTTACGGAAAAGCATAGCAGATTTTTTTGTCGCTGCTGGCAACCATCATTTTGACCATTACTTTGACAGTCGTAAACGATCGGCATTATGATACAAGAATGATAATCATTATCAAATTTAACGTTTGCTTATGCTAGCCCCAGATGTTAGCTCGAAGTCTGAGCAGGCCGCTGAGCAAGAAATTGCTATTCCTAAGCAGGGAATGCCGGTTACGGTGATTACTGGCTTTTTGGGCAGTGGTAAAACCAGCCTGCTCAACCATATTTTGAATAATGCTCAGGGGCTGAAGGTAGCGGTGCTGGTCAATGAGTTTGGCGATATCAATATTGACTCTCAGCTTTTGGTCTCAGCTGACCAAACAATGGTGGAGCTAAGCAATGGCTGCATTTGCTGCACGATTAACGAGAGCCTGGTAGATGCGGTGTATCAGGTGCTAGAGCGAGCAGATCGAATGGATTATCTGGTGATAGAAACCACTGGCCTTGCTGACCCCTTACCCGTTGCACTTACGTTCCTCGGGACTGAGCTGCGCGACCTGACACGGCTAGACTCCATCGTCACCGTGGTCGATGCTGAAAACTACAGCCTAGATTTGTTTAACTCTCAGGCGGCTTACAACCAGATTGCTTACGGCGATATCATTTTGCTCAACAAGATGGATCTGGTGGACGAGGGGGACGCAGACACTTTGGAAGTAAAGCTACGCGAGATTAAAGAAGATGCGCGAATTCTGCGGACTGATCATTCGGAGGTGCCGCTGCCGCTAATTTTGAGCGTGGGTCTATTCGAGTCGGACAAGTACTTCGGAGAGCAGAAAGCCGCCGCTGATAGTCATGATCACGGCAAGCATAGCCATGACGAGCACGACCATGAAAAGCACGACCATGAAAAGCATGCTCATGCTGAGCACAATCACGACGAGCACAAAACCCATGACCACGAGTCTCATGGAGAAAGCCACGACGACCACACTAACTGCGATCATGACCACGGACACTGTGAGCACGACCATGACCATAGCGCGCACTCGCATTTAGATATTGATGGCTTTACCTCAGTATCGTTTGATCGCGTTCAGCCGTTAGCGATTCGTAAATTTCAGCATTTTTTAGATAATCAGCTCCCGGCTTCTGTATTTAGAGCGAAAGGAATTTTGTGGTTTGATGAGAGCCCAAAACGTCATATTTTTCACCTCAGCGGCAAGCGATTCTCGCTCGAGGATGAAGAGTGGTCAGGCCGTCCTAAGAAAAATCAGCTGGTGCTGATCGGGCAAAATTTGGATGAAGATAAAATACGAGACCAAATCGAGAACTGCTTTTGCGTTGAGAGTAAAGAACGCGGGAAAGGATTTGGGCAGTAGAGAGTTGGACAGAAAGGTGTTGAGTAGCAGACGCTGATGAGAGTTTTGATTCAGCGGGTTACGTCGTCTCAAGTGACCGTAGAGAATAAGGTCATCGGTTCAATTGGGAAGGGTCTTAATTTACTAGTGGGCCTAGCGCCGACGGATACCGAAGAAGAGCTAGCTTGGATGGTGAGGAAATGCTTGAACCTGAAGCTATTTCCCGCAGGGCCAGATGGCCGGTTCGATCAGTCACTAACCGATATAGAGGGTGAGCTGCTTGTAGTGAGTCAGTTCACCCTTTATGGTGACGCGCAAAAAGGGCGACGGCCCTCTTTTTCGCAGGCGGCTGCGCCTCAGAAAGCTGAACAGCTGTATAACCGATTTGTGGAACTGCTGCGAGAGAGTAGGTTAAAAGTAGAAACCGGGCAGTTCGGGGCGACGATGCAGGTTTCGATTGAGAATGACGGACCGGTGACGCTTTGGTTAACGCGGGAGCATCCAGAATAAGAAAGAAGCTTTCACCCAGTGGAAGGCTAACGCAGCGAGCAAAAAAACGGGCGAGACGCCTATCCAACAGAAATTGAACGGAACTCAGTAGGGCAAAATGCGAGCCAAAGATCAGCATTTTCCCTGATAAATACTGGTTTGGCTATGTAAAGCATTGGGTAGTCAAATCAAAAAAGGTCGGATATTACACTGTTTATTTGCAGACAGCGCTGCTAGAGTAAACAAATATTAAGTAAAGGTAAAAAGAAGCCCTATCAATCATGTGTCAGCTCGTAATTCAGGTTTGAAACCTATGCTGTCTCAACTACAAACCGGTAGAAAGAAACAGGTGGTGTTCTGTGATTTTGATGGTCCTATTGTGGATGTTTCGGAACGCTACTACCGAACCTATCGGAAAGGCTTGAAGGTGATTGCAGCAGTTTGCGATCGCGAAACTAACCAAACCATTGCCACCACCCCACTCTCAAAAGAACAGTTCTGGCACAAAAAGCAAAATCGAGTAGCCGATCGTGATATTGCCCTCTGCTCTGGCGTGCCTACCGAATGGTTTGAGCGCTACATGCACCAAGTCGAAAAAATTGTAAACCACGCTAGCCTACTGCGCTGGGACCAAATGCAACCCTCGGCGCGCGCCGCACTCAGCTATCTAAAGCAGTCTGATATGCGCCTGGTACTGGTAACCCTACGCCATCCGCACCAGGTAGAAACATTTTTACGAGCTCAAGGATTAACCCATCTGGTAGACGACGTGTACGGAGCCTCAACCACTGAAGCCGCGCATCGAAACCGAGTGGAGCATAAGCGCGAACTGCTGACTATTGCCATTGAGCAACAGGAACTGCAAGGCTACTGCACCGACCAAAGCTGGATGATTGGTGATACGGAAGCCGATGTGATTGCGGCTAAAGCAGTTGGCTTACCCTCTGCGGCACTTTCTTGTGGGGTGAGGAGCATGGAATATTTGAGCGCGCTCCAGCCAACCAAACTCTACACAGAACTGTTTACTGCGGCTCAAGGCGTAGTAGAAACCGTTGCCTTACAGACAGCCTGAATTGATCTGGCCCTGGTCGAACGACTCTAATCAAGTCAGTCTTATTCATTAATCTGATATCTATCCCACCATTTCTTGAGCGGATAGTACAGTGCTGGGGCCCATAGGCTAGTCAAAATAGCAGAGCTGAGTGAAACCCGCTGATGATACTGCCAGATACTGCCGAGACTCGGATATAGCGACTCATCTGCGAACCAGTACTGCATCGTTAGCTGCATGGCCATCGCGGTTTCGGCCACAATCGCTAGCCCAAATACGACCAAAGCAACTGAGATAAGGTCCTCTTGTAGAAATCGCCGTCGATGTAGCCTAGCCGTTATGATACCGGCGATCGCCAGCCCCACCATATGACTTGGAAAAGGCGCAGAGAGCGAATCTTGCAGCAGGCCGAGCACAATACCAGCGATCGCACCTTCCCAAGGCAGCCGGCTCATACTCCAAGCCACCACCCAAATCAGCAGCCAGTTTGGGCCTACACCTACAATATCCATCCCCGGCAGCCGAATCGGCAAAATTAATAGGCAAAAGAACACCGAAGCCACCGTGATGACCCAGTTCCAAATTTGCTTATTGCCGCCTGAGCGCCGCGATCGATAGGGAGCCATAAAGCAAAAACTAGGGGTTATCGTCCGTCACAATCCTCGCAGGCGCAGCATCTACATCCAGCTTAGGCGTATACGGATGAATATCTACCCATTCCAAATTGCTCACCGGAACAGATAGCTGAATCACCGCTTCTGGCGCCGGGCTCGTCTCAGGATCAATCGCAGAGATTCGACCAATCGGTACGCCTTGTGGAAACAGCCGACTAAACGAAGAGGTAACCACCACATCTCCAGGCTTGGCATCTGGAAACTTTTCAAAAAACTGCATCGTCGCCTGACTCCCAGCGCCCCCACGAATATAGCCCGTAGAGCGACTGCGACTAATTTTGGCACCAATTTGGCTACTGGGATCGCTCAGCAACAAAACCCGAGACGTATTAGGCGTCACTTCAGTAATTCGCCCAACGAGTCCCCCTGGCCCCGTGACAAAATCACCTTCTTTCACATTCGCCTTAACTCCTTTGTTCAGCGTTAGCTGCTGCCACCAGTTATCAGGACTGCGACCAATCACCGCAGCAGGCGTTGTGATGTCTAGCTCACTGTTCTTGCTGTAGTCAATCAACTCTCGCAGCTTCTGATTTTGGTTCTCAAGCTCAACCACCCGCTGCTGCAAATCTAGAATGTAAGGATTTTCTATCTTTGCTGGGGTGGAGTTGCGATGAAAGGGATGAGCCAAAAACCGGAAGACCTCATTTACCAGCGCACCGTTGGTTTGATAAATACCTAAAGCAGTGCCGACCGACAGCACGACCAGCCCAGCTTTGAGCGCATTTTTATCCCACCATCGTCTTAAGGCAAACATTCAAGCTACGGTAATTAACTACTTTTTTGCCAATGATATCTACTCGGTCTATTCAACTAAAGTTGTTTATAGCCAGCCCTGTAACCGTCTATGCGATCGCCCCGTGTAGGCAGCATATACAACCGGTATAACAGCAAGACCTAGCGTAAAGACTATTCGTTAGAGATCGCGAGATCTAGCGCTGAATACACGCTCCATTTTGCTGAAGTTCTCAAGCACGCGGCCCGTTCCCAACACAACACAGCTCAAAGGGTCAGCTGCTACATGAACAACAATCCCGGTCTCGTGAGAGATCAGCGTGTCTAGACCTTTGAGTAAAGCGCCGCCGCCCGCAAGCATAATACCGCGATCAATAATATCAGCCGCTAGTTCTGGCGGGGTTTCTTCTAGCGTGCGCTTAACGGCTTCTACAATGACCGATAGCGGCTCTGCCATACTTTCACGAATTTCGGCGCTCTTTACCGTCACCGTTCTGGGCAACCCCGAAAGCATATGAACGCCGCGCACTTCTAGCGCCGCTTCGTCATCTTCAGGGCTGGGGTAAGCAGACCCGATTTTGACCTTAATTTCTTCAGCCGTCCGCTCACCAATATCGAGGTTGTTCACCTTCTTCATGTACTGCTTGATCGAGTCGGTCATCTCGTCGCCGGCCACCCGAACGGACTCGCTACGCACGGTGCCCTGAAGACTCAAAACAGCAACCTCAGTAGTGCCGCCACCAATATCAACAATCATGTTGCCTGTCGGCTCATCTACGGGTAAGCCTGCACCAATAGCCGCCGCCACAGGCTCATCAATGAGATACACCATACGCGCACCAGCCTGCAGAGCCGCATCCATTACCGCACGGCGCTCCACACCGGTTACGCCGCTTGGGATACCAATCACAACCCGAGGCGAAACCAGTGCCTTATTTTCGTGCACGCGGCGAATGAAGTGCTTGAGCATCACCTCTGCAATATCAAAGTCAGCAATCACACCATCTCTCAGCGGGCGAATCGCGCGAATGTTGCCGGGTGTACGCCCTAGCATTTGCTTAGCTTCTTCGCCCACAGCCAGAGGTTTACCATCTGTCTCATCAATGGCCACGACTGAGGGCTCTTGTAATACAATCCCTCGCCCTGACACGTAAACCAGGGTATTTGCCGTTCCGAGATCGATACCCATGTCACGGGAGAGGGATAAGCGATTGAATAGTGCCACAAG
>JBCBDN010000183.1:0-7851 GCA_038529685.1 Cyanobacteria bacterium J06598_1 | reverse complement strand
TTTCGATTGATTGTTTACAATCAGTTCAAATCGTGGGCGAACGTTCATCGTTTATTATTTGAGCCAGGTGATGACGACCTAAAGGATTTCTCAAAAGGATTTACGATGCGATCGCTATTCAATTTGCTATTCACACTGTGTCTGAGTTTGTTGTTTGGCATGGTACCGCTAGCAGACGAAAGTGATGCGATCGCCGCACCTCACTTTCACAAAAACGCACGCATCGTTCCCACAGCAGCCACTTCCACAGCAGCTAATCCAGCTCAGCTAATCGCGCAAGCCCTGTCGGCCAACACCAGCCCCACCGAGATTCTCTCCCGCCTCTTCACCGAAGAAGCGCTTCAGGCCAGCTGGTTTGCCGACTCCTTTTTAGCTCAAATCTCTCTCGCAGAAATCTCTCAAATCACCCAAGGCATCGTCAGCAGCACAGGCGCGTACCAAAGCATCGAAGATGTTTCCAACGGCTTCGTACTCACCTTTGAGCGAGGCACCGTCGCCACACATCTCGCCGTAAACCCACAGGGACAAATCACCGGACTCCTGTTTGAAACGCCACAGCTAGTGGGCCTTTCTGTAGAAGACACCCTCAGCGAGTTCAGCGCGCTCCCCGGAAAAGTAAACCTCGTTGCGACGCGCAACGGCACCGAAGTCGCCGCGCTCAACCCTGGCCAACCCCTCGCCGTAGGATCCACCTTCAAGCTCTTAATTTTGCAGGTGCTACAGAACCAAATTGCCGCAGGGCAACACCAGTGGGACGAAGTCGTTACCCTCCAAGAAAAGTGGACCAGCCTCCCCAGCGGCTTCCTTCAAACCTGGCCCGCAGGCTCATCCCTCACCCTCCAGAGCCTAGCCACCCTAATGATTTCTCAAAGCGACAACACCGCCACCGACCACCTGCTCCACATCGTCGGTCGCGAAGCCATAGAAGCGCTATCCGAGCGCAATCGCCCCTTCCTCACCACCCGAGAAGCCTTCGTCCTCAAAGATCCAGCCAACCGCACCCTCGCCCGCCGCTGGCGCAGAAGCAACGAAAAGCGCAGCCTGATCTCAGCCCTAGCCGCCCTACCTTTACCTGCCGTCAGCATTTTCAACGAAGGGCCACAGTCTATTGATATCGAATGGTTTTTCACCGCTCGCGAACTGTGCGCCGCTATGGACGAAGTAGCCGACCTGCCTTTGATGAGTATCAATCCTGGCCTAGTCGACCCTGAACAGTGGCAAAAAGTCTCCTTCAAAGGCGGATCAGAACCGGGCGTTGAAAACTTCACCACCTACCTAGTAGATGAAGAAGGTCCGCTATGCGTCAGCGCTACTTGGAACAATGAAAGTGGCATTGATGAGCTCCAATTCTCCGTACTCTATCGCAGCCTAATCGAAAGCCTGCGTGAGCAAGCTGCTTAGACCTCAGCGTAAGCGAGGCAGCAGCAGATAATCATCGGCATAGGAGCAGACAATAAGGCAAAATATAGGCGACGTATTTTTTGCCCACAGCGCCCCTATGGCTATTCCAATTCCCGCTCGGCCCAGTGGCTACAGATTAGGCCAAGCTGATGCGCCAGTCGTTGTAGAAATGTTTTTAGACTTGGAGTGTCCCTTTTCAAAACGCGGTTGGAACAACATTATTCCAGTAACCAAAGCCTATTCACCCCAGCAGGTTTGCTGGGTATTTCAATTGATGACGCTGGGTAATCATCGTCAGAGTTGGGATGCAACAAAAGCAGCGATCGCACTCGCCCAACAAGACACCCAAAAGTTTGTTGAAGTCACCAGCAAACTATTCCATCAGCAGGCAGAATTCGCCAACGAAGCCTGGAAAGACAAAACACAAACAGAATTCCATCGCTGGCTGGCCGAAAACATCGTAGAAGGCACTGACCAAGCAAGCTTCATTGAACACCTCAACAGCAAAGAAGTATACGCCGCTGCCCGCATTCCAGCTCGCTTTGCCACCATCAGAGGCGTATGGTCCACCCCCACCTTCTTTATCAACGGAGCAGAAGCCACCGGCCTCTCATCCGGCTCCAGCCGCCAAGACTGGCAGGCTACTATCGACCCTTTACTGCAAATCAGCTAGCCCTTGAAACCACCCAAAACAAGCTAGACTACACTCATTCCCCGGTCTTCCTCCCCAAGTCTTTCTAAGTAGGACAGTACGCTATGGCTCGCTGGTTCAATACCGCTGGCCCCTGCAAGCCAGACATCCACTACATGCTCCCGCCGCTGACCCGGCTTCCCCAGCTCCGGCGGATAATAGATCAGCAGGGATACTTTGTGCTGCACGCACCCCGGCAAACAGGAAAAACCACTGCCATGCTGTCTCTAGCGCAGGCGCTTACTGACAGTAAACGGTATGCTGCTGTCATGGTCTCTGTCGAAGTAGGTTCTGTTTTTCCAAAAAACATAGATGCTTCAGAGCTAGCAATTCTAGAGACCTGGCGCGAGGACGCACAGTTCTATTTGGCATCCGAATTACATCCCCCTGATTGGCCAGCAGCACCACCAGGGGGACGCATAGGAAGTGCATTGGGTGCATGGGCCCAGCAGTCCCCTCGTCCTTTAGTCCTCTTCATCGATGAAATTGATTCACTGCAAGACAACACTTTACTCTCAGTTCTCCGCCAGCTACGCAGCGGCTACCCCAAAAGACCTAGCCGGTTTCCTCATGCCTTAGCCCTTGTTGGGCTAAGAGACGTAAGAGACTATAAAATCGCTTCTGGTGGTAGCAGTCGATTAACGACCTCTAGCCCTTTCAACATAAAAGTAAAGTCTCTCACGCTCAGAAACTTTACAGCCGATGAAGTCATTGCACTCTACCAGCAGCATACAGACGATACAGGACAAAAGTTCACGCCAGAATCTGTAGCCGCTGCCTTTGAGCTTACACAAGGTCAACCCTGGTTAGTGAACGCACTAGCCAAAGAAGTTGTAGAAGAAATAGTTACAGATGTTGCTATATCCATCGAAACGCAACATGTTTACGAAGCTAAAGAACGCCTGATAAAAAGACAAGATACTCATCTAGATAGCCTAGCTGAAAGATTACAAGAAACTAGAGTACGCACTGTCATAGAGCCGATGCTGTCAGGCCAAACGCTCGGAATGGCCTCTGAAGATGACCGTCAGTTTTTAATAGATTTAGGCCTACTACGTCGAGATGAAGCTGGCAAGCTAGTCATTGCTAACCCCATTTATCGAGAAGTTTTACCTAGAGTATTGAGTAAAGGCATACAGGACGGGATCCCAACCATTCAACCTAGTTGGCTGAAAGCAAATGGTCAGCTAGACCCGGATAAGCTGCTGGAAGCCTTTGTTGCTTTTTGGCGGCAGCACGGGCAGCCTTTACTTCAAGGAGCACCCTATACAGAGATTGCACCTCATTTAGTCATGATGGCGTTCTTACATCGAGTCGTTAACGGTGATGGGTCTCTAGAACGTGAGTACGCCATTGGCAGCGGGCGAATGGATCTGTGCTTACGCTACAGAAAAGTTACCGTAGCAATGGAACTAAAGGTATGGGCTCCAAATCAACCTGATCCGTTGCTGATGGGATTAGAGCAGCTAGATAAGTACCTATCTGGACTAGGCTTGGAGAAAGGATGGCTCGTTATTTTCGATCGCAGAGAGAATCTTGTGCCTATCGCAGAGAGAACAACAACAGAACAAGCAAAGACCCCAAAGGATAAAGCTGTCACCGTGATTCGAGGCTAAATTCTTATTCATAAGTGATTGTAAAAAAATAGATTGAAAGGACAGTTCCTGTTGCAATCACAAAGTGTCTCAGCCAAACCGCAGAGACTTTTTGCGCCAAGTAAACGCTGCTGTATCCACCTGCCGAAGTTCCCACAGCCACGAGTCCCGCATAGGGCCAGTCAATAATATCTGCAAACACAAAGTAGCTCAGCGCCGCTGCATTAATACATAGCGCTAGCCACACCTTTACGGCCTGAAGCATTTGCAGCCTGCCTGGATTTGTCAGGCTAAGCAAAGTGAGCATCAAAATCCCGGCCCCACCGCCAAAAAATCCGCCATAGATTGAGATTACGCCTTGAAAAAATAACAGCGTTGACTGGTTAAACGCTGGCAGGCCCTCATCGCTTAGAGACGATTGTTGGGTCCAGCGAGCCAGCTTAGGCGCGATCGCAAACAACAGCGTCCCCAGCGCTACCAAATACGGCACAATAAAAGCAAAGCCCTCATCCGAAAAGTTGAGCAGCAGCCACGCCCCCAAAGCGCCCCCCGCTAAAGTCGCTACCGTCACAGGACCCAACCATTTAGCCACTGGCCTTAGCTCTGAGCGATAGGCAATATTGTTCACCAACATGCCAACCCAAATACCCGCCGCGCTAGTCGCGTTAGCGCTAATAGGAGAAATACCCGACAGTAGCAGCGCCGGAAACACTAGCAAACCGCCGCCACCTGCGATCGCATTAATCCCGCCAGCCACCACCGCCGCCCCAAACAAAAGCACCGCCTCTAATCCAAACACCACCCACCCTCCACTCAAGTCACAACACACCCATCAAACACTCAAACTTTCACCGCCATTACTCTCAGCCGCCGGTAGTCAGCAACCCAGCGCCCCTCCTGATACAGCTGGTCCGCTTTTGTCTCAACAGCTTGCACCATCGCTGCCCAAGCTTCTTGAGAGAGATCCGCAAAAAATCGCTTACCAAACATCTCTAGCCAACCCGCTAGTCCTACCTCACCTAGCAGCGTCGGTCGATCAAACAAATGCGCATAGCTCACCTCAAAACCAACAGATTCCAAAAGAGCAACATACTCACCCAAGCCAGGAAAGTACCAGGGGGTCAAATCCGTTCGGCCACTCACCGCGGCCAAAGCATTCAGGACAGTTTGCACATTGCCCCTACCACCAAACTCCACGACTAGCCGTCCACCCGGCTTTAGCGCCATTGCCATACAGCGAGCGGCAGCCTCGGCCTGCAATACCCAATGCAGCACAGCGTTAGAAAACACCGCATCAACCGGTTCAGATAGCTGAAACTTCTCTGCACTCGCCACCCTAAAAGAAAGATGAGGGTAGTTGGCTTTTGCTTGCGCCACCATTGTCGGATCGGCATCTATGCCAAGTGCGATCGCCCCCTTCTTGGCTATCTGCTGCGTCAACTGCCCCGTTCCACAGCCCAAATCCAAAACTCGCTCACCCGACTGAGGCGCCAGCATCGTCAACAGGCTCTCACCATGCTGCCAAATATAACCATAGTTTGTCTGGTAGTCAGTCGCATTCCAATCAGCAGACATCACAAAACTCCTGTGCAGTGATATCAGCCTAGTGAAGGCCCTTACATAATGTCCAATATATTTATTAGCCTGCCAGCAGGCAAACTTTAGCCCCAACATTGTTCAAACGGCGCAACAGCTGCAAATCATATTAGGGCTAGTCGCTGCGCAGTTAGGGGTTGCCATTTGGCAAAGCGGATTCTCTGCAATAGCTGACAATCAATAAAATACCGCCAAGACGCCGCCAAACAGAATAAGTTAAGTCCTACGACGACGGCAGCGCCATAGGAAACTTTGCCCTGACCTGATTCATTTGAACGGTCTCTTGCAGCGTCGCACTCACATGCTCAGCCGTGAGCTGAGTCATCTTATCCATTTCCTGCAAACGCTCTCTCAACACATCGAGCTGCTGTTGTAGCTGTTGGCGCTGCTCAGCCAGTCGTTTGTTGTACTTAGAAGATGCAGTGGCAGGCACAGCAGTCGTATCCATCAGTGAATTCATTTGCGAGTCCATTTGTTTGGTCACCTGCTCAAACACCCCTACATTGAGCCGTAAATCCGCCGTCAAACGTCCTATCTGGAGCGCATCTTCTTGCTGCTGTACGTGCGTAGCTTCTAGCTGCTTCGCTAACCCTTCTAGCTCTGCTTTTTTAGCCTTTAGCTGTTCAACAATACCTTCAAACGCCGCCGCATCTTGCTGGCGAGACGCCGAAATAGAGAGCGTAGAGGCATTCATCAGCAAAACCTGCGCAGCACTGTTGATTCGCTGGTATTGCCTGTACTTTTTATCAATACTCTCAGTCACTGAGAACAGAGACTTAAGCTGCTCACTCAGCTGACCAGTGGTCTCTCGAAACATCGTAACCGCAGGCTCAAAAGACTCTTTTTGCGCTTGCGATCGCAGCTTTTGTTGCTGAACGCTCTCAGCACCAGCATCCCCTTCTGGCAATATCAGCTCATGGCAAAAAGCATCATGCTCCCCCGCCCACTGCTGAAGCTGATTGAGCGCATCTAGCTGCTTCCCAATCGCTTGCTGCGCCGCAGTCATCTCCTGCTCAAGGCGCACCCCATGTGCGTTGGTATCACCCAAAGTCCCCAACAGCTGAGAGAACTGGTTGAGCGCCGCCAGTACCTGAGCAAACGTTTGGCCCAGCTGGCGGCTAATTTGATGGAGTTCTGGCATTTCTGAGGCTGTAAAAGCGCCCTCTGTGCGATCGATCAACGTACCTGAGAGCCAGTCGTCTTCAGCGAGCGTCTCCACCACCGCATTCAGCTGAGATAGCTCATACTGTAAGCCTCGCGCCGACGTACTGCTAGCGCCAGTTAACGCTGACGGAACCGCTGCATTGGGCAGCAGGTTGGCCAACTTTTGAGTCACCTGCCGCTGTCGCTGTCGGCTAACCGCCGTGCGGGTTTTAATCTGCGACAGCTGAGCTTCAACCTCTGTTGCATGAGCTGCCTCCAGCTTGACTTGGGTTTGACTCAGCTGTAGCTGCTCTAACAGATGAAAAAATGAAATCGATAGCTGTTCTAATTCATCTTTACCCACCAGGCGATTAGTCATTGGCGCCGGCGCATCAGTCGCCAGATCAGCCGCCAAAGACAGCCGCTCGCATTCATCAATCACAGGACGCAGGCGCCGATTCAAGTAGCGAATAGCCAGCGCAGTTAGGCCAGCCATCAGCAGTCCGGCGAGCAGCATAGCCCCCAGCGAAATGCCTACAATCTGGCCAAACACAACCCGGTAAGGCACGTAGGCCAGCACCACCCAAGACTGTTCTGGAATTTGAATATAAGACCAGTACCCCGCCTCTCCTTCCAACAAACCCTGACTGCTTTCACCCTTAATTTCAGGCCAAATTTCGCTGAGGCCGGCAATATCGGTGTAGGTCAAACCCACACTGGAGCCCTCAGCAGCAGGATCTGCAATCACCTCGCCATTGTTCGCCAGCAAAAACAGCTGGCCCCCCTGCCTAAAAACAGGCTCATCTAAGATCGCCTGAAAATAAGCCCCATCTACGTCAATGACAGCCGTGCCTAGCCATGTCTGTTGATCGTCAAAAATCTGTGAGTAGTAGGTCAACAAAGTGGTGCTATCGTCTTCAGTCGCAGCATCGGTTATTGCAGTACCGGTTGCAGAGATATCATCACTTTGGTAGGGCGCAGTCCATACACTCTTTTGAGGCAAGAAATAGGTCCGGTAGGCTTCACTATCAAAATAGGCCGTCGGCGTCTCTGCTCGGTCCACGTAGCGAACGCTGTCTGATTGAGCCGTTGTTTGCAAAGGTGCTGTAGAAGATCCCAATTGAGCCCCTGCCTGAGAGTCATCCTGGGAGTCAATCTGGGAGTCAATTTGATAGTAAGGATAAAACCAATCTCGGTCTGTCAAAATACCGCCTTCTTTTTGACCAAAGCCCATTCCCAGAACGTAGCTGGGGTGGCTTTCAAACAGCTGACGCGTCAGTTCCTGATAAGTCCCAGGTGTTTCAGCACCCCGCACATGCAGCGTCGACACGCTCACACCCAGGCTGTAGGCCAAATTCTCAGCGCGGTCAGTCACTTCATGAACTGTGCTGACTTTACCCTCTAATACTTTTGATATTTGGTCTT
>JBCBDN010000182.1:0-7884 GCA_038529685.1 Cyanobacteria bacterium J06598_1 | reverse complement strand
GCTTACCTGAGCTTCGACGAAGATCTGATTAGCCTCAGTGGCATCTTCTGGATCGACTGACAATACTCTGACAGAGTCATGGGTGTAGTCGATGTACCAGTTGTCTACTTCGGCGGAGTCTAAGTCACTTCGAGCGGCACTGAGGGCTGAGCCCGTCAGGACATCTTCTAATTCGCTCGTATCGCGATCGCTGGCATAAGCAGCTCTTTTAACCCTTAGCCATTCATTAATAGTGGCTTCAGCGATACCGGCGGCATCGTCATCAGGCACAGACTCAGTCACGCTCTCAGACGCGCTATCGATTTCGATAGGCGGCTCATTGATAGCGATATCAAGTGGTTCGCCTTCTATGGAGGGAGCACCCCCCGTTCCGGCGCCGCTAATCAGGCCAATGACACCTCTAGCAGCAAACAAAGCAGCAATACCCAAAAACAATAACCCTGCGACGACCAGTGCGAGCCTGTCCCATTTGGGCGCAGCGCGACCTCGACGCCGGTCTCTCGCCGACGAGCCTCGATCTCTGGTGTCAGGACGCTCATCGGTGCTGGTGCTTCCAAGCCGACCGGTCGGTGACATACGGGAAATTTTCTCGGTCATACTGGCAGCAGCGCCGCCTGCTACCGCAGCGCCAGCGGCCAGTCCAGCACCCGCACCGAATCGTCGGCCTGAAGCAGGCTTACCCAAAATTGACTCACTGCCACTGGCGTAAGTCGAGGATTGGCCGGCGCCAGTAGAGCTTCCTAGCGCACTGCCCAAAGAACTGCCCGAAGAACTGCCAGAGGATGCGCCAATCGACTGCCCCAACGGCGGCGGATTAAATGTCGTGTCGGCTGTAGTGGTGTAGCTTTTCCCCTGAAGCACGGTCCCACCAGCTGCGGCCCCTGCAAAGGCCCCGCCGACTTGCCCCACGCTGGACTGACTCGCCCAATCGGTTCTGGGTTCAGTACTTTGGCGATTCGCTCGCTCATTTTCCAGGGGCAGGTTTTCTAAGTAGCCCTGCACTGAGCTGTCAGCAAAATAGTCTTTAAGGGTGGCAGGTTCTTGGTCGAGATCACGGAAAAATGGAAAGACCTCCTGCTGGAGCCAGTTCTCCGCGTATAGACACAGGCCAGGAAGCAGGTCGGGCGAGCCTTGGGAATGCTCTCGAATAAATTCTAAAGGTTCGTGTTCTTGCGATCGCTCCAGGGCCCGACTCGCTTCTTCAGTTTGGCCTAGCAGCACCGCACACACCGCCTGCTCCAAGTGCACGTCTTGCCGGCCGCTCAGCCGCAGCAGCATTTGTTTAGCCCGGCGAATGAGAGCAGGCTGATGCTGGGCAAAGCCGCGGGCAAGCAGCGCATACACGGCCAGATACGTCCCAACCGCTGAAGGACGCTGGGCTTCAGCCTCAAACACTTCCTGCTGTTCAGCGGCGGTCAAGTAGCCCCGAAGCTGCTGTACAAACCGGAGGAAATCATCCACGTCCAGGCCGGAGAGATCGTCTTCTGCGCCATCGATGCCGCCCCTGTCTTGCAGCATGCCACGCAGTAGGGTCACGCCTTCTTGACGAGATTGCTTTTGCTCCAGCGGACGAGCGATGAGCTCTAGGCAGCGATAGGGCCGCAGCTTGTACAAGTCAGCCTGAATCTCAGCGCGAAGCACCGGAAACAAGTCTTCTTTGAGCAGCAGCTCTCGCCCGGTTTCTAGGGACTCAGCAGCATGCTCGTAGTGGTTTTGCTGCCATTCTTCTCGGCCCAGCTCTAGGCAGGCAACGGCCAGAGTCAAAATAATATCGGGTAGGGCAGGCTGTTCCTTGAGCTGCTGACCCTCGGGGGTGCGTGCGTCCCGCTTTAGGTAGGGACGACCCAATCTGAGCACCAGCTCGTATTCGCCAAGCTCCAACAAAATCAGCAGCGCACCAACCAGCTGATGGTTCTCAATTTCAATGGTCGGGACATTGGGCTCTGCGGCCTCTACGCCATCGCCAGTGGGAGCCGCAGACTTTGAAGCAGCCAAAAACTCTTGGTCGTACTCAGCACGACGAATGCTGTCGCCCAGTACGGCATAGGCCGCATCTATGAGCTGACGACGCGCATCTATGGCTAGCTCCGAGTATTCTCTGCGGGGCACCTGAAGCGTGCGATCGCGATGCGATTGCTTGAGCTGCTCAGCCGTCGCCTGAATCGGCAGTCCTAGAATTCGATAATAGTCCAGCGGAATTCGCACTCTTTAGTATCCCCAGCCAATTAAGCCAATCTGTTACGAAAAACCATGCGCTCACCCATTGTTTGCTTGGGTGATGATTTTTCACTTTGTAGCTGCCGCATCCCCCAGTCATACAGAACCGATGAATTAAAAGCAGTACCGTGTTGCGCCTCGGTGTTACGCCTCCGTGTTACGCCTCTAACATCGCTAGCGAGTGAAAGCAAACGCGCTGAGAGCAACCTAACGCAAACATCAAGCGTCTTTGATAAACGCTATCAAACCTAGCGTATTTCAACACTGAAGCTCAATAAGTAGACAATTGATTAAACAACGAATCTACACATATTTAAACACGGGTGTGGGCACAGCGTTAATCGCAACGGCAGCTTTGTCAAGCTTTTGAAACAGATCCTTCCCCTCGCAACCGCATTTTGGCGACACTTTAAGCAGGGGCACACCCAAAAATAGTGACCCTTGTCGTAAATTCTTTGTGATCTAGCCACAAAGGGCCATCAATCTCATTGGTTTAGTCCTAAATAAACAAGTATGATTAGCAAATCTTGTTAAGCAAATCTTAAGTACCCTGTTAGGTCTTATCAGTCATTTTTCGGCTCAGCCGTGTTTGAGTGGGCTTGTACGGTTCTCAAAGCGGTGCTTAAAACAAGAGATGAATTGATGATTGGTTTCCATCACTCAATTACAAAGCCGAATTGCGAAGCCGAATTGCGAAAAGCGCCTTTTGATGTTTTTCCTAAAGAACTTGGAAACGAGCAAGCGTTCGTTTGCCTGTTTGGCAATTTGGGCGAATAATCAGTAACTGGTAAAGCTGCAAAGGACACACGGACACAAACCTATGGTTCAGGAAAGACCACTGCCAACATTTCAGGCGTCTAAGTCTCAGGTGACTAGAGACGAAGGCCTCACAATATATGAGGACATGGTGCTGGGCCGTTACTTTGAAGACAAGTGCGCCGAGCTGTATCAACGGGGCAAGGTAAAGGGGTTTGTGCACCTGTATAACGGCCAAGAGGCCGTGTGCTCAGGTGTGGTCAAGGCCATGCGCTCCGACGACTACGTATGTAGCACTTACCGCGACCACGTCCATGCCCTGAGCGCAGGGGTGAGTGCCCGCGCAGTTATGGCCGAATTATTTGGCAAGGAAACGGGCGTGAGCAAGGGCCGAGGCGGCTCCATGCACATGTTTTCTAAAGAGCACAACGTATTAGGCGGCTTTGCCTTTATTGGTGAAGGGATTCCTGTGGCCTTAGGCGCAGCGTTTCAAACGCGCTACCGGCGCGATGCCTTGGGCGATGCAGGTGCCGATCAGGTAACGGCAGCATTTTTTGGTGACGGTACGACAAATAACGGTCAGTTCTTTGAATGCTTGAATATGGCGGCACTGTGGAAGCTGCCGATTATTTTTGTCGTAGAAAACAATAAGTGGGCCATCGGCATGGCTCACGAGCGCGCCACCTCTCAGCCCGAAATTTATAAAAAAGCCAGCGTCTTTGGCATGCCAGGGTACGAACTCGACGGCATGGATGTAATGGCAGTAAGGGCCGCAGCTAAAACGGCTGTAGAACGTGCCCGTGCCGGTGAAGGGCCGACTCTCCTAGAGTGCCTCACCTATCGCTATCGGGGCCACTCCGTGGCTGACCCCGATGAGTTGAGACCGGCTGAAGAGAAAAAGTTTTGGCGCGATCGCGATCCCATTAAGCGCTTTGAAGCCTATCTCCTAGAGCAATCGCTCACCAGCGAAGCCGACCTCAAAGCCATCCGCGATAAAATTACCAACGTCGTCGAAGACGCCCTCGTATTTGCCGAAGAAAGCCCCGAGCCCAACCCAGCCGACCTTTACAAGTACATCTTCGCTGAAGATTAGTTGGGTTTCGCAAGTTAGGTATTTCTGGGCTTAGTCAAGGGTTGTCTCGGCTCTACCCAACCTACTGCCCCCATTCATCATTCATCACTCATCGTTCATCCCTCTCTTCAATGGCACAAACCTTCTTATTCGACGCCCTTCGTGAAGCTATCGACGAAGAAATGTCCCGCGATCAAACCGTTATGGTCATGGGCGAAGATGTCGGCCAGTACGGCGGCTCTTACAAAGTAACCAAAGACCTCTACGACAAGTACGGCGAGCTGCGCGTGCTCGATACCCCGATTGCTGAAAACAGCTTTTGCGGCATGGGCATCGGCGCGGCCATGACCGGCCTGCGGCCCATCATTGAAGGTATGAACATGGGCTTTTTGCTCTTGGCCTTCAACCAAATTTCCAATAACGCTGGCATGTTGCGCTACACCTCTGGTGGCAACTTTAAGATTCCGGTAGTAATTCGCGGCCCCGGTGGCGTTGGATCCCAGCTCGGCGCGGAGCACTCCCAGCGACTTGAGGCTTACTTCCAAGCCGTACCGGGTCTAAAAATTGTGGCCTGCTCCACGCCTCGCAATGCCAAGGGCTTACTCAAAGCGGCCATTCGCGACGACAATCCGGTTCTTTTCTTTGAGCATGTCCTGCTTTACTTCAACAAAGAAGACTTGCCCGATGACGAGTACGTCCTGCCTCTAGATAAAGCCGAAACGGTGCGCTCAGGAAAGGACGTCACCATTTTGACCTACTCACGGATGCGCTATCACGTGATGCAGGCCGTCGAGCAGCTAGAGAAAAAGGGCTACGACCCTGAAGTCATTGACCTGATCTCGCTCAAGCCGATTGACTATGACACCATCGGCGAGTCGATTCGCAAAACGCACCGGGTGATTATTGTCGAAGAGTGTATGAGAACCGGCGGCATCGCAGCCGAAATCATTGCTTCTATCAACGATCGCTTTTTCGATGAGCTGGATGGTCCAGTGATTCGCATGTCGTCGCAGGATATCCCAACGCCTTACAACAAAGGCCTGGAGGACTTGACCATTGTGCAGCCTGCGCAAATTGAAGAAGCCGTCGAGAAAATTATGCAGGGCCGCCTGTAGACTTCGGCTCCGCTCAGCCTACGGCACACCCTTCTTAAGGCAAACGTTACCGACCCTTTAAGCGCAGTCGTTCGCGCTAGCGTCTCTCTAGAATCTCTCTAGAATCTCTAAAGGGAGAAGGGGTCACAATTCATCAACCTTTCTGCCTCGGTCCTTACGATCGAGGCAGTTTGGGTTTAGGATACTAGCTGCACAGATGGGTATTTGTCGGGTACCTTATTCCGATGCTCTTAATTACAGCTTTTAATCAATGGATTCTATGGGTAAGCAACGCTTGATATTGGCCTCCCTGCTGGCACTGGTGATTGCAGCGGTGGTCCTGATCGTGCAAATTCCTACCCAGCTCGGGCTAGATTTACGGGGGGGCACCCAGCTCACCATGCAAGTGCAGCCCAATGAGCAAATTCCTAAAGTTGGTGAGCGTGAGCTAGCCGCTGTACAGCGCGTGATTGAAAACCGGGTCAACGGCCTGGGCGTATCAGAAGCGGTGGTCCAAAGCGTGGGACAAGATCAGCTCTCCATTCAGCTGCCGGGAGTGAGCGATCCCGAGCAGGCTGAGCGAGTGCTCGGGGGCACCGCGCAGCTGGAGTTTCGCAATCAAGCAGCCGGCACAGAGAACGAATTTGGCGCGTTGCAAACCATTAACCAGCGACAGCAGCTTGAGAAGCTAGCGCTAGAGGCCGGTGGCGATGCTGATGCGATCGCCGCTAATCGAGATGCGATCGCCACCACCCAAGCCGACATCCTGGCCCTCTTCACCGAAACCGACCTCACAGGCGACAAGCTCAAAGATGCCCTCGCTCGCCCCAGAGGTGGCCCCGGCGGGGCTTGGGAAGTGGTGATTGAGTTTACCGGTGAAGGCTCAGAGATGTTCGCAAACCTGACGCGAGATATTGCCGGAACCGGACGTGGGATTGGAATTTTCCTTGACGATCAGCTCATTAGCGCGCCGAGTGTAGACGTAGAGTATGCCAAAACCGGCATCGTTGGCGGTAGCGCCGTCATTTCCGGCAACTTCGATGCAGAATCTTCCCGCGATTTAGAAATTCAGCTCCGAGGCGGCTCACTGCCCCTTCCCGTAGAAATCGTCGAAAACCGCACCGTTGGAGCAACCCTAGGACGAGACAGCGTGGAACGCAGCCTCTATGCAGCACTATTTGGTTTGGCCCTCGTCCTGGTCTTTATGGCGGTGTACTACCGGCTCCCCGGTATGCTCGCTGATATTGCCTTGGTCGTTTATGCCCTCTTGACTTGGGCCGCTTACAACCTATTGGGTGTGACCCTAACGCTGCCGGGTATTGCAGGCTTTATTTTGAGTATTGGTATGGCCGTCGATGCCAACGTCCTGATCTTTGAGCGCACCCGTGAAGAGCTACGCGCCGGTAAAACCCTATATCGCTCCGTGGAGTCCGGCTTTTTCCGCGCCTTCTCAAGTATTTTAGACAGTAACGTGACAACGCTCATTGCCTGCGGGGCCTTGTTTTTCCTTGGCACAGGCCTGGTGAGAGGCTTTGCCCTAACCCTGGCAATCGGCGTGGTGATTAGTATGTTCACAGCGGTGAGCTGCACCCGCACGCTGATGTTCTTTGCCATTGGCTTTCCCCAATTCCGCAAGCCCAGCCTCTTCTGCCCTGGCATGGAAGATGGGCCGAAAGCCTCTGCTAAAAGTTCGGCCACTTCGATCTAACGATTAGCTTGAGCAACACAACAATTTGACTAGGTCCGGTTGGCCCCTTACTCAAGCCACTGCCAAAGCCCCTCTCTACCGTTTGATTTATCCGTCGTCTGCTGTGTAATAACCACCTCAATACATGAAACTCAACGTCATCAAGCAAAGAGCCCTCTGGTGGTTCATTTCCGGAGTCATTATCCTTGTCGGAATGGCCTCCATGGCTTTTTCGTGGCAGCAGTACGGCGCGCCCGTAAAGCCCAGTCTCGACTTTATTGGCGGCACTCGCCTGCAGCTCAGCCGCGACTGCACCGTTGCTGACAATTGCAGCAGTCCCATTGAAACCTCAGCCGTCCAAAAAGTATTGGATGATCAAGGGCTAACCGGCAGCAGCGTTCAGCTATTTGGCGATGATGGCCAGTCAGTGGTCGTTCGCACCAGTAACCTCGATGTCGATCAGCGAGATGCGCTGCAATCTGGCTTAGCAGAAACCATTGGTACCATTGACCCCAATGCCACTAAAAATGACACAGTGGGTCCAGTACTCGGTAAACAACTGCTAACAACGGGATTATTGTCACTGCTAGTAGCCTTCGCGCTCATTGCCGCGTACCTTAGCCTCCGCTTTCAGTTTGACTATGCCATTTTGTCAATTGTGGCGTTACTGCACGACTTGCTCGTGACCTTAGGGATTTTCTCGGTGCTCAGCCTGGTCATTGGCTACGAGGCCGATAGCTTGTTCATTGTGGCGTTACTAACGATTGTGGGTTTCTCAGTCAATGACACCGTCGTCATTTATGACCGCATTCGTGAAACCCTTAAGCTCCATCCAAATCGCTCAATTAATCAGGTGGTAGAAGATTCAGTCAACGATACGCTGGGACGCTCTATCAACACCACACTGACTACCGTCCTAACGCTGATGAGTATTGTGCTCTTTGGCGGTGGATCTCTGAAATTCTTTGCCCTCACGTTGATTACAGGATTTGTGGCGGGTGCCTATTCCAGTATTTTTATCGCCAGTACGCTGCTGGCCTGGTGGCGAGCTCGCTCTG
>JBCBDN010000181.1:0-7923 GCA_038529685.1 Cyanobacteria bacterium J06598_1 | reverse complement strand
ATTCAAATTTCACTGTTGGCTTTATATGATTACGGTTGCTTTACCGAAAGGCTCACTGCTCAAAGAGAGTATCCAACTGCTAAAAGCAGCTGGACTAGACTTTAGTGGTTTTTTAGAAAAAGGCACCCGGCAGCTACAGATGATGGACAGTAGCGCTCAGGCTAGAGGGCTGCTGGTACGAGCGAAAGATGTGCCTGTGTATGTGGAGTATGGGCAAGCACAGCTTGGCATTGTGGGATACGACGTGCTGCGTGAGCGGCAGCCCAAGGTGGCACAGATTGCTGATTTGGGCTTTGGCGGCTGTCACCTATCGGTGGCGGTTTCTAGCGACAGCGGCTATCGCTCTGCAGTAGATCTGCCACCGCACTGCCGAGTAGCCTCTACGTTTGTTAATAGTGCTCGTCAGTATTTTCAGTCTTTGGATTTGGCGGTGGAAATTGTACCGCTCTCTGGCTCAGTGGAGCTAGGGCCCATTACCGGAATGTCGGAGGCGATTGTAGATTTGGTCTCGACAGGGCGGACGCTGAAGGAAAACAACCTGACTGAGCTAGAAACCCTATATGAAAGTACGGCTAGGTTGATTGCACATCCGCTAAGCTATCGACTGAACCAGGATGGGTTGAGCCAGATTATTGACCGGCTAAGAGAAGCAGCGGTGGCGGTTGCCTGATTGCGCCTGCCTGATTGCGACTGCCTGATTGCAACTGCCTGATTGCAACTGTTGGTTCTGTAGTTACATAGCTCCGGTTGACCGAAGCGAACTAGACGCCCCGTACGGACCTCACACAGCGACGGTTCTAGGGCCTGGTGTTTGATTAATCTATTAATTTTTTTGAGAATTCACGATGGTAGCTGCTCCCAAGTCACGTCCTGAGGCCAAGAGTGAAGTAAAACGCAGTGCTGAGAGTGACTGGCGGTTGTTTTTGCGGCTGGTGCCCTACATCACACAGAATCGCTCGCAGCTGATACTGCCGTTGCTGCTGCTGATTCCACTCTCGCTAGCACAGGCGCTACAGCCTGTTTTGATCGGTCAGGCGATTTCGCTCATCAAGCAAGAAAATGCCGCTTGGGAGATTTTTTCGCAGATGAGTCTGCGCACAGGGCTGAACTGGATCATTGGTGGACTGCTCGTGGCAATTTCAATTCGGCTTTCGCTCGACGGCTGGCAAAGCTATCAAATCCAAAAGGTCGGGCAAAAAATTACCGCTTCTATTCGAGGGGATTTATTTGAACATGTCACGAGCCTATCGATGGGCTTTTTCGACCGAACGCCGGTTGGTCGGTTGATTACTCGGCTCACTAGCGATGTGAATGCCTTGGGAGATGTCTTTGCGACTGGGGCAATTGGCATTGTCAGCGATCTGTTTTTGATTTTGGTGCTGATGGGCACGATGCTTCAGCAGGAATGGCGGCTAGGGCTGCTGTTGATTTGTATGCTGCTGCCGATTACGGCGCTGATTATTTATTTTCAGCAGCAGTATCGAAAGTCGAACTATGTGGCGAGAGAGGAGCTGTCGGCGCTCAATTCCAACTTGCAGGAAAACATTAGCGGCATCAATGTAGTGCAGCTGTTTCGCAGGGAACGGTTCAATTCGGAGCTGTTTCGCACGATTAATACGCGCTATGTTGAGGCAATTGATAAGACGATTTTTTATGATTCGGCGGTGTCAGCGACGTTGGAATGGATTGCTTTGGCTGCGATCGCAGGCGTCCTCGCACTCGGCGGATCCCTAGTCACCAATCAAGCCCTCGAAATCGGTACCCTCACAGCCTTCATTCTCTTTGCCCAAAAGCTATTTGATCCACTTCGTCAGTTTGCAGACAAGTTCACCGCCATTCAGGCAGGGTTAACCGCCGTAGAAAGACTCAATGACCTGATGAGCGAGCCAATTGCCATCAGAGATGCCCAAAATCCGGTTGAACTGCCCGCTCAAACCCTCAAGAATAGCGAAGTGGTCATCCCCGGTGAGATTCACTTTGATAATGTTTCATTCGGCTATAAAGCAGATGACTACGTTCTGAAAGGACTAGACTTTAAGATTCGTCCTGGTGAAAAGGTCGCCTTGGTTGGGCCGACGGGCGCAGGAAAAAGTTCGATTATTCGACTGCTCTGCCGCCTGTACGAGGTGAGCGATGGACGAATTTTGCTCGATGGGGTGGATATTCGAGACATTGCTCAGCAGGATTTGCGCGATCGCATGGCCATCATCCTCCAAGACGGCTTTCTCTTTTCTGGCGACGTGCAGCGCAACATCACCCTGGGCGAAGACTACAGCTTTGAGCAGGTTCAAAAAGCCGCTGAGCAAACCAATGTAGCCTCATTCATTGAAGCTCTACCCCAGGGCTACAGCACTGCCCTCAGAGAACGCGGCACGAACTTATCGGGCGGGCAAAAGCAGCTGCTGGCCTTTGCTCGGGCCGCCATCCGCAATCCTGGCATTTTGGTACTGGACGAAGCCACAGCCAACTTGGATGTAGGTACCGAAGCCACGATTCAGCAAGCTCTAGACAAACTGCTGGAAAACCGAACAGCGATTATCATTGCCCACAGGCTTTCGACCATTCGCAATGTGGACCGCATTTTGGTGCTGAAGCAAGGGCAGCTGATTGAGCAAGGTAGCCATGAGGAACTGCTAGCCCAAGATGGACTCTACGCAAGTCTGTACCAACTCCAAATGCTCGGTCAGTGATACGTGACGGCCTCTTGTCTCAGCTTGACTCGGATATCTGAGACTTGTGGCAGCAATAAGTTACGGGGCGTTTTCTAGGCAGTCAGAAATACGCTTGCAAAGTCAGTCAGTTTAATTTCAGTTCAGGACCACGCTTTGATTTAATAGGCGTATTCATTTAAGTTCGGGAGCGCCACCTTGGTCACGACAAAGCACACTGAGTTCAATGGATCGCAGCTATTGCAGCAGCTGATTGAAAAGCGATCGCTCACCGAAGCCCAAGCCGAAGCCCTCATGGACTGTTGGCTGACTGAATCCCTCTCCCCCGTCCTCTCTAGCGCTATCCTCATCGCCATTCAAAGCAAAGGCGTCACCGGAGAAGAACTTGCAGGTATGGCCCGCGTCTTGCAAGGCCAATCTCTCGGCGGCACTACCGCCGATGTGGACCTGCCCTCTCCTCGCATCGACACCTGCGGCACAGGCGGAGACGGCTCCGGGACCTTCAATATTTCCACCGCTGTTAGTTTTGTCGCAGCAGCAGCAGGCATCCCCGTCGCCAAGCACGGCAACCGCTCTGCCTCCAGCAAAGTTGGCTCAGCAGACGTACTCGAAGGTCTAGGCGTAGACCTAGCCGCCCCCATTGAAAAATCCAAAGCCGCTCTCAAAGAAGTCGGGGTTACCTTCCTCTTTGCCCGAGGCTGGCACCCTGCCATGAAAGCCGTCGCGCCCTTACGCGGCGAGCTAAAAGTCCGCACTGTCTTCAATCTCCTCGGCCCCTTGGTCAATCCGCTTCGACCCACCGGTCAAATCATCGGCGTCTACCATCCCTCCGTAATCGAGCCGATGGCCGAAGCGCTGAAATTGCTAGGCATGCCGCAGGCAATGGTGCTCCACGGCAGAGAAACCTTAGACGAGGCGGGCCTAGGCAAACCCACAGATGTTTCAGTCATTAGCCAGGGTTCCGTCACCCAAGAAGTCTTAAACCCTGAAGTCTTTGGCCTCACGCCAGCCTCGCTCGAAGCACTCAAAGGCGGTGAGTTAGAAGAAAATACGACTATTTTGCGCAACGTCCTTCAGGGCAAAGGCACGCAGGCACAGCAAGACGCCGTCGCCTTAAATGCAGGACTCGCCTTCAAGGTAGGTGGCTTAGCAAAAGGCGAAACCTTTGAGTCAGCCTGTGCAAATGGTGTCAGCCAAGCTCAAGAAATTCTTAAAAGTGGCGCAGCTTGGCAAAAGCTAGAGCAGCTCGTCGCTTTCCTAAAAGATTGACCTAAAATACGAATAGGTAAACAGCGGCATAACAGCTATGGTGACAACCACTCAAAGACCTGTTGCAGAAAATCCTCAAGCGAATACTAGTGGACCTAAGTCATTGCAAGAGTGGCTAGAGAACCCATTAGAAGGAACAGAGTGGGTTAATGATCAGCTGATTGAGAAAACTGGAATGACGCTCACACACAGCAAGGTTCAAGGCAATTTATATTACTGCTGGCGACGATATCAGGAAGAAAAAGGGCTCGGTGGACAAGCCTATACAGAAGTCCCCTGCAAAACCAACAAACAGGGGAGAGAACCAGATGTGGCCTATCTTACGCAAGCGTTACTTGAGAAATACGGCGAGCCCAAAACACTCCCGCAAAGCTTTCCGCTAAGCGCGGAAATAGTCTCACCAACGGACTTAGCAGAAGATGTGTATGAAAAGGCAGAGGAGTACTTAGCCTCAGGTGGCGAAGAGGTTTGGATTATCTTTCCAGCAGGCCGTCGAGTCATCGTAATGACGGCTGAAAGCGAGCAAACGTTTCGAGCGGGCGAAGTTGCTAAAACGAAGCTAATACTGCCAGGATTCAGAGTGCCTGTCGATGAATTACTGGCGTAGCCAAAATATAGAGCAAAAAGAGATAGTTACGGATGTCGCTGACCCAATGAGATCAGAGTCTCTAGAACTTCTGAGGCTCTGCGTACCTGCGTAGGAGACGTTTTTGCAGACGATACGCGATATGCAAAGCCTCTGCGCTTACCCGCTGATAGCTTTTCCCAAATAGCCATAGCGTGGGCGTCTTGCTCAAGCGCAAGGCGGAGAGCCTCTGGAACGTTAACCGCATCTTGGTCTGCGATGCGAAAGCAAACGGTGACCCAGTCTCCAAGTTCAAAGCCACCTTTTTTCATGAATTTTTTGGAGAGCAACAAATACCATCGCCCTTTAGTCGGTTGCCAAGCACCTGAGAACGGAGCGTTGCCCACTTCTGCTTCAATCCGCAGGCGAGGATATTGCTTAAAGGGCAGCTCTTCGTTCATTTCAGATGGCAAAAAAACGACGGCATAGTGGTACTTTCCGACACTGTGAGGCACTATGGGCGAGTCAAATATGTAGGGAAAGTCTTCCATTAGCTGTTGGCCATTTTGATGACACGGCAAGGGTTGCCAACTGCGATTGCCCCTTCTGGCACATCCCGAGTCACCACACTCCCCGCCCCAATTGTGACGTTGGCCCCAACCGCAACTCCTGGACACACAATGACACCGCCCCCTAGCCACACGTTGTCACCAATCGTAATCGGCGCAGCTGCCTCTTTACCAGAAAGCCTAATCTCAGGATCTGTGGGATGGAAGGCTGTGTAGAGCTGAACTTTGGGACCTAGAAGCACATCGTTACCGATGTGCACGGGTGCGCAGTCGAGAATGGTGCAATCGTAGTTGATGAAAAGGCGATCGCCCGCAAAAATATTGCACCCATAGTCGCAATAAAAGGGCGGTTCAATTACAAAGCCAGTGCCTATTTCACCCAATAGCTGACGCATCAACTCTTTTCGCCGGTCAACATCGTCTGGATGAGACAGATTGTGCTCGTGCATTAGCCGCCGAGCCGCCGATTGCATTTGAGCAAGTTCAGGGTCGATGGCCAGGTAGAGCTCACCGGCTAACATTTTCTCCCGTTCTGTTTTTGGGCTCATTTTCGTAGCTTCATTGGCGGCCTTCGCTGGGCACCTTCATTTGCAACCTCCATTAAGCAGAGTGCCGCTCCATCCAGCCTCTCATCTTTCCAGGGTTCAGCAGACCGTAGGGGTCCACTTGTTCTTTGAACTTGAGCTGTTTTTCATCGACGGTTTTTCGCCCACCGTCTTCGAGTAGATAGGTGTGTGGGTTAGCGATGAAGGCACCTTTTTCTTCGTGGTAGCGAATGATTTCGGCAAGGCGTTCGGGGGTGCTGTAGCGCACGAGCTGAAGGGCAGCAGGGAGGATGCGGCCTTGCGATCGCAAATACTCCAAATGCATAATCACCTCGTCCCCAAAGTGCTCATACATATGCTCCAAAAGCTTCAGCTCAGGGTCATAGGGAAACACCGTTTGCAAATATGTCAGTGACTCATCTACATTCCGGGCATGCAGGGTAGTGTGGTTCCACGTGAACTCAGCAATAGCAGCACCCTTGCCAGCGCTCTGAGCATCTTTTTCGGAGGTGACAGTGCCGCCAAACTCGTCACAGAGAGATTTCAACGCAGCCAAATCCGCCTCTGAAACAATCAGTAGAGCCGCTGATTTTCCTTCAGGTAAAGCCGTTTTCAGCGCATTGAAGTAGCTAGGAATCGGCCAAGCGTGAACGCTAATAAGCTTTTTGATAATGCCATCGGCATCCCCTAGCGCCTGACCAAACCGTGCGGCCTGCATAAATTCATCGAAAACAACAATCACTTCCGCCCAGGGGTACGCGGGTCCCAAAGGAATTTCGAGTTCGGTGATAATACCATTGGTGCCATAGGCATGATTGACCTGCTGTACGTCATCGCCGCGCAGCTCAATGACCCGTGGCTGATCTTCCATCGTAACAACGCGTACGGCCTGAATGCTGCCACGATCGGCCAGCTGGCCGTACATCACCGAACCAATGCCACCGCTGCCACCACCGACAAATCCGCCAATCGTAGCGGTCCGATAGGTGGAAGGCGTCATCCGAATCTCCCACCCCTGTGGGCGAGTAACCCGGTCAATGGCCGCCAGTTTTGCTCCCGGCTCTACACAAGCTTGACCGGGCTTCACCCATTTCACCGCATTCATAGCACTAAGATCTAAAATGACGCCGCCTTCAAGCGGAATAGCCTGACCGTAGTTACCAGTGCCAGCCCCTCGAATGGTAAGAGGAACTTTGGCAGCAACGCAGGCCCCAGCGACGGTGAGCACCTCGACCTCATTTTTAGGGCGGACCACTAGGTTGCCAGCTTTGTCTTTCAGCTGGTGAGCCAAGATAGGACTGAAATAGTAGTAGTCCTTGGAGAGCTTTTCGACTTGAGCGGGGTCTAAAATCGTTTCGATAGAACCCAGCTGCTGTGCAAAAGACTCCCAATTAATAGAAGCTGCTGACATTAACGAATCATTCAATAGGGAGCGCATAGAGGTGCTGTGAAAGAAATGTGGCGTAGAGGGAAAGGAAACCTTAAATCATCATCAATCAAAATTGTTTTTTGAACGACATCCCATAGGCTTTAGGCTGTGAACTGGTTTTCAGTTGACGCTTTTAACTTTATTCGGAATATTGATAATGACTCAAAATAAAGGCTTTTTTGCAAGACTATTTGATCTGTCGTTCTCTTCTTTTATCGCACCTCAAATCGTCGGCATTCTATACGTTTTAGGCTTAGTTGGCGCTACGCTCTTTGCGCTGAAGGTTGTTCAGGAAGCTTTTAGATGGCTTGAATTTACCGAAGGCGTAGGCACTTTAGTAGTAACCGTTATTAGTTTGTTTATTTATGCAATTTTGTCTCGTGTGGCGCTAGAGAGCTTTGTTGCGATTATTCGGACGGCTGAAAGTACCCGAATTTTGGCGGAAGAGGCGATCGCAAGACAAAACAACGGCACTACCACTATCAGCTAGCTCCCTCGTCAAGAGATCCCATCAATTGAGGTAGTTCTACGGAGGGAGAAAGTAGACCAGATTGCCAATCATTAGTAGGTGAGCATATCACTTCAGCTTTTGATTAATCTGTTACTTCTGCAACCGCTATGACGCCCGCTATCTCTCATACTAAATTTCCGCTGTGGCAGTATCTGAGCCAGCCTATTGGTCAGGCAGACTGCAAATTGATTGTGAATCCGCAAAAGTTTTGGCACACCAAAAAGCTGCGTCATATTGAGCGCTGCTGGGTCATCACTTACGTCCACAATGAAGAGAAAACAACTTAGTATTTTTGCCTGAGCTAATCTCAATAAGCAAAATGCCGCTATCCCAATCCTGTGGGAGGCGGCATTTTTTTTGCGATCG
>JBCBDN010000180.1:0-7970 GCA_038529685.1 Cyanobacteria bacterium J06598_1 | reverse complement strand
TGGAGACGAAACTGACTACTCAGGAGTGACTAATATTAAGGTTCATTTCCATAACGAAAGCAACTCGCTGCAGGTATATTTTTCGCAGCATGGTTTAAAACAGTGTATAGACCAACAATCTCAACTGTGCCTCCATGCAATCCTCTCTGACGTATGTACTGTGCTCCCTTTTTTTTAAATAGACTCTGCTCTTTTCTATTAATTATACCAGTTGCTATCTCTTGTGCAGATTGATTGAGTAGATTATGCTCCTCTTCAGATAGCCCCAAGGGTGTAGAGCCCTCTACCTCTGTAGCATTTGGAGCAATTCGAACTTTGAAGTCAAGATCGCTATCTTGTCGATCTTCGCTAGGATTTTTGAATAGAACACTAAGCTTTATACCTTTCTGGAGTTTCCTGTTGTACTCCTGTTCTATTTTCTTTGCTTCTTTTCTCTTTAATTTCTTTAACTCATTATAATCCTTTGTTTTCTGACTATTCTTCTCTAATTTTTTAGTTACTTTATCTGCAAGCTTCCCATGGTCGCTTTTAGAAATTTTTTCATCATCATTTAATTTACCGTTGTCTTGTTTCTTAAATGCTTTCTTAATTTTCAACAACAGCTTATCAATCGCCACCTCAACCCGCTTCCGGATCCGCCCAACAATCCCCTGGACCTTCTGCGCTAAGCCACTAAGTCCCAACAACGCTGCCAAAAACCCAATCATCACCGGCAGCGATCGCACCAAAGCCCCCTCAATCTTCTCCGCCACCGCCCCTACAGAGCCAGATGCTACCGCCGCAACCGAATCCACCACCGACTTCATCAGCTCAACAATCTGACTCCCCCGATTCACAAAGAACATCACAATGTCATAAATCGCCATCGCCGCCTTCACAAAAGCAGACGCCGGATTCAGCAGGCCCAGCACCCACTTCACCCCAGCAGTGATCACCTGCACCACCACCAGGTTCTTAATCTCTCCCAGCACCGACTCCTTCAAGTCTGTAAACTGATCTTGCAAATGCTTCCACAGGCCGCCAACCCCATCCTTCATCAAGATCTGCACAATCTCGACACTCTTCTCCATAGCCGAAACCGTCTTCTCGCCAAACAGCTTCACCGCCTTCCGCCGAATAAAGTCCCAAGTCACGCCTAATATCTGCGTCACCAGGCTAAAAATCCCCTTCAGGCTAAACACATCCTTCGGGATCTGAATCCCAATCGGCCCCAACGCCCCCGTCAACCAGCCAATCAGCCCAGACTGCAAATGCTTCAGAATGTTTTTCACAAAATTCTGAAAGCCCTGCTTCAGACCTCTAATCAGATTCTTCAAGAACCCAATCGGGTCTTTAATAATTCCCTTCACCGTTTCTGCCGCCTTCGCCAGCACCTGCAACAGCATCGTCTTCAGCTTCAAAATCGTCTCAATCGTCCCGACGATTAATCCCTTCGCCCGGGCCAACAATCCCTGATTCTCTTTTTTCAGCTGCTCAACGCGAGCATTCACCGACTTCAGGTTTTCCTGATACTTCTGAGCCAGCGAATCCACCAGCTGATCTTGCTTACTGTTAACCTGCGCCTCTAACTGATCAAACTTTCCTTGAATCGCCGTAGTCGCTTCCTGACCCACCTTCTGCAAAGAAGGTGCCAACCCCACCACATAAGACTTCAGCTCCTTTTTGCCATCAGCAATCCGCTGCTTAGCCTGAGTCAAAGTCGTCGCCACATGGTTCGCAATCCCCCGCAGGGTCTTACGCATCAACCCCACATACAAGTCTCGCCCCCGCTCAAAAATAATCCCCACCTCGGGCGGTAATCCCTTCCAAGCATCGCGCAGGCGTTTGCCATAGCCTCGCACGTCATACCAGGCGCCATAGCGCTTTTCCTTATAGGCATCCATCTCCTGGCCAACATAGGCCTCAAACTGTTGCTTCGCAACCTTGGCCCCAGCCTCAAACTGCTGGTTCACCGCCGTATCCAAGCCCGCCAAAATCGTGGTGACATCCGTCTTAGTTTTGTCGTAAATTCCGTTAATGGTTGTAGCAACGTTTGCCCGAGCCGCTTCATCCTTACTCTTGGCCTGAGTTTGTTGCCCCATCACCTGAGTCAACAATTTCCCTCGCTGGCCATGCATCCCTGCCACCTGCGCTTTTCCAGTCCCCTGAGACTGTTTCTGCGCCTGCGTCAATATCGCCGTTTCATCTTTACGATAGGCATCTGGCCCGGTTTTGGCGTGCGTTTGAGTCTCTTGCTTCGCCGCTAGTGCTGCCGTAAATTGTGGCTCACCAGAGGTCGCTAACTGTTCGTTCGTTATCTCTCCCGCCGCCATTTGCTGGTCGAGCTGCTGACTATTTTTTTCTAACGGCTGCGAAACCTCTGCCGCTGTTTTGGCCTTGGGCGCGGCCCGGTTGGCCTTCAGATGAGTAGGTTGCGGGCCTGCACTCTTCTCTACCAGTGGCGTTACCGGCTTAGGCTGAATCCCACTGGTATTAGGCGCTTCCTTATTCTTTTTGGCAATAGGGTCAGCGGCCTGCTGCTTTTCTGTCGCCACCTGAGCTGAAACACTCTGTTTAACCGTAGCCAGCTTATTGTTTGTCTTAAACTTTTCAGCGGCCTTCTCATCTTGAGGCACAATTGCCGCAATCTTAGTCATCAAGGCATCAATAAAGGCATCCGCACTAAAAGTCCCTGGCTGCTGCTGAGACATCTCTTGGACCTGGCGATCTTGCCCCTTACTGACCAATTCACTCGCTGGCGGCACCGCCGCTGCCTGAGCGCTTTTGGCCTCTCCCTTCGCCGGTTGATGCGTTTTCTGTTGCTTCGCAATTCCCTTCGCTCGCTTCACCACTGCCCGAAAGGCTGGATCTTCAGCAGCGGAAGCAGGGGCTTTAGCGATCGCCTTCTCTAATACCTCACCGCCCTGTGCCTTATTTGCTGCCGCCTTTTCTCCAACCGCATTTACCTTCTCTACGGTTTCCTCAGTTTTTTCACTTTCCTTATCAGCTTTGCTATCAGCGTTATCGGCTACAGTATTCGTCGCAGACAAAACTGCTTCTGTAGCGATCGCATTTCCAGACGATGAGCCAGAAATCGATAGCTCATTTTCAGGCTTGGCTGATGCCGGTTCTTCTGAGACCGGTACGGCAGGTTCGCTCCCTGTACTGGCTAAAGGCACAACCGACGGAACCGCGATCGCCCCATCACCTCGCCGTAAAGAAACAATCTCTTCGCTACCTACGGTTTGTGTAATCGCACGAACAGGCGATCGCTGTCCATTTAAGGGGTGCGCCCCGCGCCCCTGTTGCACAACATGAGTGAGTTCATGTGCTAGCAGCTCTTGACCCGGTTTGGTATTTGGCTGATACTGCCCAGCCCTAAAGAAGATATCCTGCTTGTGCGTAAAGGCCTGCGCGTTCAAGCTCCTGGCCATACGATTCGCAGCGCCATCCGTATGCAACCGCACCTGCCCAAAGTCTCGATTGAACCGAGGCTCCATAAAGTTGCGGACCGGGGGCGCTAACGGTCGCCCGCCGCCGCTGTGCAGATTAATATCGGGGATAGCTTTTTTGGCATCTACCTCACGCTTCGCCTGAAGCATTTCCTCTTCATCATCACCATCGGCCTGCCGCTGAATCAACGTCTCAGCAGATGATCCGGCTTGATGCTTCGCCTGAAGGGGCTCCTCGTCTTCATCCAGATCAGGCTGGCGTTGCACTGGCTGACCTAACTTTGGGTGCAGCTGCTGAATACTCGGTGAGGCCATACCGCCTGAATAACTATCTGGCATCGCAACCACTTGGGCAGCGACCCGGTCTGCCTCTTGTTCGTATTTATCACCGGGTTGCCCGATAGTTAGCTTGGCTTGAACGCCAGGTAGTGGACCGCCTTTAAGGGGTATCCGGCTGAAGTTTTGCTTAAATCCTGATGTTTTGAAGTGTTTTGTAGCAGGGGCGACGATATTTGTCTCACGATCGGTTGCGGCTATGGTGGTTGTTTGTTGCGATCGCTGAAGCAACCCTGAAACCGCAGGCACTTCTGATTGATGAGTAGTAGACGCCTGGGAAATAGTTTCGCGACCCACGGGCTAATCCTCTTTTACAGCGACAAACACACAGCAGCAATAGTCAACCCTCATAGTATCTAAAAAATCAGCGAAAATTCGCTTGATTATTTGATACAAGAGATTCCTCCGTAGAGAATGAGCCTACTCATCAATTCTCTCTCGTCAAATTATTTTAGAGCGGCTCAAACAATAATCTTCTGCAACATTATCGGTCCAATCAACAATCTCTAACGCATAATGGCAGGCAACGAGTCTTATGATTGTATCTATGTTTTTCCCTAAACTTTTCTTATTCCTTCTTTTCTCGGTCACCATTCCTTTCTTCCTGGGGTTTACCGCTCACGCGCTCAAAGCCTTTACCAACAAACAGCCAGACGCTAACGATGAGACTATGCCGCCTACCGTCGAACCAACACCTATCTCGTAGCGCACGTCTACCCAAATTTACTTTCGACATAAATAAGTAGATCAGCATAATCATTATATAAAACGCAGCCGATGACGATATATCTTGATTCAGAGCCCCGGAATATTCCGGGGCTCTGAATGACTTTCGATATCTTCTAATCAATTAGACTGCGCTACTTAGCCCAAAAAATAGCCTGCTCAAGAAAATAATGGCTTGAGCAGGCTATAGCTATAGGGTATGAACCTTCTATTCTTCAGCTTCAGGCAGTGCTTCCACGAGAGGCGCTTCTTCCTTAGTCATAGGGGCAAACGGGAAACTATCGCCTAGGTCTATATGCAGCTGGTCCTGAATTAACTGCGTAATTGACTTATCCATCGGAATTCTGAACCCTTCGGGCAAGAACTTCTGAGTCCATTCAAAGAACACGACAACTGGTGAAATAAATAGAATGATGAGTCCGTAAACAAGACTGACCGAAACAGCACCCTCTTCTCTGTCTTCTTTCACCCATTCCCAAAAGCGCCAGCCGCTGCGGAAGCTCGCAATCCAGATCCATACCGCTAGCGAGAGAATAAACAAACCCAGCAAAAAGCCAAGCCAAAGCATTCGGCCAATCAGCAATAGCAGCTTAGAGACGGCATCGGAAGCAGAGACATCCAGCCCAGCTTCTAGCGGATTGCCTGCCCCAGAGCCGGATAGTTTGGAGGGAACAAGTGTAGACGTCATAACGTAACCTCTGTTAGTTGTTCAAAAATAGCTGCTTGTTCAAAAAATAGCTTTAACTATAAAATCTGCACTCGGCAGAACTGCATGTCAGAAAGGCTGCATCGACAAAGAAGCCATCACTATCAAATGGCTCACTATAAATTTTGTATCAGTTTTAATGGCCTTCATCAAGCAAACTCATCCGCCACATTAGCATATTTGTTGAGAGCGGGTTTGTTGAAGCAACAAATAAAAGCATGTCTATGACAGCTCTAAAACCTTTAAAGCTATTTCTCCGTGCAAATTCTTCGTTTGACGTAGCAAATACTACAAATCAACAATATGAGCGAATACAAAAATTCCCGCGCCTACACCAGAAAACGAGCAAACATCCTCAGCAAACGTTTTAGACGGTGCCAGCATTCGCCAGTCTATTCAAAAGACTGTCTTTTTGGGCTATCGCTGGCCCGCAGAGCCTCGCGAATTTACGGATGGGCGCTATGTATTTGAAGCACTGCCGACGATGCTTTTGGGCATTTTCCTCTCGGCGTTTGTTTTTGGCTTAGTGGTGTATTCACTGCTAGTGACTAACTCATGTGGCCTTTTTTACGCGCCTCCAAAAAGCTCGGCGCGATCGATGTACACGGAGGATACTTCAAAGGCGATCTTTCGCAGCACCTGATTTACGGGCTAGCTTTTCTCGGACAGCAAAAATTTCTGGCGGCGGCGAGGCTAGAAAGTTTAGATGAGTTGAGAATACAGTGCTGCAAAAAACAAATTCGAGTTACCGTGTCCGATACATTAAAGAACCGCTCAAAAGATGATTTATTAGGACAGATCACTCAATGATCGGTTCACTATCCAATAGTTCAGAAAGCGCCTCATTGGCCAGCCCCTTCCAAACATCGTCCTCCGGACGCGAAATCTTACGGCGACAGAGCTGCCACTGTTCTATAGCTGCATCGGGCTTATTCTGTTGTTCATAAACTTGAGCCAGCAGGCAATAGCTGTCGGGCCGTGAGCCCCCTAGTTGATCTTCCAAACGGTTAGCCGCTATCAGCACGCCTTCCGCCTCGCCCAGTCGGCTTTTTCCTTGCTTTAGCCAAGCCCAACCCAGGTTCTTTTGTAGGCTATATTCCAACGCGATATCAGTCTGATCTCGCTGCGAACTGTTCAACGCGTTTAGCAGCATTTGCGCGGCCACTTCGTACTCTTCAAACTCAGCAATTTTCAGCCGCGCCAAATTGTTGAGCGCGCCCAACGAACCCGCATCCTTAGCTTTGGTATAAGCTTCTCTGGCGCGGTCAAAGTCTCCATCATCTTCATGAATCGCCCCCAAATTTTGATGGGCCTCTGCCAGCCCCACGTTGAACCGAACCGCTCGCTGAAAGCTAACGCGAGCGGCAGTGGTCTCACCTGCACGGTATTGTTGTTGCCCCCGCGTGTAGAAATGCGAGGACAGCAATCGCACACCCTGCCAATAGCCTAAAAGTATGAGCGGAAACGCCACCAGAGAGGCTAGCCCAAGTTGTCGCCACCGTTTCTGGTTGAAAGGGCGAAGCGGAGCGGGTAGCGCATTAGGGGAGGGGAGTTGACCGGGCTCAGGCGCGGCGGCGCTAGTTTTTTGAGGGGACCGATGAACAGGCGGAATCCCTTTAACCAATACAGGCACAGCGGGCTCACCAGATTCGCCAGTCATCTCATAGGCCGCGCTGGCAAACTTAAAGGCAAACTCAACTGAGCGGCCTGAACCCAGGGCGTCGTAAAGGCCCACAGCAAATTCAATGCGGCGCGAGTTGTCGATGGTTTGGGCGAGGCCAATAACGAAAGGAACATGCTGGGCGATCGCCTCCGCTTGCTCAGGCGAATAGCAGCCATTGAGCACCACGCAGCTAATCGGCTGCTCGAACTCATCTGGGTCAGCAAACAGCTCAATTAAGCTTGCCAGAGATTCTCGTGAGGCAGACTGCGAGCGGCCCTGTTCATCTTCAAACATAAGACCAGCTGCCGCTGAGCCATAGCCCGAAAAATGAACAATCTGCGGCACTTCATCCAGCATGGCCCGACGCACATCGCGCGATCGCACAGCATGTTTTTGGCACAGCTCAAACTGATCGCGATGCGTCGCCCGCCGCAGCCCCTCATCGATTTCGCGCAGTTCCTCACCGAGCCGCAGGCGGTCAGTATCTTTAGGATTGGCCGCTAAAATCAGGATTTTTTGCATGAGAATGGGCTACGGACAGAACGTGAATAAAGCAACAATGGGCCTAAACCATACTGACAGCGACAGAGCTTCTGCAAAAGCTCCGTCAGGACAGGAGTAGTCAAAAGCTAAGCGGTTAAGGCTAAACCAGCTTTAGCTTAAACCACTATGTTGAGTTACGAGTCTTCGTCTGGTTGAACGTCTTCTAGCAGGTCCAGAATGCTGGCTACCAAATCGTCGTCACCTAATGATTCAGCTAGCTGCTCTGCCTGCTGCAAGTACGTTTGTGCCTTGTTGGGCTGGCCTATGCTGCGGTAGGTTTTGCCCAGTGCAAAGGTGGCCAGCGTTTGCTCTTCTAGTTCTTCTGTGCTGCCTGCCAGTGCGATCGCCGCCAAGTAATTCTCCTCAGCGGGTAGAGCCAGCCCAGTGCGAGCAGCATAGTCACCCAGCAAACGATGCACCTGAGCCGTTGCCTGCCCTGACGCTACCAGTGCGCTCAGCTCACGCATGCCGCGAGCAAAGAGCTTGTACTGCGGATACACTTCTTGAGTCAAAATCACTGTTTCAGTAACGGGGTCTGTTTCTAATTCTTGTATATTTGCGATCG
>JBCBDN010000179.1:0-7989 GCA_038529685.1 Cyanobacteria bacterium J06598_1 | reverse complement strand
ATTACGAATCTCTCTGAAATGTTGCAAGAGACCACCCTCGACGACCGCCAAAGAGAGTATGTAGAAACGCTCTGTAGCAGCAGCCAAACGCTGATGGCTCTGATTAACGATGTGTTGGACTTTTCTAAAATCGAGGCGGGCAAGCTCACTTTAGAAGACTATCCAATGAGCCTCGCTGAAACCCTTGAGCGTAGTATTGAGCTCCTCGCGCCCCGCGCGACAGAAAAATCTATCGAGCTGGCCTATGCCATTGATGCTAGCGCGCCGACGATGCTAATTAGCGATCCAGTTCGGCTCCAGCAAATCTTAATCAATCTGTTGAGCAACGCGGTGAAGTTCACCGAAGCGGGCGAAGTGTCAGTGCGAGTGAGTGCCCGGCCAATTCAGCCCAGAAAGTCGCTGTTGCCTCGGTCGCTAAAATCTTCTGAAGAACCCTCTGAGCGTCGCTTTGAGTCAGATAGCAACGTCAAGCTGGACGAGTTTGCTGGCTGGTGCGAAATGTGTTTTGAGGTGAGCGATACCGGGATTGGTATTCCGGCTGAGCGACTGACCAAACTGTTTGAGCCCTTTAGTCAGGTGAGCGCTTCCACCACTCGTAAATATGGCGGAACCGGTCTAGGGCTCTCAATTAGTAAGCGCCTGAGTGAGCGAATGGGCGGCGACCTATGGGTGAAAAGTACCCTGGGCCGAGGCAGCACATTTTACTTTACGTTTCAGGCGAAGTCGGCGCAGGCAAGTGCGTCTTTGCCAGATTATTTGAGTGCGCTCAAGGGCACGCATTTGTTGCTGATCGATCGCAACAAAACGCGCTGCGAACAGATTAGCCGTGAGCTACAGCTGTTAGATATCTCGCTGGTTCGGGCGACTTCTTTAGCGGAGGCGGTGGTGTTTATTCACAATACGCCAGCTTTTGATGGGGTGATTTTGGATGGTGCGATCGCCGATCGATTTGGCGATAAGCACGCCGCGATAGACACCCTGCGAAAGGCCATAGAAAATGATCGCTTCCCCGTCATTTTGCTGAGCCAGCTCAAAAGTGACCTACAGCCGCTCTCCAATGATGTCACTATCTTGTGGAAGCCGGTTAAGCAAGCCTCGCTGTATCAGGCACTGCGCTCCATTAAGCCCTTTACCCTGACAGCCGCGCCCAACAGCAGTGCCGAGCCACCTTCTTTACTGCCGAATGCCCGTCGCCAATCTTTAAAGATTTTGGTGGCAGAAGATAATCGCACAAACCAAAAAGTAGCCTTGCGACTCCTAGAGCTGTTGGGCTACGAAGCAGATGTAGTGAGTTCTGGTGAGGCCGTGCTAGAGGCTCTGGAGTCTCAGCGCTACGACGTAATTCTCATGGATATGAGAATGCCCGATATGGATGGTGTGGAGACGACGCGCCAGATTCGCCAAGGTACAAAGCAGTCAGATATTTGGATCATAGCGATGACAGCAAATGCGATGGCGAGAGATCGCAAGCTGTGTTTTGCGGCGGGGATGAATGATTATTTGCGCAAGCCGATTAAGCGACAGGCGTTAGATGAGGCCTTGCAGCAGGTCGTGTTAGGGCCGGTAAGGCGATTGCCGGGATAATCCTAACTCGTCAAGATACAGACTGAGTCTTGAGGCTGATATAGCAAAGTAAGGATGCATTCTTACTTTGCTAGTAGAGTTGCCCGTTGCTACATAATGGTTTCAGCCGATAGTAGTGTCTTAAGCAACTCTACAGATGCTATGGAGGATCCGCCTGAATCCAACAGTTGCTTGAAGCGGGCTATTCAGCGACATCAGGCGTTCTTTCGTGAACTGGATTGAGTTGATAAACAAAGCCCATGACTGAAAGATTTATTATTCACTGAGGCCGATTTGTTTTTGAAAGATATCTAGGCCGACTTGGATGATGCCGATCAGTGCGATCGCACCCATCACCGCAACCGGCGCCATCGTCGTGCCAAAAACGGCGATCGCCATTGCCGCCCCTGCCGCTGCTAACCGATGGTTTGTCCTCACCTTGCAGGCAAAAATCACACCTGTCCGGTGCAGCACGGCCAGCGACAAATAACAGATTGCCACAGACCCAGCCATCAGCCATCGCTCATTCCCCGGCAAAGCTTCTCCCATTGTTGCGGTCACAGCATGTTCTACCCCAATGCCAGCGGCGGCTAGCCCAATTACCAGCGGCAAATGGCCATATAGCCATACCTGCATAAACAGCGTTCTTCCGGTTTCTCTCGCATTTTCCAATGCCTTCCCTAGCGAGTTTTCAAAGTACAGCCACCACAGCCCAAAGGCCGTCACAAAGCCCAAAATTGCTGTTGCCGCTACCGGCACACTCCAGTCCATTTCAGAGAGCCCATTTACCACCGCAATCACCGCCTCGCCCAGCACAATAATGGTGAATAGTCCAAACCGCTCTGGCAGGTGCTCTGCGTGGGGCGGCCACAGTCGCTGCTGCGTAGCCGCAATAATGGGAGAGGTAAAGTCAGCTAGGAGTCCGGCTCCCCACAGGAAAAAGCGCCAAGGCGCCGGAACCAGCAGCGACACCATCCAAAAGCCTACGCCAATCGCGAACCCCGCATTCATTGGGTATACGAGAGACTTTACCTGCGGGATGTGTTTGACCACTCTGAAGTATTCCACTATCAGCAGCAGCCTGGAGATGATGTAGCTGAGCGCAAAGCCTGTGGATGTGGTGCTTCCAGCGTGATGCACGTTGACGGCAAGCGATGCGATCGCCAGCATCTGCAAGCCCATCATCACCCGCCGAATGGGGTCATCACTGTCAAATCTGTTGGCATAAAAAGTCGTCCCGATCCAAGTCCACCACAGGGGTACAAACAGCCCTGCATAGCATAAGAAACCCTGCAAAGAGACATCGCCACTGAGCTTGTGCGCCAGCTGCGAAACCGCAACCACAAACACCAAATCGTAAAACAGCTCTAGCCAGGTGGCATGGCGCGGCTCATGCTCGGCTTCGCCAATGCGCAGCCGGGGCGGATTGGTGGTGAGAATTTTCAGAAAATTGGGGCGGGGAGTGACTTGTCGCATGGGGAGGAGGATAAGCAGCTCGATAAATACCGTAGTTGCTTCGATAATACCGCCTACGTTTAGCTTAGGGACGCTCTAGGTTGATAAAACAGTTGGTGAAACGGTTGATAAAACGGTTGGTGAAACGGTGGGTGATTAGGCTCTGCTGCGAAAGGATGCAATCACCGCTTGGAGAATGTGATAGCAGTTGCGGATGGCACCAAGGTGCGCGATTTCGTAGCCGTGGGTGTTTTCGGTGGGGAAGGCCAAGCACGCGCCTCTGGCCACATGCCCCATTCTCATGGCGATAGACGCGTCGCTGCCAAAGCCGCTAATGGCAGCCACCTGAAACGGAATGTTGGCGAGTGAGGCTGCCGCGATGATTTCTTGATTTAGCCCTTCGTCATAGATGCCGTAGCCATCTTGAGAGAACAGCGTAGGCGCAGGGCCATTGGCAATGGGATACTCTTCGGATAGCGGGCAAATCTCCAGCGCAATTAGCTGGTCAAACTTTTGCCGTTGAGTGAAATACAGGGCGCCTACCGCCCCGACTTCTTCTTTGGCTGATGCTACCAAGTACACGTCTACCGGCGGTTCTTTCACGGTCTCTGCTAGCGCCAGCAAAATAGCCAAAGATGCTTTGTTATCTAAGGTGTAGCTGGCGATGTGGTCGCCTAGGCGGAAGGGCTGTTTGCGATGCTTGCCAACGACCATGCGTGTACCGGGTCTGACGCCAGCTGTGGCTAATTCTGCTTCAGAAAGCTTCGTTTCTACCCAGGCATCGGCCCAGTCTACGGCTTTGCCTTCTTGCTGTACTTTTTGGGGCGATTCGTGGGAGATGTGGCGCGACCCAAAGCTCAGCACGCCGCTGATGGTGGCATCGTCGCCCAGTAGGTCTACTACGCCTTCACCATAAATCCAGGGATAGGCTCCGCCCAAAGGCCGAACAGAGAGGCGTCCGTTGGGTTCTATTCGTTTTACAATGCCGCCGATTTCGTCTTTGTGGGCTGTTATTGCGATCGCACCCTTTGGCACGTTATCGGCCCCTATTGGCGTTGCGGAATAGTCTACTGCTGGCTGCTGCGTTCCCCGAATTCGTATCACAATATTATCGGCTGCATCCTGCCAGTGCTCTACTTCTAACGCCTCTAGGCGCGTTAGCAAATACTCATTCACTTCGCCTTCTACGCCGCTGGGAGAGTGCAGCATGACTAGGTCTGCGATCGCATCAAAAAAGCGATCCTCACTCCACCCATCTTGAATCGACGATCCAACAGAACTATCCATCGGTCGCTTCACTCTCAGGCGGCTCAGAATTCTCGTTAGATGTGCTGCCAGGATTGCGAATCTCAGCAGCGGTAATGCCTTCTGCCGGGTTGCCAAACCGCCAGAGCACGGCAGCCCCTTCTGCTCTAGTGGCTGCCTTGTCTGGCTGGAAGAGTGTGGTGTAGTTAAAGGCCCGACGAATGTTGGCAAAGTCGCCGTTTTGGTAGTCGGCCAGCACAGCTTGCAGCGTGCGCGGGTCAATTTTGCCCGCATCTTGAAAGCCCCAAGCCTGCTGAACTGCGCTCACGCTTGCTTCGGGAAGAGCTTGGCGGGTATCTAGCGGCACTTTCCACAGCAGCAAATCTTTGCGGGTGAGCGGTGCGTTGGGGCGAAAGGTCACTGTAGTGGTGCTGCCCGTTAAAGGGCTGGGGATAATGCCCGCTTCGGCTAGGCCCTGGATGGCCGCAAAGTCTGGATCGCTAGCCGGGACATCTTGAAAGACGGGCTGGCTACTGCTGCTGACGCCGGGGCGAATTTTTCGGGTTCGCTCGCCACCATAAAATTTGTTGTTCACGGCCAGCATCCAGCGCGCATATTCCCGCCGGGTCATGGCCTGATTAGGTCGGAACTCATCGGCAGGTACCGCTGCAGGCGGTTTTGGTGCGGGTGCGGGTTTCTCGTTCCCTTCTGTTGTCGTTGCCGGTGCGGTCGTTGCCGGTGCCAGTGCGGTCGTGGCTGCCGGACGCACTGTTAACAGATCCAGTTCGATTAAGTCTACGAGATACGGCTGAATTTCTTCGGGAGCTTTGTCGATGTCTTTGTAGTCACCCGCAATCACTGCTGGGGGCGCTTCTTCCGCTTTTGTTTCTTCGCCGTCAGGTTTGTCGTTTGACGCTGTCTCTGCGCTGTCTGGTTTCTGATTGTCTCCGCTGCTGGCGTTGCCGGAGGAGGGTTTTTGCTGAGCGTTGCTAGGTAGATTGTTCTGTCTGCCTTTTCCTTCATCAGCGGGTGTGCCAGCAGCTGTCTCGTTGGCATTCTCTGCCAGCTGAGGATCGGGTTCTAAGCTGTCTTCTAAGCTGCTGCCAATCCGACTCCCTTCACAGCCCGATACGATGAGCAAGCTAGCGAGTAATGAGAACTTGAGGGCGTGTGCCAGGAATGGTTGGCTCCTATGAGTTGCCCGAGTTGCCTGAGTTGCCGTTTCCTTTTTAGCCGCTTTATTCAAAAAAGTCCGAGTCATCGCCAGCGCCGTGTGTTTACGTGAAGGATGCAGCCTTACAATATGGCTTCTCCTTACAACACATGGCTCCTCCTTACAACATGGCTCCTAAACTAGCGTAAAACGGTTCCGGTTGGTTAACGCAGTGCTTTATACCGTGATATTAAAACAGTCATATTAAAGAGGTAAGTCTGAGGAATCGAATTTATGGCAGTACCGATTATTGTAGATTGCGATCCGGGGGTAGATGATGCGATCGCACTTCTCCTCGCCTTTGGCCTCGACATGCCCATCGCCGGTATCACCACCGTCGCTGGCAACGTGCCCCTGTCGTTAACCTATCCCAACGCCCGAAAAATCTGCGCCCTGGCCAACCGCCCCCAAGTCCCCGTGTTTGCAGGCTGCCCCCGTCCTCTCCTGAGGCCCCTTGCCACCGCTGAAGAAGTCCACGGTGCCACCGGCCTCCAAGGGGCTGATTTCCCCGAACCGCCGCCTTCCACCGAATCACACCACAGCGTAGACTTCCTCATCCAACAGCTGCTCAACGCCTCCGAACCTATCCGCATAGCGGCACTAGGTCCCCTTACTAACCTCGCAGTTGCCCTGATTAAGTGCCCGCAGATTGCCAAAAAAATAGAACAGCTCGTAATCATGGGCGGTGCGATGGCGCAAGGCAACATTACCCCATCAGCCGAGTTCAATATGTATGTGGACCCACATGCTGCCCACGTCGTTTTTGAGTCGGCTATCCCGACTACTCTGATTACGCTAGATGTCACTCACAGAGTGCTCACGACGCCTGAGCGCCTTGCTGATATTCAAGCGATTGGTAATCCTGTCAGCGATGCGGCGGCTGGTATGCTCTCCTTTTATGGTCAGCACGATCTTGCTCGCTACGGTCTTCCGGGTGCGCCGCTACACGATCCTTGTGTGCTCGCTTATCTTTATAACCCTGACCTATTCACCACCCGAAAAGTCGATGTTTCTATTGAGACAGCTGGTGAGCATACCTTAGGCCGTACCGTTGTGGACTGGTATAGAAAGGGTGAGCGCTCCACGATTCAAGTCGCTGAAACGGTCGATGTAGAGGGTGTTTATCAGCTGCTAGTGGACGCGTTACGCAGTTTTTCTTGATGTAAGATAGCAGTAACTTAGTCTTTCCTTTTTCTTCTTCTTCCTTTTGGAGTTGAGCTATGGCCTATACCACCGCGCAGCTGCTGGACATTCTCGATGCGGAAATGAAAGCTGCTGTGCGAGGCGATCGCCTCCTACTCACCCCCGATAGCCGTATCGACGATCCCGTTATCACCAAAGCCATCGGCCCCCAAAAGCTCAGCCAAATCTATGCATTCCGCGACTTTCGCGAACAGATTCACCAGTACCAAATAGCTGAAGGCGTCTCGGGCATTGTTTGGCGAGACTGTACCTTTGAGGGCCAAACCGTTCGCTTCCCCGAAATTCACCCCCAGCTCACTGCCACCGCTGAAGACAAGCTCAGACTCGGCGCAGCTAAAGGGGCCGTCGTTGCTTTTTGGCGGCAGGCGATTGAGGGGCTGAGTCTCTGGCGTGCAGGCAACTCTCCTGAGCCGATCGCGCCGGACCGGGTAGAGACTTTGATAAATCGAGCTGAGTGGGCAGATGTAGAGGCCACCCGCAGTGAGCTGTATCTGTTGCTTTGCTGGGGAAACCCAAAGGAAAGCTACTATGCCTGGGCCTATCCGGAGTCGGGATGCGATCGCATTATTGCCACCCAAGGTCAGCCCAGCGGCATCAAAGTTTGACCCGCTTATGTCGGCACCGGCCTGTCACCACAGCCGGGTATAATTTGTGCTAACGCTATGCCTTAGAAACCATGCCTATTGCCGTTGTCACTATCGAAACCCACGGATTTCCTGCTTCGCTTGCAGCGGCAGATGCCATGGTAAAAGCGGGCCGGGTCACCCTGATCAAAATTGCCCCCGCAGATAGTGGCCATCAGTACGTTGTCGTTCGTGGCCCCAATGCTGAAGCCAAGGCCGCGCTAGAAGCCGGGCTCAAAGCCGCCAACGCCTGCCACGGCGACGGTGCCTATGCTCACACCCTCATTCCCAACCCTACCCAAAACGTTCTCACCACACTAGAGCTAGACTACACAGAAGAATCTTTACCCTTTGTAGAGTGACTTCGGCTACGCTCAGCCACCGGTAGGCTTCGGCTACGCTCAGCCACCGGTAGGTTTTTCGGCTGTGTTTAGTCGCTAGCACAAACTCGTATCCTTTGATTTAGCCCGGTGCCTGAGCGGAGTCGAAGGCACATTTGGTCTCATGATTCCGATAAGTAACATAAACCTTTTCCCAATTGAGAGCGTTCCCCTTCTCCCGTACAATCAGTGATGGAGTTCATAAGCCCTCAAACGGCAGCAAACGCATGACCTCCATGCACGTTTAGGAGAGCATAGATGGGACAGGCAGTTGGATCACTCGAAACCAAAGGGTTTCCCCCCGTAT
>JBCBDN010000178.1:0-8005 GCA_038529685.1 Cyanobacteria bacterium J06598_1 | reverse complement strand
GTAGAGCGGCTCGGTCGATTTAAGCGCACGCTACGACCTGGGCTCAATATGATTGTGCCAGTGCTCGACACGGTGGTGTTGCAAGACTCCATGCGCGAGCAAACGCTAGATATTGACCCGCAAAGGGCCATCACTAGCGACAACGTAAACCTAGAGGTTGATGCGATCATTTACTGGCGTATTTACGACCTAGAGAAAACCTATTACGCCATTGAAGACGTTGAGTTTGCGATGCAGGAGCTGGTCATCACCACGCTGCGTTCTGAGGTGGGCAAAATGAAGTTCGAGAGTTTGTTCTCTTCGCGTGATGACATTAACAAGGCGCTGCTCGACGTGCTCGATGAGGCGACAGCACCTTGGGGCCTCAAGGTAAACCGAGTAGAGATTCAAAAGCTCGATCCGCCGCAAGAAGTACTAGACGCGATGCAAAAAGAGACCGCCGCGACCTATCAGAAAAACGCAAAAATTTCTGAGGCGCAAGCCGATGTGGAGTCGATGCGAATTTTATCTGAAGCGCTTGCGGCAACGGGCAATGGTAGAGAAGTCTTGAACTATTTGCTAGCGCGGCACTACGTGAGCGCTAATCAGAAGATTGGTGAAAGCGATAACTCGAAGGTGCTGTTCATGGATCCGAAGGCGCTGACTGAGGGCTTGGTGGATTTGATCAATGAAGGGGACGCTTCTAATTAGAGATTTTGTCTAGATCTCGTCTTGGAGATAGAGGTTTTCGTCAGTGGAGTGTTTTGTCAGATAGAGGCCCCCGTCCCCGATTCCGGGGCTCTGAGGCAAGAGCGGGAATGAGGATATCAACGCATCGACAAATACTTCGCGTTGAGAAATACTTCGCATTGAGAAATACTTCAATATTCTTCACCGCCGCCGCATTTACTGCAATCGCTCTACTATAGATATCTAACCGATATTTCCCTTGGGCCCTTCTCGGCGGCTCGGCTTCTATGTTTGCGACCACGGTAGACTCCCCTACAGCTAGCTCAACAGACGAACTGCCTTTAGTCGGTCGCTCTAAGGAGTCACTCACAGAATGGGTGGTCTCTCAGGGCCAACCTGCCTATCGCGGTAAGCAGCTGCACCAGTGGATCTATCAAAAGGGCATTCGCTCACTGGATGAAGTGACGGTGTTTTCAAAGCAGTGGCGAGCTGAGGTCAAAGATTTTCCGGTGGGGCGATCGCACATTCATCATCGCTCCGAATCTCCTGATGGCACCATCAAATACTTACTGCGGCTCCAAGACGGCCTGATCATCGAAGCGGTCGGCATCCCTTCTGATAAGCGACTAACCGTATGCGTCTCCTCTCAGATTGGCTGTCCGATGGGCTGCGACTTCTGCGCGACGGGTAAAGGGGGGTTTACTCGCAATTTGGAGACTTACGAAATTGTCGATCAGGTGCTGACCGTACAGGAAGACTTTCAGCGCCGGGTGAGCAATATTGTGTTCATGGGTATGGGTGAGCCGCTGCTGAACTCGGACAGTGTAGTGGCTGCGGTGCGATCGCTCAACCAAGATGTCGGTATCGGCCAGCGCATGATCACGGTCTCTACCGTGGGTATTCCCGGTCGCATCCGTCGCCTAGCCGAAGAGCGTATGCAAATCACGCTGGCCGTGAGCCTGCACGCCAGCAACCAAGTCCTGCGACGCCAGCTAATTCCCAGCGCCGAAAAATATCTGCTCACTGACCTGCTAGACGAGTGCCGTGAGTACGTGAACCTGACGGGGCGGCGCGTGACCTTTGAGTACGTGCTGTTAGCAGACGTGAACGATAGACCCGAGCATGCTGTCGAGCTAGCCAGCGAGCTGCGAGGCTTTCAAACTCACGTCAACTTAATTCCTTACAACCCCATTAGCGAAGTTGACTACCAGCGCCCAAGCCGTCAGCGAATAGATGGCTTTACGCAGCAGCTGAAAGATAAGGGTATTGCGGTCAGCGTGCGGTACTCTCGCGGGTTAGAAAAGGATGCAGCCTGCGGGCAACTGCGAGCCTCTAAGGCGGTAGAAGCGATCGCGCCTAAGACTGAACCCTAGATAACCCTGTGTGTGTTTACGGTGTAATCCAAGAGAAATCGGCAAACCCATCTTCAGTTGGCTGGTCAGCTGGTACTAGTCGAACACTGGCCTGCTCAATGTCTGGCACGCGCCGCTCCACCCGATTGGGAATGCCGTAGTTAAAGGCAATGTGTCCTTCGCCTGCCAGCACAATTACCTGCCGCTCTGGGTCAGCTTCCAGCTGTTTCACCACAGCCTCTGCCATCGTTTCATCCCACAGTACCTGCGCTGCAAAGAAATTATCGAAGCTTAGGCTGTGACCAGCGCCGCCGTGAGCGTTGAATACAGCTGCAACAGAATCTTTATAAGCCTGATCGGTGGTGTCAATTTCATCGACGGGCGGAATGTAGGTGAGGGCATCGCCCGAGAGGCTAGCGAGTCCTTCGCCTGCGACCTGCCGGGTGATTTCGGTGGGTGTATTTAGCGCGATCAGAGGAATCTGATTGTCTTTGGCATAGCGAATAATCGGTGCGTAGAGCTCCCAGTCGTAGCCCCAGCGGGTCTCGTACTCACTTTGTTCAATTAGCTCTGCTTCTGTGATGGTGCCAGCTAGGTAGCGATCTAGTACTGGCTGAAAGGGGCGCTGAAACATTTCTAGGCCAATGGCCAGCGGTCCTTGCGTCGCGATCGCCTCAATAATCTCAAGCTGAGCAAGGTGATCCCCTTCGCTGTTGTGGGTTTCGCCTAAGTAAATAACTTGTGCAGACGCGATCTCGGCAAGTGTCTTTTCGTTGTCACTCTGGCTACTATTTTGGGCTAGAGCTGTTGAATCTATTGTTGAATCTGTTGTTGCATGCACTGGCGAGTCGGCAGTGGGTGCCGTTGCCAACCCACTGCTACAGCTAACAGACAAGGTCATTAGAGCCAATCCCAAAATACTGAACCAGCTGCGGGTGTAAGGGTGAATGAGGCGATCGCGAGACGGCATAAATTTTATAAGAGAGGTAAGAGGTACAAGGGATACGTTACTCGTACCACAGAGAGCACACAGCCTTTTGCTCTTATTGAGCGCGTTCGGTTAGCTGCAAATGCAGCTAGGCGCGTTCGGCCGTCTCTGAGGAGGGCGTTTTATCTACGATAGTTTGGCTAGCGCGTTCGGAAGCGTCTTTGAGGGTCATCGACTGTTTTTTAGCTGTTAGCTTTTGAGCACTCAGCTTTTGAGCGCTAATAGATTCAGCACTGACGGGCTTAGCGATCTTCTCGGCAGGTGTTTTCTCAGTCAATGCTGGCTCGGTCACCGTGCGGACCTTTTTCTTGCGGTTTTTTCGCTTGGCCTGACTTTTGCGTTTAGAAAGCGTGTCTCTGTAGCGAGGTGTGGCGGGTTCCAAATTCGATTTGGGTCTGAGCTTAGGCACCTGGTATAGACTGTTCAGCTCAGTTGTGGGCGTATCTCTGCGGCCACTGACTAAGTTAGCCATGATAGTCTCACAGGTTTTTTGGCAGGAGACCGTTGCGAGTAACTCAGTCTCGCTATAGATCCCCCATTTTTCGGGCGATATCTGCCGAGTGTAGAAAGCCATGATTCGTAGGCGCAAACGTTAATCAGCGCAGCGTATTTCGTTTGAGAGGCCTTTAGAGTGAACGCATCAAATCTATCTGTAACTCAATACTATACCAATATTAAAAAATGTTTAATTTTATATTTCTGATTAACGATTAGAAACGATTTGATTTATTTTCTTTGCTGAATTTAGGTTGGAACATCTCACCGCAGAACGGACTCATGTAGTCAGTAGGTTCTGTGTGCTTAAATATGGCCTTTGTCCGGGCAGCCTCAGCAGCTAAAGAAGCCGAAGAAACGTCTTGCAACCCAGTAGCGTTGCTGCCGTTAGATATTTCTGTAACCTTCAGTCCCAAACGACGACTGCTGAGGCGGCTGCATATGCTCTCTTACCGTTTGGGACTCTCTTCGGTGTATGGTCGCGTCGCTTCTCAGTTAACGGGACAATCTGTGGCCAGCATTTTGATGTACCACAGTATTCCAAGCCCCCACGAGGTTCCCTGGCTGGACCCTCGCAACTGTTTGTCGGCGGCTTGCTTTGACCGGCATATGAAGTTTTTGGCGACCCGCCGCCATGTGGTAAGTGTCGATGAGCTGGTGGCTCAGCTCGCGACGGGTAAGCCAATTTGGCGGGGCACCGTGGCAATTACGTTCGACGATGGCTACTTAAACAACTTGCGTGTGGCTGCGCCGATTTTGGCGAAGTACGATTTGCCGGCGACCCTTTACTTAGCAACGGCCTACGTGGGCGCCGCCAAAAATCAGTGGATTGATACGCTCTATGGTGCTTTCCGCGCGCGATCTCAAAACCTGCTGCACTTGAATGAAGAACACTGGGATTTGTCAGTGGGCGCCGAGGCGGCCTACGCCAGCGTGGCGAGCCACCTGATTAGGTGCACGCCTGAGCAACGCGCGCAGGTGCTGCAATCAGTAGATGAGCAGCTTGCGCCGAGGGCCTATCCGCCTAGGTTAACGATGAATTGGGATGAGGTGCGTGAGCTTCAACGTGACTATCCTCAGGTGAGTTTGGGGGTGCATACCGCGAACCATTTGGATTTGGATACGCATAGCGATCGCGCCGACGAAGAAATGCAGCTATCTATTACTCAAGTACTGACCGAAACGGGCAAGCGACCTCAGCACTTGGCCTTTCCCTACAACCGCTACAACGACTCAGCGCAAAAGCAGGTCGCGCAGTATCTCCGTTCTGCCGTTGCGATCGCCCCTGACCCCGTCGTGCGTACCCACACCTCCCCCTATGCCCTACCACGGCTAGCTGCTCCACAGTCTCTAACCCTGCTGAAGTCTTGGACCAACGGCGGCTTTCCAGATATCGGTCAGCGGCTGTTTGGCCAAGTCTGGACCAGACCGTTTTAAAGCTAGCCATTTCTAGTCAGGGCGACTCATAACTAGGCTATCTGTATTCTGCTGGACCAGTGCTTGAATGAACTCAGTTTCTTTCCCCTGCTGGCTCAGCATGCCGTCGAGCAGCAGCATCGAAAGGCCGTGCACCATAGACCACTGGCCCAGTGCCAGAAATTCTGGATCGCCGGACTTCATCAGTCCGGCAGCTTGCCCCGCTGAAATCACATCGACCAAGATTTGGAAGGTGCTTTTAGAGACTTTATACAGTTCACTATTAGAGGGCTCATTATCTGGGAAACAGCCGAACATGACTCGGAAGTGAGTGGGATGGTCGAGGGCAAAGCGTACATAAGCCATGCCGGTAGCCTGCAGGCTCTCGATAGGTTTGCCGCCGGCTGTGGTGACAGCAGCAGTAAGATACTGCCCGAACTCAACGAAGCCTTCCTGGGCGATCGCAGCCAACAAGGCCGCCTTATCGGTGAAATGTCGGTACGGCGCAGTGTGAGAAACCCCCGCCTCACGCGCCACTTCTCGCAGCGACAGACTTTGCGCATCTTTGGTTCGTAACAGGTCAAGCGCCGCTCTTAGCAGTGCCTGCCGCAGATCGCCGTGGTGATAGGTCTGCTTTTTTGTCATGGTTTTGAGGGGGGTGGGAGGCGATCGCATATTGCCTCGCTGGGCTCACCATATTACAGGTGTTGACACCGTAAACATGTCTGCGCTAACCTCTGAGTGTTCGTGTGTTGACACTGTAAACATCGGAGGCCAGCGACATGTCCGCTCAATTATTTTCAGCTCAGCCACCCACTCTGGCGCCGGATTATTCCGCAGAAGACGTACAGGCGATTTTAACGATTGTAGATGCTGGGGCCTTGCTATGACGTTTTCATACACCCTAGAGACCACAGCTGCACCTGAGACCATTTGGTCAATTTGGACCGCCGTGGGCTGGTGGCCAGAATGGGACAGCGAATTGCTGCATGCTGAGCTGGAAGGAGACTTTTGTCTCGGTGCAGTGGGGCGGCTAAAGCCCAGGGTAGGTCCCGTCTCTGAGTTTTTAGTTTCACAGATAGCGCTGGGCAAAAGCTACACATTTACGACGAAGCTGCTGTTTTGTAAACTGCATGTTTATCGTTTTCTTGAGCCCTCGAACAGCATAAACAAAACGCTCTTTACCCATCGTGTCTCATTCGAGGGCCCACTTTCTTTTTGGTTTAATCTGTTGCTTGGTCCCAGGTTTAAGCGTGCTTTACCGAAGGCGATGGCGCAGATACAACAGCTTGCAGAGTCTGAAGTAAGAGCGTACTAATCTATGAGCACGAATCTAATGAACACTATTTTCCCCGGTCGCTACACGGCTGATGTTTCAGAACCCTGTGTGGTTTTTCTCATTGGTATGCGAGTCAACCGTTTTTGGTCGATCAAAAAGTGGTTTTCGGTAGCTGGCGCTATGGGCCCTATGATGGCGACGCTTTCTGAGCACCCAGAGAAAGGCATGCTGGGCTCACGCACGTTTTTTCGGCTGTGGCCTCTAGAGACCTGCATGGTTTCTTACTGGCGCTCATTTGAAGACCTGACTCAATTCGCCCGCAACAGCCAAGACCCCCATTGGCAATCTTGGCAGCGCTTCATGAAAGACATCGGAGGCGATGGCAGCGTAGGTATCTGGCACGAAACTTATCGAGTCGAGCCAGCCAGCTGTGAATCCATTTACGGCAATATGCCCGCTTATGGACTGGCTGCCGCAACCGCGCACATTTGTCTCTCCGAAAAAACACGCACTGCCAAACAGCGAATGGCCACTGCTGACTAAAGTTCGGCGTATTTACCTACCCAATTTTTTGCCGATGTTTGGCCCGTGTCTAGAAGAAAGAAATACATCATCCTTACATTTTTAAGTAAGCAAAATTGTTTAGCTTACTTTTATTGTCTGGGTATGTTCGTTATGTGAGGCAAATGTATTCGTACTCATTCTGGGGTGCTTTTGTTTCCCTCTTCTTTGGCACAAACCTCAGTATGAAAAAGCATCTCCAGCAGCAGCCCGCTCATGCGGTTCGGCCAATCGTCTCCTCAGCTACTAGGACTTGGATGGCTGCCGTGGTTGCGGTGCTGTTTCCAATCGCGCAACGTCCTGTTAAGGCACAGGTTGTCCCCACGAGTGGGGGTGCTGGAACAACAGTCTTTGAACTAGACGATCAGTTCGATATTGAAGGAGGCACCCAAGCCGGCGGCAATCTGTTTCATGAGTTCGAACAGTTTGACCTGGCCGAATCGCAGACTGCCAACTTCATGAGCGAGTCGGGCGTTTTTAATATTGTGGGTCAAATCTCTGAGGCCGCGCCTTCTTATATTGACGGCACCGTGCAGGTATCGGGCGGTGATGCCAATCTGTACTTGGTGAATCCGGCGGGGGTGCTGTTTGGTCCTGATGCGCAGCTGTCGCTCTCGGGTTCGTTCACCGCGACCACCGCTGACCGGCTCGACTTTGAGGGAGAGGTGCTTAATGTTTTAGCCGCTGAGTCTGACTACTCAGCTTTGACAGGGAATCTGTCGGCACTTCACTTCACTGAGTCATCCGCGAGTGCGGTTGTAAACCAGGGCGATTTGGCTGTTGCCCCTGGAGAGTCAATTTCGCTGGCGGGCGGCAATGTCGTTAACGCTGGGACGCTGAGCGCGCCGGGGGGTGAGATTGGGCTAGTCGCTGTAGGTGGCGAGAGTACTGTTCGCTATGGCATTCCTGGAAGTTTGCTGAGTATAGAAGTGGTAGAGAGCGCTGTGCCTGCTGGGGATGGCTTTTCTGCAACTGATTTGCCTGACCTACTAACGGGTAGTTCGACGCCTTTGGTGAATGATCTTGAGGTTCTGTCCAACGGTGCTGTAAAGCTGAGAAGCTATCGGGTAGAGGCTGAAGAGGTTTCTACTACAGGAACGCTCTCAACTCGATCAGCGGTGGGAGATGGGGGTGTGATCGCACTACTAGGCAACAGCATTGATGTCCTTGATGCTGTAATCGATGCTTCTGGACAGAACCTCAAGATCATTCACCAAAGGCGTCGAACTACCCGTTAGTAGGTCA
>JBCBDN010000177.1:0-8078 GCA_038529685.1 Cyanobacteria bacterium J06598_1 | reverse complement strand
CGGCTCGCAAAATTACCGCTGGTGCAATCTGTCCGCTGGTTACCGCTTCGCAAATAGCCGTGATGCACCCCTCCACATCTTCGGGCATGAGCAAAATATCAGCTCCGGCCTCAACCGCGAGCACGGCTGCTTTTTGCGCTCCATATTGCTGAGTAATCCCGCCCATCACTAGCGCATCTGTGACGATCAATCCGTCAAAGCCTAGGTCGTGGCGGAGGAGGCCAGTGAGGGTGACTTTGGATAGGGTAGATGGATATTGAGCATCCAGCTGGGGGAGCTGGAGGTGGGCGGTCATGATGCTGTCGACTTGGGTGGCAATCGCCCGCTTAAAAGGCACAAGTTCCACCGCCTGGAGCCGCTCAAAATCATGCTCTACCACGGGCAAACTCAGGTGCGAATCCATCGCCGTATCGCCATGCCCTGGAAAGTGCTTGGCCGAGGTCAGGACTCTACTGCCTTTACTTCCTTCCGGGGCTTGTGTCCCTTGAATGAAAGCGCTCGTCAGCTGAGCTACCACGTCAGCTTCTTCGCCAAAAGACCGCACATTAATCACAGGATTAGCTGGATTGTTGTTCACATCCACCACAGGTCCCAGCAGCCAGTTCAAGCCGATGGCCGTCGCCTCTTGCGCTGTCGCCGCGCCCATTTGCTCAGAAAGCTGGATGGCTAAGGGCAAATCTCGTTTCGCAATTTCACCCAGTGCCATCGGTGGTGCAAACCAAGTCGCACCGCTAAAGCGTTGTCCTACGCCTTCTTCAATATCTGCTGCCATCAGAAGCGGATACTTGGCCCAAGCCTGGAGCTGCTGCGTGCGCACGCCCACTTCAGCCGCGCTGCCGCCGAGCAAAATAATGCCGCCTACGCCAAGGGCTAACACTCGCTTGAGGTCATCATTTTTAGATTCCCACTGAGGATATTCCACCTCGTGATCGAACAGGTGCCCGGTGGTGCGGACGACCATCATCTGAGCGACTTGTTCTTGGAGCGTGAGCGTATCGGGGCTAGGAAGACGTGAAGAGATCATCGGCAATTATGGGCACCCACATAAAGCGGTGCCCCTTAATAAGGGGAACCAACGGAGGGGTCTCGGTGTGCGAGGTACTTGCCGAGGTCTTTCCCTGAGGGTTATCGGCGTGTAGCGTGAGTTATCGAGACCCCTCCCTGACGGTTCCCCTTGGTAAGGGGAACCAGACGCTGCTGAATTGTTAAATTAGCTGCGGAGATCGTTTTGCATACTAGGGCGTTTCTTCACCTAAGTCCTGAGCATCTATGGAATCACCGGCTTTACGCTCGGCGCTGATTTGATTGATTACGTTCAGTACATTTGTTGCCAAATCAAATGAGCGGTCTTCTTTGAAGGTAACTTCGGGTGTACGGCGTAGCTTCATTCGTTGCCCGAGCTGACGGCGGACATAGCCCTGTGCGGCCTGCAACCCCGCCATTGTCTCTGCTTTGGCTTCATCAGTGCCGTAAATGCTGCCAAAAATTTTGGCATGCTGGAGGTCTCCAGCTACGTCTACATCAGTGATGCTGACCATGCCTGCGCCAACACGGTCGTCTTTGATATCGTTCAGCAGCATTTGACTGACTTCGCGCTTAATAGAAGCAGAGACCTTTGCGACTCGTCTACTCGTAGCCATAGTTATTTTGGGTATGAATGGAAAAATAAACCCCGTCGGGAATTCTCTGGCCGTATTGCCAGATCAACCAATCCTTGCTGGATTCAGTTCTTATGCGATGCCGAGCATAGCCTTCATGGTGAACACAAGACCGATAAAGGCGGCGACAACTGCGCTGATGAGGGCGATCGCAGTTGAAGGCTTTTTGAGTAAAGGGACTAGCGGTGCGATCGCGTTATAAAAAACCCCTAGCGAGAAGCTAATGAGATAGCGGGGGTAGCGGGAAACGTTGCCAAAAAATTCTTGCATAATAGTGAGATTGTAAGCAGATGAGCATTATGACGTTTGCTAGCTGGATTGCTTGCCATCAGTAACCTAGCTGGCGATAGACTAAACAAACTCAGCTTTATCCTACCGCAAGGTTTATTCATGACGCCTTCTTTGCCGTTCACTTCAGATATAGGCAGTCAGGCGATCGCGCGTCCTTTCATCAAGTGGGCCGGGGGCAAGTCAAGATTGCTCGCGCAGTATCAGCCATTTTTGCCTAGCGACTACGACTGCTATCACGAGCCTTTTTTGGGCGGCGGAGCGCTGTTTTTTTATTTGGCACCGCAGCTGAAAGCCCAAGGGAAACAGGCGTTTTTGAGTGATTTGAATCCTGAGCTGGTGAATGTGTACCAGTGCGTGCGTGATCGGGTGGAGCCACTGATAGAACAGTTGGCTGTGCATCAAAAGCAGCATGGTGAAATGCATTATTATGACGTGCGATCGCGTCTCGAAACCGATCCGGTAGCCCGCGCCGCCCGCTTCATCTATCTCAACAAAACCTGCTACAACGGTCTCTACCGCGAAAATTCCAAAGGCTTATTCAACGTGCCAATCGGCCGCTACAAAGATCCCAAGATCTGCGCGCCGGATCTGCTACTTCCCGCCTCGGCTGCCCTACAACTGGCTGACATTGCAGAGCGTCCTTTTCCTGCGGTCCTAGAACGTGCCAAAAGCGATCGCGATTTCGTCTACTTCGATCCGCCTTATCATCCGCTCAGCGAAACTAGCAACTTCACTGGCTACAGCCGCTATCGCTTCGCCGCCGAGCAGCAAACCGAGCTCAAAAATCTCATTGAGCAGCTCGCTAGCCGCCACGTACAGGTGCTCGCGTCCAATTCTGACTGCCCCTTTATTCGTGAGCTGTACAGCGAGTTCACGGTTGAAACCATTACCGCTGCGCGCTCCATCAATTCTAAAGCCAGCAAACGCGGCAAAATTACAGAAGTTTTGGTGATTGCTTGAGGCGATCGGCGTCGGTGCGGCAATCAAATGTCCCGACTCATCTAATACAATCGGCAGCCGACTTTTCTCAACCCAAACAACATCAGGAATAACGTTATCGGCATCCGTAAATAGTCCTCCGGGACCTATAGACGCTTCTCCTAGTTACTGATCGTAACTGCCACCGACGCTGATGGGCGTATTAATGACATTGGCACCCGCTAAGCTCACGTCAGTCACTGCTGCATTATCTAAGCTGGTGTAGATCAACGTTGACTCAGAAAAATTGGCATTTTCAATGACGGTATTATCTAGCAAGGCATTGGTTAAGAATGCGCCTGTGAGGTTGGTGTTAATTAGGGTCGCACCGGTAAGGTCTGCACCTTCCAAGTTGGTGTAGGCCAAAACAGTTCCCGTCAGGTTAGCTTCTCGCAAATCTACTCCGATGAGGTGTTCGCCTGTCAGGTCTGCGCCAGACAAGTCGCATGCTCTGCACATCCCTGTTTCTATTAGCTGGGCAATATCAGCCGGGTTGGCAGCCTGTACTGAAGCTGGTGCTACCAAAGCGGCTACACCTAATAGCCCCACTGAGGCTAGCCCTACAGAAACCGCTGAAAAACAGGCAGCTACGCCTTTCTCCGTAGATTGCGCTGTCTTGGAATGGGTTGAATTAAATAGATTTGTTAACGTTTTCATTAGACTGTCGTCTCCTCTTTTGATACTCAGATAAGAGGCAGCCTTTTTCAAACCATTAGGCTATCTCTTAATTCTTTCTTCCTGAGCGGTAGTCAGCTGTATTTTCAATGCTTGCTTTAGCTGCTTTCCTATTGAAAAAACAATCGTAAACAAGCGTTTCTCTTACTTCGTCACTGTGCTTTTATTCTAGCAATATCAGGTGAATTAAATCATCTCCTGAAAGGAATATAAATGAACCTGAAAGCCAGGTATAAAAAGGCTGTAGTCGCCTCCTCGATTATCTCTAAAGAGCCCTTTAGAAGAAATCTAAAAAGAGCGATTGAAACAAACTGTTTCTTTGCTAACTCTCAGTTCAAATAGTAGGACAATGAGTGTCCATAATGCTGAATGTTAATACCAGCTTAAAGATGAATCCGCCTATATTTTGTGGATGAAAGTGATACTTCTATCGGATGTTTGCAGGTTAGAACATCCCGGTGGCGAGCCTTGTAGCGTCTTTTTTATGAGTGAATGCAACCCTATGTAAGCCAATGTATCGAGGGTCTTTAGCAATATCAACAATTGTAAATATGTAGAGATGTAACCATCGTGTAAGCTAGGGGGCAACCTGACGGGCACTCCCTTTCGGCAGCTATGGAAACGCTTCTTCTCTTTATTTACTTTTTGGTGGTGTTTTATGTCCTTTACCAAATGGCGCTGGACCTAGAGCGGCAGCAGGAAGATCGGGTGTTTATCCATGTGGACCCAGATTTTTTGGGTAACCAAACCCAGAGCCAGCTCGACTGCCAGCCCGATGCAAAGCACATTAAAGCGTCTGGCGAAGAAATGAGCTTTGGCAAGATAAAGCAGACGGCGCTCAAGCTAGCTGTGAAGTCTGCAAACCCTAGAGCTGTTTTGAGTACGCCGGATGCCATAGAGCTAAAGGAGATGGGCCTGAGTGAAGAGGGCATTTTAGCCATCATGGCTGAGAATATTTCTATTCGGGTATCGCCAACGGGGCGACAAAAGCTGAGGCCGATCTCTTTTCTATCGGTTTATGTGGAAAACTCCACCAGCGATATGCAGGTTTACATCAATTGGGACCACAGCTCTCTGGAAATGTTTGGCGCAGGCAATCGCATTATTCGCAGTACGCCAAACATGCCACGTGACCTGACGCAGCCTCAGATTTTTAGCCTGGTGAACCCAGGTCAGAATATTTCGGCTAATGTCACCACTGAGCAAAACTACTTCAACAATCCTGAGACCGATCGCATGGAGCTGGCCGATAACTTGGTGAACTTAAAGGAGCGAGTTGAGTTCTCAGACATGCCGGATCCCACAGGCGATGACAGCAGCATTCAGCCGCTTTATACGCTGGACTTGATGATTGGACTGAAGCATGTGACCCAGTCAAAAACTGAGCTGCTGAACCTGCTGGTGCCATTTAAGTTCACGCTCGAAATTTCACCTGACAAAATCGCGCTACCGCCGCTGCGCTGGATCCTCAGACGTGTGGGTAAGCGCAATCGACCAGAGCGGAACTGGTTCTGGGGCCAGTGACTTCGACGCCGCTCAGCCACCAGTGACTTCGACTCTGTTCAGCCACCGGGTGAACGATTGCCTGTGGTAACGAGAGCACTCACATTCGCGCTGTTTTTCGCGGCACCAGAAGCGATACACTAAGTCTCTAGAGTTGGCTCAGTGGTTGCGGATAGTGTGTGAAAGGCTTCGGCCTAGAAGGCGCTATTTGAGGAAAGTCCGGGCTCCCGAAAAGTCAAACTTGCTGGGTAACGCCCAGTGCGGGCGACCGTGAGGAGAGTGCCACAGAAACATACCGCTAACGGAAAGGCGGAAGTAGGAACGATGAGTGATGAATGAAAGCCTGGCTTTAAATTCATACTTCTGACTTTATACTTCTGACTTTTACGAGTAAGGGTGCAAGGGTGCGGTAAGAGCGCACCGGCAGTATCGAGAGGTACTGGCCAGGTAAACCCCGGTTGGGTGCAAGGCCGAGGAGCGACGGTTGACTTTTTACCGGCTCCGACTAATGTGTGCCGCTTGAGGCGTCTGGTAACAGCCGTCCCAGATAGATAACCGCCTTTTCAAGTCGCAAGACTTGCGAAAGAACAGAACCCGGCTTAGGTCCAGCTCTAGATTTTTTTACACCCAGATTAGACGGCTGCCTTTTGCCTGTCATTTTGGAGGGATAGCAGAGGAATAGCGGCTATGGCTGACTCTAATATTGCGCCACATCAAACCGATTTAGCCCCGCTGCTGGCTGCGCTGAATATCGAACCCAAAGCGATTCGGCAAGATTTGCTGAAGCTGGCGGTGATTGATATCTCTAGCTCGGCGGATAAAAATAACGAGAAGCTGGAGTTTTTGGGAGATGCGGCGCTGCGGCTGTCTTCGGCTGAATTTTTGATGGAGACTTATCCCGATATGGCGCTGGGTGAGATGTCAGCAGTGCGATCGCAAATTGTGAGCGATCGCGTTTTAGCTACCCTCGCCAAGCACTACCATCTCGACCGCTACCTAGTACTCTCCCGCAGTGCCGCTGGCGACAAAGCTGGTGAAGATTCTCGTTTGGCCGATACCTTTGAGGCGATCTTGGGTGCGCTGTACCTCAGCTCAGGCGATGTGAGCCTGATTCGCCCCTGGCTCGACCCCCACTTCGCGCGGCTAACCCATACGCTGCGCACCGATCCAGCTCGGCAAAACTACAAAGCGGCGCTGCAAGAGTTGACCCAGTCGAACTATAAGTCGCTTCCGGTGTATAAGGTGAGCGAAATCAGCAAAGTCCACGGCGATGAAGAACGCTTTGCGGCTGAAGCCTGGTTTCAAGACAAGCTCTGGGGTGAAGGGAAAGGCCGCTCGATGAAAACTGCAGAGCAGGCAGCCGCTAGGGTGGCGTTTGGCCGGTTAAAAGATGCGATCGCCGCTAAAAAAGCTCAGATCTCCTGATTACCTGGAATTCTTTTGAATAGCAATAGGTAAACCGTATGATTTGCAATCAAACGGGAATTCTTGATGCGGGCAGTTTCAAACTGGGTCCGTTTGTATAACCGTTTCTATGAGGGGACAGGCAATCTATGACGCAGACGATCGATCATCCTAATCCGATTAACCTAGTGCTTTTTGGTGCTGGTCGATGGGGTTCTCATTTGCTGCGTAATTTTTTGGACCATCCCCAGGTGTGTTTGAGAGCTGTTGTAGAAGCGTCGGCAGCTCGGTTAAAAACGCTGGCGCAAGACTTACAGGCGCAAGGTTTAGATGAGTCGGTGCTGCTGCTGAGTGATTGGCAGGCTGCGATAGAGATTGATGGACTGGATGCGGTGGCGATCGCCACCCCCGCTGCCACCCACTACACCCTCATAGAAGCCGCGCTTAAAAAAGGGCTACACGTCCTCGCTGAAAAACCGCTTACTCTGGATATTGCCAGCTCCCAAGCGCTCTGCAATCTGGCAGCTGAGAAAAACAAGCAGCTCGTGATTGACCATACCTATCTCTTTCACGGTGCTGTCACGACCGCCAAAACCGCGCTACCCTCCGTGGGCGCTCCTCGCTATGGCTATGGCACCCGCACTAACTTTGGCCCCGTCCGCCGCGATGTCGACGCGCTCTGGGACTTAGCCATCCACGATATCTCCATCTTTAACTACTGGCTAGGCGAAAGCCCCGTGCAGGTCCGCGCACAGGGCAGCAGCTGGCTCCAGCCCAACGTCAGCACGCCGCTTTCGCCCAATGGCCTGACCGATGTTGTCTGGTGTTGGTTGCAGTATGCCAGTGGTTTCCAAGCCACTATTCATCTCTGCTGGGCCAACCCCGATAAGCAGAGAAGACTCTGCCTTGTAGGTGACAAAGCCACGCTCATCTTTGATGAAATGAACTCAGAAACCCCCCTCGTACAAAAGCAGGGCGACCTGATTGAGCAAGACGGCTGGTATACCCCTGCCAATTTGGAATCTCATCCGCTAGAAGTACCGCCCTCAGAGCCCCTGGCCAGCGTTTGCAACCATTTTGTGACCTGTGTGCGAGAGAATAGATCTTCGCCCGTTTCTTCGGGCCAAGTTGGTACTAAGCTCGTTTCAATTTTGGTCGCCCTGTCAAAATCGATGAATCAAGATGGAGTATGGGTTGATGTCGAGACTCTATAGATTTAGTTGTACGGCTCAGTAGCTGATACGCCAGATTCGCAAAGCACTTTCAGCCATTTTTTCTTGACGGTTCACAATGGATGACATTGTCCAATCATCAGCTTGTATATTCTTCGTAATTTCAAAAGCGCTTCGACTATAAGCTTGAGCCTTCTTGTCTTTATAGGATTCTGTTCCTATCTTTGCATTGAGTTTTTGTTCCAAAGGAGTCATATTACCTAATCGGTATGTAGCATCATCTATTTCATCTTGTTGAAACTTTTGTACCCACACTTCGTTTGGGTTTTGAGGCAAGATGTGCTCTATTGAGAAGCTATCTTCTATAGGTTCTTTTCCTGATTCTTGTCTCTCTAAT
>JBCBDN010000176.1:0-8089 GCA_038529685.1 Cyanobacteria bacterium J06598_1 | reverse complement strand
GCGCTATTCAGGCATTGATTTTCGCCACCCTGGCGGCTGCCTATATTGGCGAAGCGATGGAAGGGCACTGACCCAAGTATGAGAGGCCCTTCAAAACAGCTTTTGAAGGGCCTCTCGATAGACCGGACGTGAGTTGGGATGAGGTGTCTTTGCTAGCGTTTGGTTCTTAGAAGCCTATGAACGGCCTCTTGAGAGATGGAGACTCTCGTTAATCTCACTCTTGGCTAGCCCTCCAGATTGTTCTCGAACTGCTTGCCTGGTTTCTGCCAGCGCAGCTGTTCAAGATAATAAAAGGCTTTGATACGACACTCTAAAATCACAAGGAAGAATATCATGGATTCTACTGTTGCTAGTGCATCTGTTATCGCCGCTGCTTTGGCTATTGGCCTCGCGGCAATCGGCCCTGGTATTGGTCAAGGTAATGCTGCTGGTCAGGCTGTAGAAGGTATTGCACGTCAGCCTGAAGCTGAAGGCAAAATCCGTGGCACGTTGCTACTCAGCTTGGCATTTATGGAAGCATTGACCATCTACGGCTTGGTTGTTGCGCTCGTTCTCTTGTTCGCTAACCCATTTGCATAAGCCTTTTAAGTTGGGAGAAGGCTTCGGTTATCTCCCAACTTAGCGGGGGTTTGGCATTGATCAGTTTGGCTAGGTGTCCTCATACACCTTGTTGAATTGCATCTTGTTAAATTGCTTTGTATATCCAATAGGGAGTTTCTCGCTGAACGCTGTGTCAGCGGGGTTAAAAGAAGAACATGTGGATGGGACTGACATTATTAGCTGTCGAAGCTGTTGAAAGTGTCGAAGAAGCAGGCGGACTGTTCGATCTGAACGCCACGCTGCCTTTGATGGCGATTCAGTTTTTGATTTTGATGGCTGTGCTCAACGCCATTTTGTATAAGCCTTTGGGCAATGCCATTGATGAGCGTGACGCCTATGTGCGAGACGCTAAAGCTGGCGCAGCGGAGCGTTTGGCAAAGGCAGAAAAAATGGCTGAAGATTACGAGCAATCACTGGCAGATACGCGCCGCGAGGCCCGTAGTGTCATTGAGGCTGCTCAGGTAGAAGCGCAACAGATTGCTGCTCAAAAGCAGGCGTCTGCCCAGCAAGAAGCCGCGACTCAGCGTGAATCTGTTCAAAAAGAGCTAGACGAGCAAAAAGCAGCCGCCCTCGGTCAGCTAGAAAAGCAAGTCGACTCTCTAAGCGAGCAGATCTTGGGCAAGCTGTTGGGTTCAGCCGCTTAAGTATCAAGACGGCCAAGCAGTGTGGCCGAGACGGTCAGACAAGATGGCCAGACAAAACAGACAGAACTCAAAGAGACGAAGCAGTATAGGTATCGAAAGTGTTAACGCAAGCGTGGGGGCTGCTGGCCTCTGAAACCAAAGGATTTGGGCTAAATTTCGACATCCTCGAAACCAACCTAATCAACCTAGCGATTGTTATTGGTGTTCTTATTTACTTCGGTAAGGGCTTCTTGGGGAGCAAACTCCAAGAACGCCGCGAAGCTATTGAGAGCGCTATTAAAGATGCGGAGTCGCGTCAGAAGAAAGCCGCTTCTGCTTTGGCAGAACAGCAACAGAAGTTGCAGCTGGCGAAGAAAGAAGCAGAGCGAATTAAAGCGGAGGCGAAAACCAACGCTGAAGCTGCTCGCGAAGCTGTTCTTGCTCAGTCCGCGAAAGACATTGAACGTCTGAAGGCGGCAGCGTCACAGGACTTGTCCTCTCAGCAGGACAAGGTGATGCAGGAGCTGCGTCAGCGAGTCTCTCAGATGGCGATGGAAAAGGTGCGATCGCGCCTGCCTGAAAAGCTCAACGACGGCGTTCAGACCCAGCTGGTTGACCAAAGTATTGCCCAGCTAGGAGATTAGGAGAACAAAACATGAGTATTGCTACTTCAGAGGTTGCCGGTCCTTACGCGCAAGCGCTCCTTTCTATTGCTAAGTCAAAAGATTCTGTCGATGATTTGAGCAAAATCGCAGCAGATTTCTTGAGTTTGCTCAAGGAGTCAGAGGGGCTTTCTGACTTTTTAGAGAACCCGATTGCGAATGCAGACGCTAAGAAAGGCGTTCTGAACAAGATTTTGGGTGACGATACCAACGTGCAGATGAAGAATTTTCTGATGCTGCTGGTAGATAGAGGGCGCATCTATTTAGTAGAGCCTATTTTGCAGCAGTTTCAGGCCCAGGTGCGTGAGCTAAAGCAAACGGTTCTGGCCGAAGTGACTTCCGCTGTTGAACTGACTGATGAACAGAAAGAATCCGTTCGTCAAAAAGTTCAAGGGATGACGAAGGCAAACTCGGTTGAACTAGAGACCAGCGTTGATCCAGATCTAATGGGCGGCGTCATTATCCAAATCGGCTCGCAGGTGCTGGATGCCAGCATTCGCGGGCAGCTTCGCCGGATTGGTTTGCAGCTGGGTGTGTAACGGTCTTTTGTGATTTAGGCAAAGTGGGTCAATCCCTTTTGGCTTCCCCTTTGACCTGATAGTTTTCAAGGCAATTTAAAGCATTGTCTGTTTTATTAAAATCGGTAGTTAGTAGGTAGAGCAACTTCTAATGGTAAGCATCAGACCGGACGAAATTAGCAGCATTATTCAGCAGCAGATTGAGCAGTACGATAGCGACGTGAAAGCGGATAGCGTCGGTACTGTGCTTCAAGTAGGTGACGGTATTGCCCGCATCTATGGCCTCGACAATACGATGGCCGGTGAGCTACTCGAATTTGACGATGGCACAATCGGTATTGCCCTCAACCTTGAGGAAGACAACGTCGGTGCGGTGATGATGGGTACAGGCCGCCAGGTTCTGGAAGGCAGTACCGTAAAATCCACCGGTAAAATTGCGTCTGTGCCGGTAGGCGACGCCATGCTGGGCCGTGTGATTGATACTTTGGGCCGTCCCATTGACGGTAAAGGCGAGATAAACACGACAGAGAGTCGCCTCATTGAGTCGATGGCACCTGGCATTATTGATCGTAAGTCGGTGTATGAGCCTTTGCAGACAGGTATTACCGCGATTGACGCGATGATTCCGATTGGACGCGGTCAGCGTGAGCTCATTATTGGTGACCGCCAGACGGGTAAAACTGCGATCGCTATCGACACCATCCTCAACCAGGCTGATCAAGACGTGGTGTGCGTCTATGTTGCGATTGGTCAAAAAGCGTCTTCGGTTGCTCAAGTAATCGGCGTGCTCGAAGAGCGCGGTGCGATGGACTACACCGTCGTTGTTGCGGCTAACGCCAACGACCCTGCTGCCTTGCAGTACTTGGCTCCTTACACAGGCGCTTCGATTGCTGAGTACTTCATGTACAAAGGCAAGGCAACCTTGATTATTTACGATGACTTGACCAAGCAAGCTCAGGCTTACCGTCAAATGTCTCTCTTGCTCCGTCGTCCACCTGGTCGTGAAGCTTATCCTGGCGACGTGTTCTTTTTGCACTCACGTCTGCTTGAGCGTGCAGCTAAGCTCAGTCCTGAATTGGGTGAGGGCAGCATGACTGCGCTACCGATTATTGAGACCCAGGCGGGTGACGTTTCGGCGTACATTCCAACCAACGTGATTTCGATTACCGATGGTCAGGTCTTCCTCTCTTCTGACTTGTTCAACTCTGGCTTGCGCCCTGCGATTAACGCGGGTATCTCGGTATCCCGGGTAGGTTCAGCTGCGCAAACTAAGGCGATTAAGAAAGTAGCCGGTAAGGTGAAGCTGGAGCTAGCTCAGTTTGACGAGCTTCAGGCATTTGCTCAGTTTGCTTCTGACTTAGACCCAGCGACTCAAGCACAGTTGGCAAAAGGTCAGCGTCTGCGTGAGATTTTGAAGCAGCAGCAGTATGCGCCTCGCTCACTGGCTGAGCAAGTTGCCGTTATCTATGCCGGTGTTAATGACAAACTCAATGACATCCCTGTGGATAAAGTGGCTGACTACGTCAGCGAGCTGATCTCTTACGTCAACACCAGCAAGAAGGCTTATGTTGATGAGATTATGAACACTAAGAAGTTGACGGATGATGCTATCAAGCTTCTTGAAGAGGCGATCGCAGAGAGCAAGCAAGCATTCTTGGCAGCGTAGGGAGACGCATAAGTGAGGCTGGTGGTTCTTTTCGAGGAATTAGCAGCCTTATGAGGAAACGATTATGGCTAATTTGAAACTGATTCGCGATCGCATCAAGTCGGTCAAGAACACCCGAAAAATCACCGAAGCAATGCGCCTCGTGGCCGCTGCAAAAGTGCGCCGTGCCCAAGCTCAAGTAAACGCGACCCGTCCGTTTGCTGATCGCTTAGCCCAGGTACTCTACGGCCTGCAAAGCCGACTTAAGTTCGAAGACACCACCAACCTGCCGCTTTTGCAGCAGCGTGAGCCTGAAAAAGTGGCGCTACTGGTTATTTCTGGTGACCGAGGTCTGTGCGGTGGCTATAACTCCAACGTGATTCGTCGCGCTGAGAACCGTGCCAAAGAGTTGAAAGCTGAAGGCATAGACTTTACCTATGTATTGGTTGGCCGCAAAGCCGTTCAATATTTTGAGCGCCGTAGCCAGTCAATTGATGAAAAGTATATTGGCTTAGACCAAATTCCAACAGCTGATGAAGCCGCGAGCATTGCTGATGAGCTGCTGGCCCTTTTCTTATCAGAGTCTGTTGATAGAGTGGAGCTGGTGTACACCAAGTTCATCTCTTTGGTGAGCAATCGCCCGGTCACTCAGACGTTGTTACCCCTAGACCCTCAAGGTCTGGAGGCTCAAGACGATGAGATTTTCCGCCTGACTAGTCGCGATGGCCGCCTTGCGGTTGAGCGCTCGGATGCCCCTGATGTAGAGGTGAGCGAATTTCCAAAAGACATGATCTTTGAACAGGATCCGTCACAGATTTTGGATGCGTTGCTGCCGCTATATTTGAACAATCAAATTTTGCGAGCACTACAGGAATCGGCAGCGAGTGAACTGGCTTCACGGATGACTGCAATGAACAGCGCCAGTGAGAACGCAAAAGAGCTGATGAAGTCTCTAACGCTTTCTTATAACAAAGCGCGTCAGGCCGCGATTACTCAAGAGATTCTTGAAGTAGTGGGCGGTGCAGAAGCACTTGGCTAGAGCCGTTCATTTTTTATAGCTTCGACGACAAAGCAGGGCTCCGGCCCTGCTTTTTTTGTGGTTTCAGGAGATACGCTGACTCAGCGCTACGAGCTGACTTGTGGCACTGGGGTTTTGTCTTGATTTTCTTTGTTCTTCGCTAAACGACTTCTTCTGGGACTCTATCAACTAAGCGGACCTCATCGTCTTTGACGATAACGGTGACTCGCTCAAGTGGTTGATGGGCAGGGCCTTTGATGTTTTGACCGTCGGCGTCGAACTTTGACCCGTGGCAGGGGCAGGCAAACTCTTGAGTAGTGGGCTCCCAGGCGACGGTGCAGCCTAGATGAGTACAAATGCTGCTGATAGCGTAGTTGGAGAAGGCGTCACTGTCGTCAATGACAAGATAGACGGGGTCGCCTAGCCCTTCGGCGGGGAGTCGATCGCCTGCACTGACCGTGGCTAATGTTGCCGTTTCCAGATAGGGCATGCCTGTTTCATCTAAAGCGGCGACCCCTGGTAGATAATCTTCGCACTGACTATTCAGTGGGTAGTCAAGGCAGAATTCTTCTAGGTTATCAGTCGCGTTAACCGATTGAGCTAATGGCCATAGCCAGCTGACGGCAACGGTGGCTGTGCTGCTACCGACCAAATATCGTAGAAACTGTCGGCGGCTAGGTGCTTTGGGAGAAGACATAGGGATTGGGTTCCGTGGAAATTAGGATGTCCGTTGCCTTGAAGTTTTTTGACTTTGAGGCAACGGAACAGGTGTGTAGTGGCCGCTCACCAAAGGCTTGCATTCTTAGCCTTTTGGTCGCTTAGTGAAGGGCGCTCTTGTTACGAACATCTAAACCTGCTAGGCGAGTAGCTTGAACATTCTCAACAGCTTTGGTTTGATTGTTGAGAAATTCTAGGCGAGTTTGATGGACATTTTCAACAGCCTTAGTTTGGTTGTTGAGGAACTCTAGGCGAGTTTGATGAACATTTTCAACAGCCTTAGTTTGGTTGTTGAGGAACTCTAGGCGAGTTTGATGGACATTTTCAACAGCCTTAGTCTGGTTGTTGAGAAATTCTAGGCGAGTGGCTTGGATGTTATCAATGGCTTTGGTTTCAGCGGCGTTGGCAGTAGGGGCGATCGCACCCAAAGCAGCAGTCAAAACAAGTGCAGAAAGAATTTGGCGTTTCATAACGGACTCCTTACAAATCAATGAGATTACTTCACTGATTTCAGAATGCCAGTTGGGTTAGGAGTGGAGCTGAGGACTGATTAAGGGCTTCCTGAGCACAGCAGATAAATTGGCTGAGTGTAGCACAGGATACATTCAGCATTTTCTCAGAAATGCGATTTTTCTCTTCAAAGGCCTGATGCTGCTTTCTGTGAGACCGCTAATCCAGTGGGAGATCTGCTTCGCTTGCTGCTGTACTTTTGTCTTGTAGAACGCTGTAAATATCGATCTCAAGCGACATCTGATAGATTTCGCGTTTGGAAAGGTTGCTGCGCTGTGCCAAGTTGCGGCTAGCTTCTGTTCGAGATTGCCCTTTAGCGAGGAGGTTTTTGAGTTCTCGGTTGATGTCTTCGGTGGAGAGGGCCAGATCGAGTGGCGCGCAGGGCGAAATCAGGAGGGTAAATTCTCCTTTGGGTGGAGTTGTTGTGTAGTGGGCGATCGCATCTCCAACAGTCCCTCGCCAAAATTCCTCATAGCGTTTAGTCAGTTCGCGGGCGATCGCAACCTTCCTCTCAGCTCCCAGCGCAGCCTCCAACTCAGTCAACGTCTTCAAAATTCGATGTGGACTCTCATAAAAAACAGCAGTACGCTCCTCTTCTTTCAGTGCTGTGATTCGAGCCTTTCGCGATTTTCCTTTAGCAGGCAAAAACCCTTCAAAAGTAAAGCGATCGCACGGCAACCCTGCCGCCGCCACCGCTGCAATTACCGCAGAAGGCCCTGGAACCGGCACAACTGTAATATTCGCTTCCACACAAGCACAGGCTAGTTCGTATCCAGGGTCAGAAATTCCTGGCATCCCGGCGTCTGTTACTAGGGCGATGGCTTCTCCACTCTCTAGCTTCGCAATCAGCTGAGGAATGCGCTGTTGCGTATTGTGATCGTGGTAGCTAATTTGTGGTGTCGTAATTTGAAAATGCTGAAGTAGCCTACCCGTATGGCGTGTATCTTCTGCGGCAATCACATTTGCTTGCTTAAGTACTCGCACCGCGCGAAAGGTCATGTCTTCCAAGTTGCCGATAGGCGTGCCGACTAGGTAAAGCGTGCCGGGTTCTACCGCTTGAGATGATTCAGAAGAGGCCACAGACTCTGTCACAAAGGCACCGTCAGAAAGGGTTAAGAATAAGCTCTATAGTGATGATCCTAGCAGTATGTTGAAAGCGCATTGAGCCGCTCCTAAAAGAACGCAGAGAAGAACGCAGAGAAGAACGCAGATGTCCCAAAACTCTAAAATTACCAAAGGACTCTTCATTGGAGTGACCACCCTGGACTGCATTTACCAAGCTGAACATCCGCCGGCTGCGAATGAAAAAGTAGTGGCGCTCAAAAGCCTGATGGTTGCAGGTGGTCCGGCGACCAATGCTGCTGTGGCTTTTGCTCAGTTAGGTCGGCAGAACCAGTCGCTTTTAGCGTCTGTGCTGGGCGAGCATTCCTTAGTCGAATTGCTGCGCGAAGACCTGCAAGGGCAGGGGGTGACCTTGGCTGATCTGTTGCCGAGTAGAGTCGGTCCGCCGCCTGTTTCTTCGATTGTGGTGTCTGCCGGGTCGGGCGATCGCGCCATCATTTCTCGCAGCGCTGAAGATAGTCAGCTTTCTGCGGACCAAATCTCAGAAGACATTCTCCAAGACATTGATATCGTGCTCATCGATGGCCATCAAATGGCGGTGAGTGCCCAGGTTGCTCAGTGGGCAAAGGCTAAACAAATCCCAGTAGTCGTAGATGCGGGCAGCTGGAAGCCCAACTTCGAGACGGTGCTGGCGTTTTCAGATGTTGTTGTAGCGTCTGCTAATTTTTATCCGC
>JBCBDN010000175.1:0-8094 GCA_038529685.1 Cyanobacteria bacterium J06598_1 | reverse complement strand
CACATATTTCTTTGTGGCGCGGCGGTTAGTTGCTCGCAATATGACACGACCGACTGCTTGCGGTTTTTGCATTCCGTGATCTGGGTCATTGATTTTAGCGGTAGATGCCTAGCAAATGCTTTTTTTAGCACTCGTTCCTTAAGTGTAATTTTATACAGCTTCACACGGGCATAGCAGACTGCTGTACCTGCGCCAAGGAAGCCGCCTCAATAAAGTGGCTCGGTGGCAGCCTCTAGGAAGCTGAGAGTCCTCTTCGAATCAGCGGGAGTGCTGACAGTAGCATCAGCAAGAGTAAACAAATAATTAGGGGCGCTAAGCTGCCGCCGTTAAGCGCTTGAGCGCCGGTAACACCCAGCCAGGTGTAAACCAGCGTGCCCGGAATAATGCCTACAAAAGTGCCCACGGCGTAGGGTCGCAGAGAAACGTGAGTGAGCCCCAGCGCAAAGTTAACGGCATTGAAAGGAGATACCGGTGAAAATCGGATAGTTAGAACGCACGACAGGCCATCTGAACAAAGGGTGCGATTGAGCTTTTGGAAGAGGGGTCGGTGGTGAAAGCGCTGCTTAAACCAGTCGTGCAGGAGGTAGCGCGCTAGCCAAAAGGCAGCGATCGCACCCAAAGTCGCCCCAATCACCGACCACACCGTCCCCCACCACAGGCCATACACCGCACCACCTACCACCACCAGCAGCGTGCCAGGAATACCCACCGCATTAGCCACTACATGGGCACAGATAAAAAAGTAAACACTGTTGGGTCCTGCGCCTTTAAAGAAGTCGGTCAGGACAGTTTGGTCAAATAGAAGAGAGAGGTTCTGTCGGCCAATCTGTGAATAGGCGATCGCACCCACCGCCGTGAAGACTAAGAAGAGCCAGAATTTTCTGTTGGGTTTCATGTGCTTCCCAGTCAATATCTTCCTAAGCCATATCAGCGGACTCTTCTGGCGCCGGAACAGTCTCGTTGAGGACTCTGCGCGCAATTTTTGCGATGTAGAGTGAAATCGCCACAATCGTCACAAAAATCATCACCTTAATTACCCAGCCAACAATGACTTCTTGGGGGCTCGCTTCTGTACCAGTGTCTGCACCCAGCATAGCAACGTCGCTCACCAGCGAACCCAGATACACATACATGATGGTGCCAGGAATAATGCCCGTAGTGCCCAACACGTAGTCTCTCAACGAGACTTTTGTTAGGCCCAGCGCGTAGTTCAACAGATTGAACGGGAAGGCAGGCGATAGGCGAATGAGGAAAATAAGCTTGAGACCTTCTTCAGCGATCGCGCCATCCAAAGAATTAAAGAACTTATTGCCCTCCACCTTTTTGGCAATCCAATCGCGCGCCACAAAGCGCCCAATCAAGAAAGCAGCCGTTGCGCCTAGCATCGCGCCAATGAAGACCAAAATGGAGCCCTTCACGACGCCAAACACAAAGCCCGCGCCCAACGTGACTACAGAAGCCGGCAAAAAAGCCACCGTAATGCCAATGTAGGCCAGCACAAACACAATCGGCGCCACCGGACCTAGCCCATCAATCCACTGAACAAAATTTAAGAGCAGCTGTTGCAGCTGACCAAAAATGGCAAAGGGCCCAGATCCTTGAGCCGCGCTTTCTTGCGCGAAAGCGGGTCCAGCGGCTAGCAGCACCGAACCCAACAGACAAAAAGCCGTTAACTTCAACAAACGAGACCGCACAGGCTTTCTTGTAAAATTCATTGGAGCATTCCTTCTAGGGTGTTGGGTTTAGAGTGTTTGGGTTGAAAGTGAACAGTGTGAGCGTGAACAGTGCGAGCGTGAACAGTGCGAGCGTGAACAGTGCGAGAACGCGTACCTACAACAGAGCCCCGCCGCAGCTAGATCCGCTACCCGCCGTACAGCCGTAGCAGTAAGCACGCGTAGCAATTTCCTCAATCACATCGAGAGAGCCCGCCTGAAGTAGGCTGGCGACCGTCAAGGATTTTCCTTGCTGGTCGCGCGCATTCAGCAACTCCATCTGATTGAAATCGCAGTCGTAAACATTGCCCAAGTAGTCAATCGATAGCTCACTGCGACACATCAAGCTATCGAGCGTTGCGGCGTTGTGATGACCCTCCAAAAACTTGAGATAGGGCTGAAGCAGCTTACGGTGCTGCAGCTGAAACTTCGTTCGACCAATCGGCAAATTTGTAATCGTAAACAGATGGTTGAATACGATGCCAAAGTGCTCCATCAGGTAAGCGCTATAGTCTTTTTGCAAACCCGCCTGATCCGGTGTGAGCGAAAACCGCTCATCTTTCGGAATGGGCGGATTGTAGACCAAATCTAACTGGAGGGCAGGATCTTTTCCGTATCCCAGCGCATTGAGCTGTTGAATCGCTCGAATAGATTCGTCATACACCCCCTGGCCGCGCATCGCATCGACATTGTCTTCCAAATAGCAGGGAAGAGAGGCCACAACGTGCAGCTGATGCTCAGCAAAATAAGCCGGTAAATCTTCATAGCCCGTCTCAAAGAAGATGGTCAAATTAGAGCGAACAATCACCTCTTTACCCTTTGCCCTAGCCGCTTCTACAATGGGTCGAAAGCCATAGTTCATCTCGGGCGCACCCCCTGTAAGATCGACCGTCTTGATCTGATCAAATCGGTTGATTATCGCTAGCAGCTGATCGCAAACTTCGGCAGAGAGCTCCTCAGTGCGATGTGGCCCAGCTTCTACATGGCAGTGGGTGCACGCCAGATTACAGCGACGGCCCAGATTAACTTGCAGCGTGCTAATGGTTTGTTTGGTGAGCGGAGCACCCACCTTTTCAACAAAAGGCGTGAGAGATTGAGCCTCTAGTGTGGTCGTAGACGGGGAAGCTGACTGAAGTGGTCGAGTTTGAACCATGAACCTAGGGGAGGATGTTACTTTGGACTGTTACTGACATCGAGGGGCGTTGCTAGCAACAGCCAACTATTTAGAACTGAGTCTAAAGCATGGGGCCTGGTTTTAACCTAGAGCCTTGGTCTTAACAGTTTCTATTAAAGAGGATTGAACTTAAAAAGCCTGAGTTTTTCCTTAGAACTTGAGAAAAGCGTTGTAGCCTCAGGCTCAGAAAAGCTTTCACTAGCTATCAGCGTTTTCTCAGGCTGGGTAGATATTGTCAGGGTAATAAGGATATAGCGTTCACTTCTTCTATGCCGCTCAAGGCTGTCACTATGAAATCTGTTGTCGATCCTAATTCCATCCAGTTCCGGCTGACCGTCGGCATGATCCTCGCCTCTGTCCTCGGAATTAGCGGTTTTACCGGTTGGATAAATTTTAGAATGCGACAGATTTTGGTCGAAAGCCATAAAGACAATGCGCTGATGATTGCCGATCGCCTGGAGCAAGACGCAGGGCTTTATCAGGAATCGATGATTGTCAAAGAAGCGCTCTACATGGCAATTGACTACAGAGAACAACCTGATATTGCGATTTGGGTGGCCTCGGCAGAGGGTGACTTGCTCGCTGAATCCAACACGCTCTCGATGGGGTCTTGGCAGGCAAATGGTTTTGCCACTGAGCTGATGGCCGCAGTTGTTGACAAACCCGGATTAGAAGTCTTTGAGCTACAGAACCGGCACCTCGTCACCTGCTCTAGCCCGCTAAAAATGGACGGCCAGGTCGTCGGTCAGCTCTATGTGGTAGACGATATTACTGAAGATAGTCAAAGTCTCGCGCGAATTACCAGAACGCTGGCGCTCTCTAGTCTGTTGGCAATTGGTATCGGTGCGATCGCAACTTCTATATACATCAATCGCTCCTTGAGCCCCATTCGCAAAATGAGCCGCCTTGCCGGCAATATTTCTGCGGGCAACCTAGCCGACACCCGCCTAGAATTTGACCAGGCCCCCACCGAAGTCCAAGAGCTCGCGAAAACTTGCAACATGATGGTCTCTCGGCTCTCAGCCGCTTGGGATCAGCAAAAACGATTTGTCAGCGATGTTTCCCACGAGCTGCGCACGCCGCTTACGCTGGTACATGGCTATTTGCAAAGCACCCTACGCCGCAGCAGTAACCTCACCGCCCCCCAAAAAGAAGGGCTAGAGATTGCTGCCTCAGAAGCCGACCGCACCATCAAACTGCTGCAAGATCTGCTGGATTTGGCCAGGGCCGACGGCGGGCACATTCGGTTTCATATTGAGCGAGAGCCCCTGCACGAGGTGGTACAAGAGGTTTTGGAGATGGGTCAGTATGTGAGCGATCGCATCCAGTTCGATCTATCGCCGGTAGTCGCCCTAGCCGATCGCAGCCGGCTCAAGCAGGTGCTGATCAACCTGGTCGACAATGCGATGAAGTACTCAGAAATAGACAAGCCGATTCAGGTGAGCCTTCAGCAGATAGGCGATCGCGCCTACATCGAAATCCGCGACCAGGGTCGGGGCATCCCCCTCAGCGACCTCACCAAAATATTTGACCCCTTCTACCGGGTAGACGAAGACCGCTCTCGAGCAACCGGCGGCACGGGCCTCGGCTTATCAATTGTTAAAACACTAGTAGAAGGGATGGACGGTACGCTAAAGGTGCAGTCCAAACTAGGAGAAGGCAGTGTCTTTACCGTAGCGCTGCCAGTTTAGTCAGCCAATCTAACAGGCCAATTTAACAGGCCAGTTTAGTCGGCCAGCCTAGTAAGCAACCCAAACAGCATCACGTCTGAGAATTCTGGTATAAGAAAGTGGCAAGGAGGCTTTGATGCATGTCTGAAGGAACGCCGAAAATTTTGATCGTAGAAGACGAAGAGAAGCTAGCTCAGTTCGTGAAGCTAGAACTCGGCTACGAAGGCTACGAAGTCATTGTGGCCAACGACGGCCTCAGCGGATTAATGTCTGCCAGAGACAATGAACCCGATTTGGTCCTGCTCGACTGGATGATGCCAGGGCTCACCGGCGTAGAAGTGTGCCGCCGCCTCAGGGCCACAGGTGCCATGATGCCCGTCATCCTACTCACTGCCAAAGACGGCATTGAAGATCGCGTAGCCGGACTCGATGCCGGCGCTGACGACTACGTGGTGAAACCTTTTAGCATCGAAGAATTGCTCGCTAGAGTACGGGCCCATTTGCGGCGCAATCAGCCGGACGATCCTGAAATATTTTTGTTTGCTGATTTGAGCTTGAGCCCTAAAACCAGAGAAGTTAAGCGAGGCGAGCGGGCCATTGAGCTCACGGCCAAAGAGTTTGATCTGTTGGAGTATCTGATTTCGCATCCCAAACAGGTGCTGACGCGCGATCGCATTCTTGAAGAGGTGTGGGGCTACGACTTCATGGGCGACTCCAACATCATTGAAGTGTATATTCGCTACCTACGGCTCAAGCTAGAGTCTGAAAACGAGAGCCGCCTCATTCAAACCGTGCGCGGCGTAGGCTACGTGATGCGCAGTTAACCGTTTTTGGTTACTTTGTTGCTGCCGTTTGCGGCTACACCATTTACCGCTATAGTGTTGTCGAACAAAACCTATCTATAAAAGAGTACTTACTGAGGCGAAACCTATGAAGCAAGTCAATTTCGTAGTGATTTTCGTGATCTGTTTGGCACTGGTTCTCTTCGGCATTGAGAACACAACGCCTTCTTTGATCCATGTGGTAAACGGGGTAGATATCGAAGCGCCGCTGAGCGTAGAACTCATTGTGGCCGCTGGCATTGGCGCTACGCTCGCCTGGGTATTTAGCGTATGGGTGCAGCTACAGACCTACGCTCAAAAGACACCTGAAATCGAGAAAAAAGAACTCCGCATTCAAGAACTAGAGCAAGATGTGGAGAGATATCGAGTAGAGCTGGAGCAGCTGCCTATGCTGCCACAGGCAGAAGGACAGGCGGAGTAGAACAGTGTTCTACGGGGTTGTCTGCTGCCTTAAAGACTTAAAAAGAGAGAAATCAGTCGCGTAAAAACTGAGCCGCCTCAAATCTTTTTGCAGAATTCTAAAATATTTTTGTAGAATATAGGTACTAAAGTGCATCTGTATTAGTTTTGTGCTGCTTGCAGGACTATTCATCAGGGCCTTGCTCGATGACCAGAGCAAACCCGCTACAGTCAACGCATCTGCCAACAAAAGGCGCGAATAAGAAAAAACGTAAACAATGGGTTGCATAAATGCACGATTGCATATAAGCTCAGCGCACCGTTACACAACGGTACGGAAAAAGGTGTAGCAAAAAAGACATCGTTGCTATCAAAGTTCTCTGTAGGAGAGTCTTTTGGTCAGTTGTTCTTTAAGGCTCTCTTTTTGCGGGTTCCTTGATTTTGACAACAGGGTTTTTTACAGCAATACCTACTCTGGCAGAGTGTTGTCGGCTATCGAATTCGCCTCAAGGCCTGGTGTTCAGGCATATCGTCATCGAAGTTCCTTTTGTTCGACGTTTGTATTTAATTTAAGCGGATAGCTAGTACTTTTCTATGTCCAGTTCTTTAGCTCAAGGCGCGATCGCATTTCTCATTGACCTTGCCGAAAAAGGTGAAATCGATCCTTGGGATGTTCAGGTAATTGAGGTGATAGACCGTTTCCTCAAAACCCTCAAAGACCAGCCCCTCGTTAAAAAAACCACCGAAGCGGGCCGCTCCTCCTACGAATCTAGCCTGACCGAGTCGGGGCAGGCTTTTTTGTATGCGTCTATGCTGGTGCTGTTAAAGGCCGATACCCTAGTGCGCCACGAGCTAGAACAGCAGGAAGAAGACTTTGAAGACGACTTTTTTGATGACGATGCTGACTACAGCGCCAACGAACTGCCCAAGAACTTAGAGAAGCATATTCATCGGCGGCCTGTCGCTGCGCCCCCGGCCAAAAGACAGGTCACCTTAAGTGAGCTGATTGAGCAGCTAGAGGCGATCGCAGCGGCCATGAGTGAGCCTTCGAGAGTGCGATCGCGCCGGGCCAAACCCCATTCCAAAAAAGACGCCGTTCGCGCTATTTCAGAGCTAGCGCACCAAGAGAATCTCAACGAAATTGCTGATGCGCTCAACGCCTTCCTCGAAGACCACTGGGACGATGTGTTTGAAGACGCCGTTAACTGGATGGACTTTGAGCTACTGCTCACCCACTGGACCAGCTTTCGCCCCGACATTCTTGGCGGCCCCATCGAAGGTGAACTCACCGAAGCAGACTATAAGCATGAGAAAGTAGGCGTCTTCTGGGGGCTGTTGTTTCTCACCTCACAGTCCAAAGTGGAGCTGCTGCAAGAAGACTTTTACCAAGATCTTAAAGTGCGCCAGCTCAACGAAATCACCCTAGCAGAAGTGCCTGCCTATGCGCTGCCCGACTAAGCAAGGCTGTTGAACGAGGAGAATGCTATCTGTAGTTCCCCACTCTGATGTCGCGCTTACGCTTAAAGCGTGCCTTCATCCACAGCCGCCCAGGCTCTTCTACAAAGCGGTAGGTCACGGCGGCGGCGGCTAACATAATGACAAGGTAGATCAACAAAACCAGGAAACGAACGGCGATGTTTCCATCGGCTACGCTTTCAACAGGCAGCACTCGCCGCAGCACAATCAAACAGATGTAGTGGGTGAGATACAGCGAATAAGAGAGATGTCCGCCCAGCATCATCAGCCTAGTACTAAACAGCTGCGCGAGCGGTCCTCTTTGCCAAGCCAGCGCATAAATGGCAAAAGCATACAGCGGTGTTAGAGACAGCACCTGAATCTGAAATGAACTAGAAGAAAGCTTGCTTACGGCTGTTCCGATAGTGGCCCCTGCATTGCTCATGCCATAGCTGATAAAAGCAGCGCTGCCAATTAGAGCAGCCAACCAGCTAAGGCTCGTAAGCAAGCTCCAGTTCCACTGCTTGCCCCACTGAATGCTATACAGGTTGTACATCAAACAGCCCGCTACAAACTCTCCGGCCACTCGCAAAAGACCATAGCTACCTGCACCGCCTGCCATCTCCAAGCTGTTGTTAATCAGCAAACACGCCGCCGTCATACCCCACAGCAGCACGAAAATACTGCCCAGCACGGCAGGTACAGACCGAATGCGGAGCGTGATGCCGATAATAATGGGAAAGGTGAGATAGGCTAGCCACTCATTGCTGACGGCCCAGGCGATCGCATTCCAAGAGAACTGAGTCGGCACCGTCCAAGTTTGCACTAAAAACAGATTTTGG
>JBCBDN010000174.1:0-8104 GCA_038529685.1 Cyanobacteria bacterium J06598_1 | reverse complement strand
CAAAGATGACGCTCTTAGCAGGGGGCATTCATCATAAGTGAGCAGTCATTCTTATCGTGCATAAGTGAGATGCACCCTACTCAGGAGTATGATAACTGCTCGTTTTTTGTCTTCTTCTTGTCCTTCACCAGCTTTTATTTCATCAACCTTACGAACGGTGTCTGTTGTTAGCAATGCTAATGAAACCGCGTCGGCGGCTACGCTAGCCTGCGTAAAAGGCACAAACAAACGGTCGGAGTAACGCAGCAAGCCGGTTAGCTCTCTTTCGGTGGCAATACTGGCGAGGTTGGTACTATTCACAGAAAGTGGCGCTATCGACAATAGGCTAGAGGCAATTTCTGCAACATCAATTGAGACCTGCAGTGGATCTGGGCTGCCGTGCTCAAACTCTTCAAGGATATCTAGCCCTGCACTGGTGCCACTGGCGATCGCACCTACTCGCAAAGCCACCACACCTCTAGCCACCATACTAGGATTCTTAGAGACCGCACCGCCTACCACTAAGCCTACCCCTAGCAAACTCGCACCCAGCCCAGAGGCTGCTAGCCAATCGGCCCAAGTCATGCCCCCTTCTACTTCAACGCTGCCAGTTTCTCCATTTAGCAGCTGATAGTCTACAGTTCCACGGGCAAAACGTTTCTTAGAATTTAGCTGCTCAAAAAGTTCTACAGGCGGCGCTTCTTCCTGAGCACTCGATTTGTTGATTTTGTTTTCAAAGGTATCGGTCGGTGTAATTTGGCTGAGATGCCACTCGCCATTTTCTTCCCAGTAGTACAGGGTGAGCGGTACCGAAACGTCTTCCTCTGCCTGAGGAGAGAAGTACGCCGTAATCGGCTGCAACCCCATCTCACGATGCTCATCTACAAAAGACTCAAGCCGTTGGTGATAGCTCAACCTGCTTTCAGTGGCCTCAACCTCGGCATTGTTTAGGGCCTCTAACTGTTCAATATCTTCTTTATCTGTCGATAGTGCTGCTTCACGCTCCTCTTCTTGCCCTCTATAGTCGCTTTGATTCACTAGCCAGTGACTGATTCCTGTCACAAAGTGATAAAACTTACGGTAAAACCCTATCCAGTTTTTCTCTGTTATGAAGTAGCTTATTTGATCGTCAGCGCCGGCTACTGCACCTGGTATCCCACCTAGGGCATCAGCTTTGGCCTGTAGGTCTCTTTGCAGCAAAGGATAGAAGCTGTTAATCGCTGCGATAATGTCTGAACCAGGCAGAGAATCACGGTCAGCTTTTGACGCAGGTAGCGTTGCAATGATCAGGTTCGATAGGGTGACCCAAGCTGAAACCGTGTCCGCTTGAAACAGGCCACTCTCAGCGGCGGCACGGTGGCGCTCAGTGGCGGCTGGTAATTGAGTAAATAAAGCTGTCCGATAGTTATCGACGTTATCAGCAAGCTGCTGAGCGTGCTGCACCCCAGAGGCACTGGCTTCGATTACAGGCGATTCTCTCTCATCGTTTTGCGATCGCTCAGCCTGATTGACCCTCTCTGGCCCAGAGGCACTGCCCCGGAGGGTTTGCAACAGTACTTGATTAGATTCAACCGGTGCTGATTCAACTGGTGCTGATTCTGTCGGTGCTGATTCTGTTGGGGGGCGTTGAGCGGTTGCGGGTTCTGCGTCCAGCTGAGTAGGTGTTTCTGCACTAGCGTTCTCTGGGGCAAGAAGCGAATCGTCTGGCGACAGAAAAGAGATAATCTCATCGCCTAGCGCCGCCGAGAAAGTTAGGGTAGCTCCCGAAGGAATCAGGACTAGCTCACTGTCTCTTCTCACAAATACGTCGTACGGTTCGTTGTTCTGATAGCTGACGCTAGCATTCTCCGCTATTGTCATCGGTGGTGCAGAACTACCGTTCTCAGCAATCCCTACAAACTGAAGAAGCCTTGTTTCTGCATCCCGAACAACGCGATCAAGAATTGCGGCCTGCTTTCCGTCGATATACTCATACCCCACAACCTGAGTATTTTCGCTATCTACGATGTACGTGGTGACCTCATCTTCTGCATATACATCCAGGTCTTCTGGCCATGCTGATACAGCACTTTCTGGCGAGAGCGTGCTCTGTGTAGTCGCGGCCTCAGTTTCTGCTGTTGGCTGGCTGGCTACTTGAGATATCAAAGCATCTTCTACTATCACCAATTGAGATGATTCAGTGCCTGATGCCCTAAATCGCCTAATTTTATCTCCTAGCTGAGGGATAAAACGAATCATTTCACTGGCATCATACGCATCAGTAATTCCGTTTTCTCCTTGGGCGAGCATGACATACTCGCCTAGGTAAACGATCATCTCTGGTCTGCCTGTTTCCTCGTTGAGGATACTTCTTGCTAAGACATTCCCGCCACTTCCTACCAGCACAAAGTGTCCAGCTCTGTGCGGATCTTCAGTGACGATGGCGACAGTCTCTAAGGCTTCTGGTTTTTTATAGGTGTATTGCCCTGTGGGCAGAAGCATGACTTCAGCGTATTCGCCTGACAAAAGGCGCACTGCTTCTATCTCTCTGCCTGTAGATAGCCGTATAACCTCTACGTGCTCACCAGGGATAACGGCATCTACAACCTGCGAGGCTTCTTTTGCTTGTGCACTTGTTTCTGGCTCTGCTGAGTGAGGTGCTTTAGCCCCTGGCGTGTTGCTGGTGTCTGCTTGGTTGAGATTATTGAGTGAGTCGAGCCGGTCTGTCTCTGTGGTAGGCGTAGGATATCTGGTTTGGTCTCTGCGGTGCTTGATCGGCGTTCCAGCACCTAATCGAAGTATTTCACTGGCTGAGTCTGTTGAGTTTCTGCGCTGGCTGCTCCAACCTTGACGATCTCTATCTTGTTGTCGGCTCGTTCTGCTGTATTCCATTGTTAACCACGCTATGGAAATTCTAAAATTGAATTTTATGTTGCTTGACGATGAATAAGAGCTTTCTGCATAAGCGTTTGATTTGGCTGTCGCTGATATGCGCGATTGGGCTGAGTTTATGGCTCAAACCAATCCTTAGTCCGGCAACTGCATCGGGACTCATTGACCCTAGAGTTACTCGGCTAGAGTCCCAGGTGAATGCGCTGCAAAATCAAATCAATGCTTTACAGAGTCACGTGTCTCGGGCACCGAATGTGGTTTCTCAAGGTGCGCCTGTTGCGCGCGCAGATGCGCCTACAGGGATGCCTGGCGAGCTTTCTTTAGACGACCAGTTCGACAATTTAGCCACATTAGTCATTGAGCTCAATCAGAGAGTGATTTCGATAGAAGATCAGCTTTCTGATTGAGCTCGTTAGGCTGTTAGGCCCTTCTGTTGTCAGTGCTTTACTACATAAATGCAGCTGCATTCGCAGCAGAATTCTCCATTAATGGAGAGTCTGTGGCTGCAAAGCTGGTGATGTCGTCATTGGCGAAGAAATAGTCTGCTTTTATGTCAGAGCTGCCCAGCTGATAGGCTGGCGCACTGGTCGTCGCTGACTGTTGCCGTGTCGCTTTTACGATGACGTTATCAATGAAGCCACCGACGCCATCGCTAGTGCCAACGGCTTTGAAGGAGAGCTGGCTGCTACCGCCACTACCGCCTTTTACGCTGTAGGAGAACTTTTCCCACTGGTTGCGGCTACCGCCAGCTTTGGTCACGGTATCGATAAGTTTGTTGTCCCAGAGGACCTGAATGCCGTTAGTGGCGGCGCTAAGTCCTTGCTGCGGTGAGTATTGGAAAGAGACCTGATAGTTTTTACCCGTTACCACATCAACGTCCTGACCGATGGTGCTGTTGCCGTTGCTGTCTAGCTTGGCCCAGGATTTTCCTCTTGCCGCGCTACCAAATTGGTTGGCGCGCTTATCGATTTGAATGCCGCTGCCGCTGAGAACATCCCACCCTTTTATAGACTCAAAAACACCAAATTTCCCTGTACGAACGCGAGACTGCTCGAAGTTGCCGTTGGTCAGTAAGTTGCGGCCTGTTGTGCGAGGTTTAGGTGTGGGACCAGGTGTGGGTGTAGGTTCTGGTGTGGGTGTAGGTTCTGGTGTGGGTGCTGACTGGCCTAGCCTTTGAACGGAGCCTTTGCCCTTGCCGTACAGACTTCTGATGCCGTTGATGTCGTCTTGCAGCAAAAAGGCTTCTGATTTGCCCACGAACCGGTTGGCGATTGACGGGTTCATAATCGCGCTGTTTTTGGTTTCGTGCGCGAGGCCCACAGAGTGCCCAAGCTCATGTACGGCGGTTTCTAAAAACAGGGAGCTGTTCCACTGGTTGCCCGTATCGAAGGTGATATCGCCACCACCGGGGAAGTAGGCTCTGGCTAGGGTGTTGCTGCCACCGCCGGGTTGGGTGGGCCCGTCTATGAATTTGCCTTCTACCCGAATATCGACATCTCTGCCGTTGCCGGGGTCGGCAATTTCTTTGAAGTTTAAAGGGGCGTTGTCGCTCCAGGCTGAGAGGGCTTCAGCGAAGAGACTTTTGACTTCGGTTTTGCTGAGGCCCGGTAGCTTGAGGTTGCCTGCGAAGGAATAGGTAATATCGACATCGCTACCTTTGCCGTTGGGCTGGTCCCAGGTAAGCGGTGGACGATTGGCAAGGTTTCCGCCGAGGGATGTGGATGTTTTAAAGTCGGCGCTGTTGGCCGCTTCATGTTCGTGGTGTGTGTGCTCGGTATGGTGATCGTCTTCGTGGTGATGATCTGCTTTTGGTGCGTCGTGATGTGTTTGTAGTTCAGCTGCCTGGTAAGCGGCTGCCTGATAGGGTCGATAGCCCCAGCTTTGGGATGAAAAACTAGGACTCCGTCGCTGGAAAGCGTCGTTTGGGACTCTTGTAAACCTGGCGAAATCGTTGGCTGCCTTGATCCCGTTAGAGATTCGATTGAGGTCCTGCTGTCTCTCTCTGAAAGTGGCCCGTATGCGATGGTTACGCTGTGATTTTGTAGACATACTTTTACTTAAAATTACCTTGCCTAAAGCAAGGCAGAAACTGCATCCTGGGTGTAAAAGGTAGATACTTGCGATGACGCTACTAAATACATACGGGCGAGGGACTAGATTGGATTGAAATGTCCTTAAATTAGGACATTTCTCTGTCTTTTATGTCTGCGTTATTCGTGGCTAGGGTTGGGAATAACGCACACACTCAAAGGTGTGAAGATGCCAACTGTGTGCATGCGAAAAGAGAACTTAAACCGGTCTTGTCGACACTAGGCTTTTATAGAGATATTGGCCTGCGATGTCTTTAGCCGCTTGACAACGCCCATTCCTAGGCGAGTGTTGAATCCGATGGGGCAGTACTGGGTGAAGTCAGCGAGCGTGTTGATTCTTTTGATGATGAGCGAGTCGCTGTGGTTGCCGATACGGAAGCTGATTTGGCCTGTGCAGCCTGTGATTGTTTGAAGAGAATTTTTGCGAATGCTGTGGACTGTTCGGGTTTGAATGTCAAAATCAGTGGGGCGGATATCGCTGAGCAGGCTCGGTGTGAAGGCTAGAGGACTGTGGCGATTCCAGGATTTTCTCAGTGGTTGAAAAACAGCGTCTGCGGTCGGTAGCGGAGTGGTACCGCCGTTTTGCTCAAAGGTGGTAGGGGTAACGAACTGTAGATGAATATCGTGATTGTGACTGGAAGCTCGCTCGTAGAGGTCGCTGTAGCTACAGCTTCCGGCCCACGCGGCGGTGTGAGTGTCTGTTGCAATGCTCAGCAGGCTAACGCTAGCGGTGCCTAGCTGAAAAGTATTGTTTTGAAGGTGAGTCCACTTTTGAGCGAGATGGTCGAGTAAAGCGTCGTCTAAGAGTGAAATTCGCCACCAGCAGCGGGTTTGGGGGTTTAGGGTGTTGTTGTGGGTGTACTGTAAGGTCGGTCTTTTGGAGGGATCGGGAGCTTTTAGCGATCGCAAATAAGGAACACTCTCTGACTGAACCTGAAGGGCGCTCAGTCCGTAAGATTCGTTTCTTTTATCACGCCGTAAAACACGCCCTAGTGCCGGGTCAACTGCATCTACCAGGTCAAAAAATAGCTGTTGAAGTGAGTATCCCTGAAGATGTCGCAGTGGAATGGCTGATTGAGCGACTAAGTTAAGAACAAGACTCTGCGGCATAAGATTTCAGCGTCAGGCAACAGGATGCCTGTAGACATTTCGTTCAAGAGAGTTGCTAGCGAGAAAAACTTGGGCAACATTTTTACTCACCGCTTTATGACGTTAAACAGAAAATGACTCAATCAGGAAGATAGAAAGGTAAGGGAATTGTGTGAGAAAGTCCGTAATCTGAATCAAATGCTGACAGACCCGCACGCTCGTACCTCTCATAAGGTTATTAGACAAGCGTTTGCTACAAAAAGTTCCGCTACTCAAGGATGAGACAATGTGCATAGTGATGGGCTGAAAAATAGCCTGTAAGCTTGAGTATCTGTAAGCTTGAGTACCTGTAAGCTTGAGTAACAGAGCTGTGGGTGTTTCTACGAGCGCTAATTTTTTAAGGTGTGATGCATAAGTTTGCCTGGGTAGGTGTAAGTTGGCTAGTGGCGAGTGTGCTGCTTTTTTTGAGCGTTTGGATTGTGCTCAGTCCGCCTAATTTCTTCTGGCTACAGCTCGCGGTGGGTGCGCCGGAGGTGAGCCCACTATTGCTGTTAATGAGTGCGATCGCGCTGATAGCAACCCTGTTCTTTTCTCGCTGGCGGCACGCTTGGTCGCCTCGATTGTTGTTGGCTGTGCTGACCACGGCGCTGGTGCTGAGCAGCTTACCTTTGTTACAGCAGCCCAAGGCGGTAGTCGCCGCTGACCGTTCGATGGCGATCGCCTTTGGGCCATCCCTGAAAACAGCCACTACGCCGACGTTTAGCTGGCTGACTTCTGTTCGAGGGTTTCAGATTGCTGATGTGCGGCAATCTGAAAGAATCCCTTTTGCCAAACCTGATGGGAGCTCTCTTGCTTTAAAGCTGTATCAGCCGCCAGCGGCGGGCCCCCATTCAGCACCTCATCCAGCACCTCATCCAGCTCTAGTGATTTTATATGGGGGTGGCTGGACGCGAGGTGATGCGTCTGAAAATGAGGCATTTGGGCGGTTCTTTGCTGCGCGGGGCTACGTGGTGGTTGCCATTGAGTATCGTTTGGCGCCTGAGTATCGGTATCCGGCTCAGGTCGAAGATGTGAGTGCGGCGTTGGCTTTTATCCGCGATCGCGCTGCTGATTACGAAATTGATCCCGCGCGTCTGTCTCTGGTGGGCTGGTCGGCAGGGGCTCATTTAGCCATGCTAGAAGGGTTTCAATCGACAGAAGGCATTCAGAGCATCGTCAACTTTTATGGCCCAGTGGATTTGGCCGCAGGCTACGCCAATCCACCTGTTCCAGACCCGCTTCAGGTGCAGCAGGTGCTCAAAGCTTTTTTTGACGGAACACCGGCTGAACTGCCCGATGCTTATGCTGAAGCGTCACCGATTACCTACGTTAAAGCGGCCACACCGGGTTCACTGCCGCCCGTGCTGCTGGTTTACGGCGGGCGTGATCATATTGTGGAGTCTAAGTACGGCCAGTCTTTATACGAAGCGCTACTCAAATCCGGTAATACCGCCGTCTGGGTTCACATTCCTTGGGCAGAGCATGCGTTCGATAAAATATTTAATGGTGTGAGTAATCAACTTGCGCTACATTTTGTGGAGCGATTTCTGGCGCACACGCTCTAGCAAAAGAGCTGCACATCCATTTAAGGATATTCAGTCAAGGAACGCTAAGTAAACTTGGGCGTGCGACTATGCGTTTGAATGTGGCTTTGAATATGACTTGGAATGTGGCTTCCAGTAACCTGGCTAAAACCTTGGTTTCTAGTACGTTGGGATTGCTGGTATGGGGCGCACTACTCCAGAGCAGCAGTTTGGCTACGGCGGTTGAAGTGGGCGCGCCGCTGCTAACCGACTCGATCGATGAGGCCGCCGCCCCAGTTATTTCGACCAGCGGCCAGATGACTGAGCTGACTGAGCCAGATGGGACAACGGTGATTTTGCCTCCGAGTTATCAGCATGGTCAGCAATACCCAGCGCTAGTGCTGATGCCCTACACCGATCGTACGGCCCTGCACATGTTCAACTGGGGCATTTACGATGCCTACCATCGCAGCAGCGACAGTGACTTTATTGTGATTATGCCGCCTGGACAGG
>JBCBDN010000173.1:0-8108 GCA_038529685.1 Cyanobacteria bacterium J06598_1 | reverse complement strand
CCGGCGCAGGCAAAAAGAAATAGGAACCAACCACAAACAACAGACCCTCCGACAGATGCAAAAAAGCTGCCAATGAAACACCACTCAGCATTTCATTGGCAGCCTCTAACGTTAGGAGAACAGAGCCCAACAGAAATGACCAGCCAGCAATCCAAGCACGGGTTTTCATACGTTTCAAGCAAATACCTTTAAGCAGATACCTTCAAACAGATATCTATAGAGCCGACCACAACACTACCAGACCCCAGTATCTTTTAGAGATGGCGAAAATGTAGACATACTCCATCGCCAAGGCACTCGGACCTCAGCTCGGTAGCCACCCGTCATCCGAAAACGCATCAACCGCTCAGCCCCCGAATAGCCAGCCACCTCCGGTCCGGCCCAAATCACCTCAGCCATTCCGGTTAAATACAGCAAATCGCCTCGCTCAAAATCTAAAACGCCATAAAGAAAGTATCTGTTTACTTTGCAATCGATCGTGTTTTAGGAGTCAAATCAAACTGAACAGTCCAGACTAACAAATTTAGCAAAATAATCTCACTGATGAAAAAAGGAACCCTGGGGCAAAAGCCCATCTGCCAAAATTCTCAGAGACCATAGCGTCTGTCGAGTTGCTTAGGCCGTTTGCTGTACATTTCAGGCAAAAGGAATCGCGATCGCAATTTCACCCAAAAATAAAAGCCCCGCCGCTCATTACAGCAGCAGGGCTTTTAAGTACCTAATTAACGACCGAATACTCTACTCAAACAGAAATCAGTCACTGTGCGCGGCTAGCTGAGTGCAGCTAGCTAACCTCAACAGCCTCAACCATAATCACTTGCTCAGAAGCAGGCTGATAGCTGACCTCTTCAGCAGGCAGCAGGTTGAGCTTACGAGCGATCGCCGCCAGCTTTTGGTCCACACCCTTGCTAATGAAGAACCGAGTCAGCAGCGTGCTCACCATCGAGAGCACAATCGGTGCAACCAAGAAGGAAAACAGACCGTGAACCGTAAAGCCAGGGACAAACAGCGTTGCAAACCAGAAGCAGAAACCGTTGATGATTAGAGAGAAGCTACCGAGAGAGAGCAGCGTAATCGGTAAAGAGAACAGCTTTACCAGCGGCTTAATCGAGCTGTTGATAAACCCGATAGAAATAGCGGCGCCAATAGCAACGGGGAAAGTTGCGATCGCCACTCCCGGCACAAAAAAGTCAACAACAATCAAGCTCAGCGCGGTCACTAACGTCGTCAGAACAAATCCCAACATAATATCTTTTTCCTCTTTTTTCCCTCTTAAGGGGTAAATCGAAGGCTATCATCTAGGTTTCTTCTTTCCCCTAGAGCCTTCGGTGTTTTCTCGTTTCTTTTGCTCCTTCATAATGACAAAAGCCACCTACCCGCAAAAGTGTGGAGAACCCAATACAGAATATTCGCTAACGCTGACAGAGGTAGGGTTTACACCCTTTTCTATTCGGTTCTTACACCCGCTTTGCAGCAGGCAACTGGGCGATCGCAGCTACGTGTACACAGCGTCCTGCGGCATCTGTACCCCTTCCAACTTCAACCAATCCAACGGCTCTCGCAGCACCAAAAAAGAGACCCCAATCGCCCCGTAAAATCCTTCCAAACTCAAGCCCGCCTCCGTATCCTGCACATGCCCCTCATCGCTAAACAGCCGCTGAACCCGGTACCGATGGTAGAGCTTCACCAGCCGCCCCAACGTCACCACCTGCCGGTATCCAGGCTGATATAGCTCCGCGTCCAGCTGAGGCAACAAATACCAAGGACAATAGATCATCTGATGGTGCGCGTTGTGATAGCCAAAATTCAGAAACAACAGATTGAGCCCAGGCCACTTCATCGACACCACATTGGAATACGTATTAGTTTCCTCATACTCCGCACTAAACTTGGGCATCGGCTGACCTAGCTGCAGCACCTCAAACGTGTGCTGAAAGCAGTCAATAAAGCGCAGCAAATTCAAAAAGCAAACATAGGCCACCAAATACAGCACCGCCGCCCGTCCAGAATAAAAAGCCAGCAGCGCAAACAAACTGCCTCGTAACAGCAGCAGACCAGCATTGCGCCACCGGTCCGCCCTCCGTGTTTCACCTAAAAAAGGAGACAGCGCGCAAAACCAGCGCAGAATAAAATTCACCGCCGGGAAATACATCGCTTCGAGCCCGACAATTAGCCGCCGCACCCAGCTTGGCAGCACAGTCAAAAAGTCAGAAATGGCAAACGCAGAGAAGTCCGCCCGGTTCTTGTGATGCATCATGTGATAGTTCGCCAGAGGTTGGTACCGGCAATAGCAAGAGCCCGTTAAAAACACCATCACCTGACCCCACACAGCATTCCACTTCAAGCGCTTGAAAATAGCCCCGTGCATGAACTCATGCACAAAATAAGCCGCCCACATCAGCACATGGGTCAATAGCAGCACACCCACGCCATTCAGCACCCAAGACGCAGAAGCAATGCAAAAAATTGCGATCCCATATCCGCCGAGCACATAGCCAAGCGCCAAAGCATTGAGCCCATAGTTCGGCTGATTGAGCCGAGCCGTCAGCGTATCCGAAATCGCAGGCATGAGAAGTCTCCAAAAAAATCAAAACGAGCGCGTAGGGTTCTTTTTTGTTTGTAGCAAATAGAACACCTAGCGTTTGCTATTTTGGCTACGGTTGAAAAAGTGATCGCCAAAAAACCATGACTTATCCCTGGCCTCAAAACATTAAGTGCGCTGCCGCCCTCAGCTTCGATGTAGACGGAGAATCCGGCATCCTAGCCATCGATCCTAAATATGCTCAGCGACTTTCCGCCCTCTCCTGGGCTCGCTACGGTCCCAAGGTAGGCGTCCCTCGCATTCTTGATCTACTCCAGAAAAAAGCCATAAAAGCCAGCTTCTTCGTCCCTGGCTACACCGCAGAACTCTACCCTGAGCTGATCAAACGCATCCACACCGAAGGCCACGAAATCGGCATCCACGGCTACATTCACAAAAAACCCTCTGACCTCAGCGACCTAGAAGAAGAAACCGCCCTCGTCAAAACCGCCCAAATTCTCAAAGATATCACTGGCCAAAAGCCCACTGGCTACCGCTCCCCCTGGTGGGACATGAAAGTAAGCACCCCCGAACTGCTCGCCCGCCACGGCATCCGCTACGACTCCTCCCTCATGGACGACGACGCACCCTACACCCTCACCACCCCCAGCGGCGACCTCGTAGAACTGCCCCTCCACTGGACCAACGACGACTGGGAACAGTTCGCCTTCACGGTGGATCCCCCAACCGGTAGCGGCGTCATAGAAACCTGCGCCAAAGCCCTACAGCTCTGGAAAGAAGAGTTTGAGGGCATGTATCACTACAATCGGGCTTTTGTGCTCACTATGCATCCAGAAGTGATCGGTCGCCCAGCTCGCCTGATGATGCTCGAAAAGCTCATTGACCATATCCAGTCTTTTGAAGGCGTATGGCTCACTACCTGCGGCGAAATTGCCGCACATCATGCCGCAACAAAAACGCCATCAGGAGCGGTTCTCTAGACCTTCTTACGCTTCCGGCTCGGAGACTGTAGCCACATTAGCGAGCCGGTGATCACCAGCGTCAGCAATCCTAGCGCGTTCAAAAAAGGATAAACCCGCTCTAGATTGACTTGGCCGAACTTACCCTTGTGAAGCTCGAGCAGCCAAATGAAGTCGCTAGCGCGATCGCTCACCGCCGCCATCTGAAACAGCGTCCCTGTCGTCAGCGTAATCAGCAGAGGCACCACCATAAAAGGGACCATCGTTCTATGCAGCTGACGTAACCGAGCTTTATTAATAGCCATCTTTTTTATCCTCTTAACGAGCGCGTTTTCGAACGCGCCGCAAACAAAACAACCGGCCCCAACACAATCAGCCCTAGCAGCACTTCACCTAGCCCGAAAGCAAAACCGCCCGCCTCAGCACCCGCAGGAGCACTCACCTCCAAGCTAGAGGTTGTTTCAGCTAGTGGCACCGTCTGCTCCGTTGTAGAGTCAGCCGACGGCGAACCATCAGCCGGTAGGGATTCATCGCTTTTGGCAGTTTCAGTCTCGGACGCGTCAGAAGCATCCTTCTCAGAAGCATCTTTGAAGTGGTCAGCGTGGGCCAGTACAAAGTCAGGGGAAAACATCATAGTGCTTTGATTCTATAACAGCAGAAGCGCAATCAAACTAACCCGCAGTCATAATCAGCAAGCATCTCTACTGCCGTACAAAAGCACCCTCCACCGCCACTTCAAAAAATTATCGGCGTCACCCCCGGCCAGTACGTCAAAGGATGCAAAAACGTACAAGCCCAAACCCACTCCGCTGCCCTACGCTAGCTATCACCCATTTCAAACTGGCTAACCAGCATATTCAGCTATGTCTCCTCCCAGCACCGCTTCTCCTTCATTCGGAGCTCAGCATAGCCACCCCCCAAGCCCCAAAAGAGAATTCTGGACAGGCGCTCGCGACATCCTCCCACTCATCATCGGTGCCATCCCCTTCGGCATTATCTTCGGTACCCTCGCCACCACCAGCGGCCTCTCACCAGCAGGCACCCTCGGCATGTCAGCCTCGGTCTTCGCGGGCTCCTCCCAATTCATTGCCGCTGGCCTCATCGCCGCTAAAACCGGCTGGCTGCTGATTGTGCTCACCACCTTTGTCGTTAACCTACGCCACTTGCTATACGCCGTTAGCCTAGTCCCCTATGTCAAAACGCTCTCCCAACGCTGGAAAATCCCCCTCGCCTTTCTGCTAACCGACGAATCTTTCGCCGTCGTCATTCGCCGCTACGAATCTTCAGAACCATCCCCTTACAAACACTGGTACTACCTAGGGGCCGCACTGGCCATGTACCTCAACTGGCAGCTGTGCACAGTGCTTGGCATCACCCTCGGCCAGCTCATTCCTAACGCCACCGACTGGGGCCTAGACTTTGCCATGTCAGTCACCTTCATTGGCATGGTCATTCCCTACCTGAAAAATAAACCCATGGTCATCGCCGTAGTTGTTGCTGGGTTGATCGCCCTCGTAGGCGCACCCCTACCGCACAAACTAGGACTCATGTTGGCAGCGCTCAGCGGCATCACCGCAGGCGTCGTCAGTGAAAAACAAATTGGAACAACAGAATCGACCCGAGAAAAAAGCTATGAATGAAGTCCTATTGATTTTTGGCATGATGATCGCGACCTTCTCTGTTCGCTATGTGATGTTCGGCGCTAGCAGCCGAGTCAAGCTCTCGCCAGGTTTGCTCAGAGCGCTACGGTATGTGCCGCCCGTTGTGCTAAGCGCGATTGTCGTACCGGAAGTGCTGTTGAGTAATGGTGAGCTTTCTATCGGGTGGATGAATGCTCGGTTAGTAGGTGCGATCGCAGCTATCCTCATCAGCTACACCACCCGCAACCTCCTGCTCACCATCATCATCGGCATGGCCACCTTCTTCGGCTGGCAGAGCTTTGTCGTGCCATAGACCGCATTAAAGTTCGCCCAGTTAAACAGAGCCTCATGGGTCAAAGATCGAGTCTCTACTCAATTGGGCATTGGCATCTTTTGAGCTGATATAGCAAAGTAAGGATGCATTCTTACTTTGCTAGTTGAGTTGCCTGCTGTCACATAACGGTTTCAGCCGATAAAAGTGTCCTAAGCAACTCAACAGATGCTATAAAGTCAGTCGTAGCCCTCTAACTCTCAAAGGTCTATGGAAACCGCTACCGTCAACATCCTTAAGCTTCACGAGGCTGCCGTATTGCCTGCGTACGAGCATGAGGATGATTCAGGCATGGATTTGTGTGCGATCGCCCCTCAACTCATTCCCCCTCACACCAGCGCCCTCATCCCCACCGGCCTCGCCCTCGAGCTTCCCATCGGCACCGAAGCCCAAGTCCGCCCACGCAGCGGCCTCGCCCTCAGGCACAGCATCACCGTCCTCAACACCCCCGGCACCGTCGATGCCGGCTACCGGGGAGAGATTTGTGTGATCTTGATCAACCACGGCAAAGAGCCCTTCCAAGTAGAAACGGGAATGCGCATTGCCCAAATGGTGATCACACCGGTTATCCGCGCCACTTTAAACGAAGTCAGCCGCCTTTCAGACTCATTGCGAGGAAAAGGCGGCTTCGGTTCGACGGGCGTCTGAGGGCGTCTGAGCGAGGTAATCTGTCTGGGGTAATCTGTCTGGGGTTAAAACATAGGATCAAACCCAGTTCAGCACAGCATGTAAGGTGAGTGTCCATCTTAAAAGAACGTTTCACCGACCAAACCAGAAGTTTGGCTGTTTCTGGCAGATTCTACCTCAGCAGAATAGTCGCGAACTGAAACAGATTGCTTAGCAACCATCACAATCAACAACAGCGCAAAAGGAATAGAAACAACATTGAACAAAAGGCTGAACCAGAATTCGCTAGCAGTAGTATGAGACATTTTTGAAACCTCGGTAATCTTCGCTTGAGGGGTATGCATCCATTGTGCGGCGCGCAATTGAAATCGGTAAGATTCCTGGTGCCACAACGCAATCTGGATAAACATCAGCAAAGTCTCGTTAAATTCACTGGCCTCTCCTAGACAATTCCACGCAGATCGAATAGCAACAAAAAAAGTCTCTTTAATGGCGATTTCAGAGCCTTTCACCCCTGCTGCTTAGCGCCGCTTAACCGCAACAACATCATTGTGAAGAACAGTCTACGCACCGGGGATCTGGGGATCGCTGGGCCAGTTGGCCAACTGCCCGGAATACGGCCGCTAATTCAGCAGCTAATTCAGCACAAATACTCAGCCTTAGGTTCGATGGTTGTTCGATAGTCGAGAGAAATAGCAAGGCGTCATATCTCGTACGTGTAGCCACTCAAACGGTGGACGTAACACAAAATTCTCTATCTAGCAGAAAAGTCCGTAACTTGGCCTAGCATCTGTCTACAGGGCTATCTTTTACGGCAAAATCCCACCTCACTAGTACGAATTGTAGTATTGTTAACCTTTGTGAAGATGCGCTGAACTGCCCAAACGACTGCCGCAAGCTCGAGCAGTTTTAGGTGTTCAGCTGCTCCCTTCGTTTTTGGTCAACACAACAGGTAATACGTGCAGCTAAGTACTCGTCCGACGGGAGCCTCAGGTTCCCCTACCCCAGTCAGAGATCTTCCTTTTAGTCTTAAAGATCTCAAAGACGCCATTCCTGATTATTGCTTTGAGCCCTCCACGGGGCGATCGCTCGCCTATATGTTCTTGGACTTTGGCATCGTTGCTGGGCTCTATGCGCTGGCCTACAGCATCAACTCCTGGCTCTTCTTCCCCTTGTTTTGGCTAGCTCAGGGCACCATGTTTTGGGCCCTTTTTGTCGTGGGTCACGACTGCGGCCACGGCTCATTTTCCAAGCACAAGTGGCTCAACAACCTGGTCGGCCACCTCACGCATACGCCTATTTTGGTGCCCTACCACGGCTGGCGCATTAGCCACCGCACCCACCACGCCAACACTGGCAACATCGACACCGACGAGAGCTGGTACCCCATCTCCGAGCAAACCTACGACGAAATGGGCAGCGCCGCTAAGTTCTTGCGCTTCTCTCTGTTTCTCTTTGCGTATCCTTTCTACCTATTTTTCCGTTCACCCGGTCGCAAAGGGTCCCACTTCTTGCCCAGCAGCCCCCTGTTTCGCCCCTCTGAAAAGTGGGATGTGATCACCAGCACCAGCTGCATCATCTTGTTTGTTGGCTTTTTGGCATGGCTCGGTGTCACTGCCGGTCCGTTGTTCTTGTTCAATTACTACATCATGCCGTACCTGGTCTTTGTGGTTTGGCTCGACTTGGTGACCTACTTGCACCATACTGACCCCGAAATTCCTTGGTACAGAAACGATAGCTGGTACTTCCTCAAAGGGGCGCTCTCCACTATCGACTACGACTACGGCTTCATTAACAACATTCATCACAACATTGGTACTCACGTCGCTCACCACATCTTTTTGGGGATGCCTCACTACCACCTAAAAGATGCGACTGAAGCGATTAAGCCCATCCTTGGTGACTACTACCGCGAGTCCAAGCAATCTGTATGGGAGAGCTTCTGGACCTCTGCTCGCGAGTGTATTTTTGTCCCTAACGAAGGGCAAAAGATTTACTTCCAAAAACGC
>JBCBDN010000172.1:0-8111 GCA_038529685.1 Cyanobacteria bacterium J06598_1 | reverse complement strand
GTAGGCCAAATAGAGCTAGCCCAAACCAAAGTCACTGAGCGGGCTGCAGCGGTGAAGGCAGAGCTACAAACCCAAGCCGATGCGGCTCGAAGGCAAGTTGCGATCGCAGCCTGGTGGCTCTTCATTGCACTCATCAGCTCAGGCAGTGCAGCAGCAGGCGCTGGCTACTTAGCCGCCATTTACTAGCTCACTCAGCGAGTATAGGCCATCAGATAACCCTCGTGGGTACTGAAGTTCGCCTGAGCACTTGACTAGACTATCTGCAAACCAACGCCCCATAGCGTGAATGAGCGGAGAGCCCTATGCAAATTGTCGATAACAGCAAAGTAGTCAATGGTGAGAAAGTGCCCGTCAACGGCACCGTAGTCTTTGATGAGGCCACCTACGCCTTTCAAGAAGTCACCGAACGCGAAGCCCAGCAGCTATTTAGCAGCAGCGCCTCACCAGAATTTACGGCCATCAAGCGAGGAGAGACCTTCAAAATTCTCTTCCAGACCAGTCAATACGCCCCTAACAACATTGTTACCCTACGCAATGAGCAAGACGGTTGGAGCAAAGATATTCATGGCGTCTATGCCTTTGGCGCTTGGATTTTTGACCTAGAGCGCTCTAGCTATCCCAATGCGATCGCTCTCAAATTCTTCCTCAACGGGCAGTACCTGATGGAAGGAGACCCGTTCACCGTCAGCAATACCGGCGAATATCGATTCACAGATGACGGCAGCGCAGCGCTACAATCGGTCCGTTTTCCAGCTGAGGCCGCCACAGAAAGCCGCTTTGTACACAGCTACGACAACTTACCCACCCACGAAAGTCCCCACCAACAGAAACGATTCCCCGGCAATCGCGCCGAAACCAAAGAATACGATGTGATTGTCATTGGCTCCGGCATGGGTGGCGGTATTGTTGCCGACGCGGTTTCAGATGCTGGGTTAGACACACTCGTCCTTGAAATTGGCGGCGCGCAAACGCCTACTCACGTTGGCAACGTTTACGCCGACTGGGATGAAATTGCCTCCGAGCATCAGGTCGGCCACTACGACCGCAAAGACGGCACAAACTTTCTCTTTGGCGCTCAGATGGGCCTGGGCGGTCGCTCTGCCTACTGGTCTGGCATTATTCTGCGAATGCAGGAATGGGAGTACAGCTATTGGCCTACGGCGATTCGTGACTTCTTAAAGAACAACAGCGAGGGCGGCAAAGATGGCTACACTCGCACTGAAATGCTCATGCGGAAACGAAAAACACTCGGTCAGTTTCAAGATCGCGTAGTGGAGCATCTAAAGCAACAAATGCCTGACTTGAACATTGAAGATTTGCCGCGATCGCGCCACCAGCCCAATACAGATGGCCAAACCACCTCACCCAGCCTGCTCTTCGCCTCCACAGGCGTTTTCTCCACCACCGACCTCCTCTCCGACTCCAAAGCCTTCAACAACGATACCGGCTCCCGCCACCTCACTATTAACCTCAACCATCTCGTCACCCACATTCGCCCCGACCCCAATAATCCCGGTCGCGTCAGCGAAGTAGTCTGTCAAGATCTCGTCGGCAACAAAGAGCGTGTATACAAAGGTAGGGCGATCGTACTCGCAGCGGGCTCAATTGAAAGCCCAAAGATTTTTCGCCAGAGCAACTTAGCCGATCCTTCCAACAAAGCAGGCCGAGGGCTCACCGATCACCCATACGTGTTCTCCAGCAACTATCTCATCCCTCAAGACAATCCCTTCGCAGGCGATCTCAACCACGCCAAAGTCTTACTCTCCGCCGGTGACGCCCGCCAGGATCACTATCCCTTCTACGCCGAGCTCTTAATCAACCCGTGGTATTGGCACGTTCGCCGCGCTGATGACGACCTCTGGCAACGTCAGCCCGCCGAAAACAGAAGAACAGAAATCACCCTGAAATTTGGCTTTTCTAAAGAGCTGATTGATCGCAACACCGTAGACTCTCAAGGCGCTGGACAAAAGGCCGCTATCCGAGTGGAAAATCTCACCTTAGACGCTAAATTTATTGACCAAGCGCGTCAGTTCCGCAATCGGATTTTGGGCGCACTCGGCATCCCTCACAATCCGAATGAAGGCATGGGTCTCGCACCCCACGGCGGCACTGTAAACCATGCGGGTGGCACCCTAAGGATGAGTGAAAACCCAAGCCAAGGCGTTGTCAACGAAGATTTGAAATGTCATAGTTACGACAATCTCTATATTGCAGACGTTTCGGTCTTTCCTTATATTCCAACCGCGAATCCTTCGCTGACGCTCGGAGCCCTTGCCCTCAGGCTCAGCGACCATCTGAAAGTACGGTTTGGGAAGGAATAGTCTTACCCAGAAATTGCATGCACATAAGTCTAAAGCTGTTTACAAAAACCAACCGTCATGAAAAACCTCATCAAAAACAGGCACATCCTGATTGCCAGCATTGCTATTCTTAGCAGTTTTGCACTAAAGCCTGCGATCGCACAGCGCTTACCAAGTAGCCTCTCACTAAGAGGCATCGCCCAATTTTACAGCGGGCTCCCTCACCAAGACAGAGCCCTTTCGATGCTACAAAACCAAATCGATAAGTCACAGCCTGAGCTGCTGCAAGCCGATTCTGTTGCTGCGAATGTTTGGCGCAATTCAGAAGTATTCATAGGGCATGAAGATATTTTGGGCAGTCTTGCAGAAAGCGATCTCACGGGAACCAATCCCGTCGACATTGCCCTCACTGCGGCCAATGCTCGTACCACCACCCCCTTTGATATGGAGGTGCTCTACGGCCCCGGCATAGAATCTCCCACCCAAGCCGTGATCACCATCAGCCAAAGTGGGCTGTTAGACGATTCTGTTGCAGGCCAGCGATATCGGTTTGACCTAAGCCGTCAAAATAATCAGTGGACAATGACGCGCGCTGGCCGCCAGGTCAGATGTCAAGCAAGACGAGGACATCAAAATTGGTCGGCAGAACCTTGCCTGTAAGGCACTTTAAAGCCAGCTGAAAGTATCCTCTAGAAAAAGCTGTCAAAAGCAAACTATTATGATGGCTCCTAACCGCCCTAAAAGTCGAAGAGAGCCATCCTACCTATGGGGTTCAAAAAATACGCATCTATTGCCGCTGCCCTACTCACAGTCGCACTTACATCTGAGCTGACAAACCTCGCTGATATTCTCGGCAACGCGTCTGACTCACAAAATAATCAAAGCGCTCAGCCCACCGCCATCTACCACGCCTTCAATCAAAACTATGCCGATATAGAAGGGTTTGCCTGCGCGCTAGCTGAGCAGGGCTATTCCCACCTACAAATCTCTCCAGCACAAAAGTCTAACCCCGGCAGCGAGTGGTGGAAGCGCTACCAGCCATACGACCTCAGCGTCATTGAAGGGCTCGGCTCCGAGAGCGATTTGCAGCAGCTAATCACCACCGCCCACCGCTGCAATCTCAAAATCATTGCCGACGTGGTATTCAACCACATGGCAAACCTAGACGGTGGAGAAGACTTTGAAGATCTCTCTAAATATCCCAACCTCTCTGCAGCAGACTTCCATACTAACCCCAACAATGTAGGCGCTCGTCTGTGCAGCATTAACTACAGCGACGGCAACCGCGACTCAGAACTCAACTGCTGGCTCGGCGGCCTGCCCGACTTACGATTCACCAACAACGTAAAGACCCTTCAAAAGGCTCATCTCGACCTGCTGTTGGACTTAGGCGTAGATGGATTTAGATTCGACGCGGCCAAGCACATTCCAACAGATGTCATGGGTGAATACATCGCCTACATCAATCAGCAAAGCCAGGGAAACACCTGGAACTATCTGGAAGTCATCAGCGACAGCGACACTCGAGGAGAAGACTACAGCTCAATTGCTGCTGTCACCGATTTTGTTCTTTACAACTCAATGAAGGGCGCTTTCACCTTCGGCGGAGACTTACGCGCTTTACCGGCAGCAGCCCTAGACGACAGTCGCAGCGTCACCTTCGGCACCAACCACGACACTATCCGCTCACTCAACACCGCCGCCCTTAACCCCTATGATGACATCACAGATTCCTACCTAGCCACCGCCTACGTCCTGGCCAGAGAGAGCGGAACGCCCTTGATTTTTAGCGCTGACCATGCCAATTCACCGTTCATCAAAACAGGCGTAAAATTTCGACAGATTATGCAACAGCGCCAGCAGCAGGGGTTGAACACTCAAGAGAATATTTTGCGCGTTCTCGACAGCAGCACAGTGCTTCTGATGGAAAGAGGTGCAGAAGGTTTTTTTGTTGAGAATAAGGGCACAGACATGCTGAATCTCTCAACACTAGACCTCACCTTAAGCAACTTAGACGGCTGCTACCGAGAGCTGCGGAACAACTTTACCGTCGCCATTGAACAGCGCGGAGACAAAAAATACGTCACTCGCTGGGGCACCTGGAATCGGGGTGGCTTAGAAATTATAGGGCGCGATGCACTGTACTTTGTGCGTGAAAGCTTCGACCAGTGCGATCGCCCGTAAGCCTACAAAAAGCACTAGCCGAGCGACCACTCACTATGTTTTCAGCTGCACTTTGCCCACTCAAAATATCCGTCTCTAGTCGCGTGTGACAGTGCAGACCATCACGACCAATCGTTTGTAGGTTTTTAAAGTGATCGCAATACTCAAGCACAATCGCCCGATGCCGAAACGTCTCTGGCGTTTCAACCGGCACCGCCTGATGCTGCCGCATTACAGTACCCGCCTCAACTTGCTCGAGTGTCTCAACTAATCCAAGGTCTACCAGCTCTTGGCTCGCCAAGCACACCAGCTCATCCTCACCCATCTGCCACAACGCATCGGACGCATCACAAAAATAAGTCAAGCCCAGACAAGTCTTATCAGAATCACCCATCCGAGCTTCACCCCAGTTTTTAAAGTTTTGAATGCGGCTAACAAACACCTCAGGACACTGTACGTATATATCTTGTTCAACAAAGAGGTTGGCCTTGTTCAGTATCAGCGCGACTTGAGCAATATGGCGATACTTTAGGCAGCGGGCGGCTTGCTGTACGTCGGATGGCGCATTCAGCTGAGTGACAAGTTCTAAGAGCGACAGGCTGGAAATTAAATGGTCAACCGGGAAGGTTTGGAGCGTGCCATTTTTTAGGGCGATCGCCTGCGTAATCCGATTATCCATATGCTCCAACCGAACCGCTTGAGTACTCAAGCAAACGCTAGCGCCATTCTGCACGAGCCGATCTCGACACGCTTCCCACAGCTGAGAGCCCCCCAAAGCAGGATAGGTAACAGCTTGAGCAGCCGGTTTTCTCAACAGCTGACTGGCACAGCTTGGCGCTAGCTGCTCGCCACGACAACCCCAAACTTTCTCAAAATAAGAATCGAAAAAAATCCGATGCAGGTGGGGCCCAAAACGTTGATTAATCCAATCTTCAGCGGTGCGCGCCTCCGTTGGAGAAACCTGTTGCCGAGCAAACCAATTTTTGAGATAGCTCAGCCCGGTCAAGGCGATATCTGTCGGGCCTAAATGCTTGAAGGCATTGGTGAAAGATAGCGGATAGTTGAACAGGCGATGATGGAAGTAAATGAGCGATCGCCGCTTCACTTCCACCGTTTCTGTTGGCAGCAGCCCTCGCCAAAATTGCTCAACCGCATTCATTTGAGTACTCAAAGGGCTATCAACCCAATCAATCCGATAGCCCTGATAGCCCTCAGTCCGATACAGGCCACCCACCGAGCCGCTCGCCTCCAGCACGCTCACGCCATACTGGCACCCAGACAGCTCATACGCCGCCGTCAGCCCCGCCGGATTCGCGCCAATAACAAGCGTCTGTGATGTCATCGCTTAGCTCCTGTGATGCCCTTTCATACATAGACGTCAGTGAGAATACGGATTCCTCAAAAAAGGTGCCCGGTTGCTCAAATGTTCACAAACCAAGCCCTACATGTGAAAGAACATACTGAGTTGATAGATGACGGGCGTGCTACACATCAGGCGCTTTGCAATCCGTATTGAGCGTCATATCAACCCAACTATCTGGGTAATCTTTTGACATCACAAGCGCTCTTAGGAATGTTGTCCAATGGCTCAGCTGATGCTGCTTTTTCGCATAGGGTCTGAACGCTATGCCCTAGAAACAAAACACATCATTGAAATTATTCATAGGGTCGAACTCAGCCGAGGACATGGGTTGAACCCAGCCATAGCCGGACAATTCAACTACCACAGACAAATTGTTCAGGTTCTAGACTTAAGTCTACTGTTAGCAAATCGTCCTAGCCGCCCCATCTTGGGAACGCGGATTGTTTTAATGGAACGATCAGGCGCTGACGGCAGTTGCCAGCCGATTGGATTACTGGTAGAGCATGTTACTGAGACCCTAGAGGGTAGCCAGTTTGAGCATGCATCCACCAGCCAAGGCAACCCTCAGCTAAAGGGGCTTTTACAAGACCAGCTCCAAGTCACCGGCATAGCAAAAACACTGCTGCATCAGGGCGAGATAGTTCAGTGCCTGCAGCCGGAGAAACTTCTCGCTCAGCTCGGCAGCGATCTCTCCCCAGCGGCCACGCAAGCAACAGACACCTTTAAAGCATTCGAATCACCGGCTCACCTCAATACCGTCACAACCCTTGGATAAACAGGACAATCAGGCCCCCTCCAAAGCTATCCAAGCAACTGTTTTCCAGACAATTGAGACCTTACTCAGCAAGCATATCGGGCTGAGAGAAAATGCCCTGGGATACAGCAGTTTGGTGAACACTATCACCAAAGCAATGACAGCAGCCGGATTTACAGAGGCCGCACCGTACTTACACCATCTACAACAGTCTCCAACCGCACTAGCGGCTCTCGTAGAAGCTACTGTTGTTCCCGAAACCAGTTTCTTCCGTAATCCGCAATCATTTAACTACTTACGCCACTACATTTTGCCAGTTGCCAGGAAAATGGCAAGGCCGATAAAAGTATTAAGTATTCCATGTTCCACAGGAGAAGAACCCTACTCCATTGCCATTACATTAATCGAAGCAGGACTGTCACTAGGTAGTTTTCAAATAGAAGCGATAGACATTAGCACTCAGGCTGTGGAAAAGGCACAGCAGGGAATTTTTACCCCATACTCTTTCCGAAAAACGGCGACCTATTCACCAGAGCGACATCTCCAGCAATATTTTCGAAAGCGAGGAAATCACTATCATCTGAATCAACACGTGCGATCTCAAGTCCAGTTTCATCAGGGAAACTTAATTCATCCACAGTGTCTTCAGCAGTCTTCACCTTTCGACATTATCTTTTGTCGTAATTTATTAATCTATTTTCATCAGGCCGCACGCCGCCGCACGCTACAAAAACTAAACCGGCTGCTGCACCCTGAAGGCCTGCTATTTGTAGGGTATGCCGACACCAGTGCCATCCTCCCAACACACTTTGAACGGATTAAAGCACCCCATGCATTCGTGTATAAAAAGAGTCTTGAACTCTCCTCAAAAACCGCTAAACCCATCACTAAAACTAATTTCTCAGACAGGTTGGGAGCAAAAGGACAACAGACTAGCCCAGACCAAAATTACAGAACGTGCCGCCTAACTTCTAGGGTTATAGCACCAACACAGCCCCAGGCACTGGATTCGAAGATGCTGCCACCACCTACAGATAGTTTCCAAAGAATCCAAGCGTTGGCCGATGCCGGACAGCTAGAGTACGCGCTTCAGCAGTGCGATCGCTACCTTCAGCAGCACCCGACCCATGCCGCAGCCCATTTACTACTGGGCGAAATCCACCAGGCCCAAGGAAACTACACCCTAGCTGACAAAATTTTTCAAAAAGCACTCTACCTCAACCCAAACTGTCATCAATCTCTGATTCACCGTATTCAGCTTGCCGAACAGCAACACAACCCCATCGAGATACAACGCCTCCAATTACGGCTAAAACGCCTACGAAACAGACAAACAGGCGATTAGAGCAGCATAATGCAGTACGACGCTCGTTGTTTTCGAGCCTTTCAATATATCAATGGGAATAATTATGACTAGCAGGGTAAGTAAGGATTTCAAACATCCCCAAATCTCACCCAAATCTCAATATATATCACCGACATATATCACCGACGCTGGGGCCTCTCTACCCAGCCCTTCCACAAAACAGTC
>JBCBDN010000171.1:0-8160 GCA_038529685.1 Cyanobacteria bacterium J06598_1 | reverse complement strand
GTGGGCACTATTCTCCAGTCGCTACCGGCCCTGCGACGGACAACCTCATAACTTGTGGCTTAGAGCGAGTAACCGCGCCTCCGGTATACAATTTCTAAGACTAAATTTAACCTGCTCTTACCTATGACTGTTGCCCCTGGAGATGCCGCCCCAGATTTTTCGATGCCTGATGCTGATGGCAACACCGTTAGCCTTGCAGACCTAAAAGGGCAGCGAGTCGTTCTATTCTTTTATCCACGAGATAATACCCCCGGCTGCACCAAAGAAGCCTGCGCTTTTCGAGATGCGTACAGTGATTTGCAGGAAAAGAACGTGGCTGTGTTTGGCGTCAGTACAGACAGTGCTAAGTCCCACGCTAAATTCATCGCTAAGCACAATCTTCCCTTTCCTCTGCTCGTTGACGAAGCGGGTGAAGTTGGGACGCGCTATGGCTGCTACGGTCTGAAAAAAATGTATGGCAAAGAATACATGGGCATTACCCGGAGTTCTTTTATCATCGGTCCGGAAGGCACTTTAGAAAAAGTGTATCGGAAGGTGAAACCTGAGCCCCATGTTGCTGAGGTTGTGGCTGATATTGAGGCGTTAACGAGTGCGGCTTAGTTAGGGCCTCATCACGCCAAAGCTGGATTGCTAAAACTGGATTATTGCTACGCGCGCGTTTCCCCGTCGTTACTGGTCTCCTTCCTTTATGCCCAAGCAGTCTTCCTGGTCCCATCGCGTTTTGCATCCTGCGCGTACACTGGTGCAGCTCATGCTTCGCCGTCCACTGGTTGCCGCGAGCGTTATTCCGGTACTGCCCGACGGTCAGATTGTGCTGATCAGGCGGCAGGACACCGGCTTGTGGGGCTTGCCGGGTGGCTTAGTCGATTGGGGTGAAACTTGTCAGAGTGCTGCTAAGCGTGAGCTGATGGAAGAAACAGGGCTGGTGTTAACTTCGGTAAAACGGCTAGTCGGTGTATATTCGGCCAGTCGGCGCGATGAGCGGTTTCATTCGGTTTGTGTGGCGATCGCAGCCAGCGTCGACGGCACAATAGGCGATTTTGACCCCAATGAAGTGATCGAGGTTGAGGCTTTTTCGCCAGAGGCGCTACCGGCCGAAGTGCTTGCCCACGACCATCGGCAGCAGCTACAAGATTATTTCGCAGGCAGAACGGCGATCGCTTAGCAATCTACGACGCCTGGTGACTGTATCTCAGCGACTTACTCCACAGCTGCCTTTTGGTGCTGTCTAGCCCGCCGTCTCTTGATAGCAGCCGTCTCGACTTTCACCGTAGCGGCTTCGAGCGTCGTCATCCGCTTATCTCCTGTGTGAGTATTCACTTGATACACTAAGCCGTGGTCAATATCGACTGCCGTCAGCCAGCCACTTTTTGGGTGGTATCCCCCGGTATCAATATCTAACCAGCCAGGACCTTGCGCTAGCTGGCCAGGGGCGACACCCGGTAGCGTAAAGGTGATGGTGTGCCCAGTCACGACCAGCTTGTCTGGAAAAAAGGGCGTAGGATGGCGGTGGAAAGCGTCTCGAATCCAGCAAAAATCCATTTGCGTTTGTTGGGTGAGCGATCGCTTAGGATTAAGCCCCGCATGCACCACCAAAATATCACCCAGGTCCAGATAAAGCGGCAGCGTTTTGAGCCACTCTACATGCTCTAACAGGGCTTCTGTGCTGGGATAGCTTGTGAGTGTAGGCTGTCCGCCACTGTTAAGCCAGCCTTGAAACGCCCCCAGATTTGGATTTTGGTCAGGAAAGGCGTTGAGTAGCAGATGTTCGTGGTTCCCCAACACACAGGCATGATTGTTCTGACGGACAAACTCCACCACTTGAGCACTGCGAGGCCCTCGGTCAATCAAGTCCCCAACAAAGTACAGCGTGTCGGATGCTGTCGGTGCCATCATAGCAACCAGTCGCATCAAACCTTGGTAATGCCCGTGGACATCTCCTATGAATATGCGACGACTCATGCAGTTGCGGGATGACTAGGAACCTTATTATGCCTGCTTGAGTAGGTAAGCCACCATCCTTTTAATCCGACAGGTCTGTTACTTTGACTACCACAAACTGACTGCGAGCGCTGCCGCTAGAGCTAACCACTTGCCAGAGCACCATGTAGTTGTTGTCTTTGTTTTCGTCAGTTGGATTTTCCCAGTCGGGGACTTCTTTGAAGGTGAGATCGCCGGTTTCTTCATTCATCTCAAACTTCTCCATATCGGCGCCGTCTTGCAGCCGATAGATGAGCTTGCTGCCAGGGACATCTTGCGCTCTGACCTGAATTACGTTGGCGGAGTTCTCGGCTACCTGAATCAGCGTACTGTTGCCGGGTAGGGTATTGGTAGGCGCAACGATGGTAAGTTCGTTGGGCTCATACACCTCAGCTGTGTTTAGCACGGTTGGCTGAGTAACTTCTTCAATATCACCTTGCTCTGTGGCGCGCTGGCAGGCGCTCAGCCCAAGTACCAGCGGCAGGGCTGCTATGGCGATACTCAGCTTTTGGGGTGAGATAGCCCGTTTTATGAATGGCGTGGTGGCCTGCGTTTGAGCTTGGGACTGATGAACGTGACAGTGCCAAGGTGTGAACCATTTCCCTTTGGACAACATTTCCTGACCAGATGTACTTTTGAACGAACTCATATATAGGGCTATCAGATTATGTTGATTGTTCCAAGCACCTGCCTATTTTTCAGGATTTTTTTCAAACATATCTGATGCTGTAGTCAACCATTTTATCGGCTGTGTTGAGCGCATGTAGCGGCTGCGTTGCTCAGCCCTGTAGGCTTTCTTCAGCAGCGCCCGCCTTTTCAATCATAAAGCCTGCGTCGCGAATCATTGCGAAGTCTTGCTGGGCGGCTTGGCCTGGAGTGGTGAGGTAGTCACCCACAAAAATAGAGTTGGCGGCGTAGAGCCCGAGCGGTTGGAGCGATCGCAAATGGACTTCCCGACCCCCGGCAATTCTAATTTCTTGGGCGGGTAGCAGCAGCCGAAACAGGCACAAAATTCTGAGGCAGCGTTGGGGTGTCAGTTCGTTGCGCTCAGAGAAGGGCGTGCCCGGAATCGGAATGAGAAAGTTGAGTGGGACGCTGGTGACGTTGAGCGATCGCAAAGACATCGCCAAATCTACAATGTCCTCATCCGACTCACCCATGCCAAAGATGCCGCCCGAGCAAGTTGTTAGCCCAGCTGCCTGCACCGCTTTTACGGTAGAGAGTCGGTCCTGGTAGCTGTGCGTGGTGCAGATGTCTTCATGGTGGGATTCAGCCGTATTCAGATTGTGGTTGATGCGGTCTACCCCGGCAGCCTTGAGCTGCTGCGCCTGATTTTCATTCAGCAATCCTAGCGTCGTGCATACGCGCATTGGATAGTCTCGCTTTACCGCGCGGACCGTTTCAAGTACCCCTTCAAATACTTTTTCTGAGGGGCTCCGGCCAGAAATAGCCATGCAGAAGGTGCCTGCTTTCATCTCGTGGGCCCGAGCAGCAGCGGCCAACACCTTTTCAGTTGCCATTAGCGGATACTTTTCAATCTCGGCCCCCGAAATTTTAGACTGGGAACAATAGTGGCAATCTTCCGGGCACAGTCCACTTTGAGCATTCAGCAAAAAATGTAGGCGAACGCGATTGCCCCAGTAGTGATGGCGAACACGGTGAGCGGCTGCTAGCTGATCGAGGATGATTTCATCAGGTGCTTTCAGTACAGCTAATGCCTCAAGGTGAGTAAGTGCTTCTCCTAACAGGGCTTTGTCTGCCAGCTGCTGCCAGTTAGGCTGTGGCTCCATTTCAGTTGCGGCTTGATGTGCCGTCTGAGTTGCCGTGTTGGTTTTTTCATTCTCAGGCTGCCGAGAAGCCGAAGCTACAAAGGGAGAAGCCGTGTTCACCATAGAATTTCTGCGCGATTACTGATGCAAATTTTACGTCATAACGTCAGCACGATTACGCTAATTCGCCACGGTCCGCCTGCGGTGTCTTTACGCCAGCGAATTTCGGGCTATCAATTTCGGCAGTTTGTAGAGCGCTATGACGCGGCCAAAATAGAGCGGCAGGCGTTGCCTCCTAGCTCGGCGCAGCAGGCGATTGCCCAGGCCGCTCGGGTCTTTGCCAGCAATCGCCCTAGAGCAATGCACACGGCTGAACTCCTCGGCGCGCCGCAGCCACACTTAGTTGATCCTCGGTTTCGCGAAATTGAGTTTCCGGTAGACTTTCCGAGCCACTTCCGATTTTCGGCGCTGACCTGGACGATCATTGCCCTAACGCTGTGGCGACTTGGCTACAGCGCGCAGTGCGAACCCTGCTGGCAGGCTAAGCAGCGGGCGCGCCGCGCCGCTGACACGCTGGAAAATCATACTGACCTGGGGTCAGTCGTCTTGGTGGCACATGGCGGTATTAACCGGCTGATTGCCAAAGAACTCCGACACCGAGGATGGCAGGGACCGCGACTGCCTCGCAGCCGTCACTGGGGCTGTACCACCTACTGTCGTTGATAGCTTGTCTGGTGTGCTTGTCTGGCGTGCTTGTCTGGTACTTCTAGGGCTAGAGCATATTGCGCATGGTCGTCCAGTCTTCTGCTTTTACCAGCCAAGGAAAAACAGAGACCTTGATGGTGATGCCGTTTTCGTCGATATAAATGCGTCTGGCGTCGGCCTTAACAAATTCCCATGACTCGAAGGTGTAGCGCTTAGTGGTGAGGCCCAGCAGGTTGTAAACCGTTAGCTGACGCGGCTCCAATCGAAAGCAAGGGCGGTTGAGACAGTAGCCGCCAAAGGTAAACAAAAGTACGCCAAGGCCAATGATAGGAAAGTCGATAGACTGATCTGGCTGGTAGCCTTTCCAGAGACTAAAGAGCGCCAGAACGAGCCCACTCACCAGAAAAAAGATGCCCAGCGTTGTTTTGTAGTAAGCCGTGAGATGTTGAGCGGGGCGGTTGGATGGCATGAAAGTATCGGGAGCGGTCCCCTATGTTTTCTATGAGTGAGATGCCTTATCAGGAAATGAACGGAGCGACAAGTGCTTTAGATCTACAGCAAATGTATAAAGATATGCATGGAGAATATCACTGAAACATTGAATTTGGTCGATGGGTTCTCTAAAAAGATGTTGAGTTCACCACTTTAGAGATATTGATCTCATCATATGTGCTCAGCTAGAAGACGCTTTGGCGTATCGCCAGTGCCAGGGCTCGGGTGAGGTGGTTTTGATCAGCCCCTTTTCTTGAATCGATAGCTCGAAGCCGTAGTCTTTGGCGTGGGTATCAAGCCACTGAAAGGCTTCCGAGCGGGCGAAGCTGGGCTGCCAGTCTTGAGCGGCGTCTGCGCTGCCGATGGCGATCGCGTAGCCAGTCGGATAGTCATCTTTGGCAGTTGGCTGCGCAACTTTGCCAGCGGGCTGATAGCCACCAATGGCATAGAGCTCAATGTCGTCAGTTTTGGCCGCAGCCACCATTGCCCAAAATGCACTGGCCGCTGCGGGCCGCAATAAGATGCTGCCGTCTTGTAAAAGTGGAGTCAGTTCAGAGGGGCTTGCCGCTGTCTCACGGCTGTCGCTATCTTTACGCTCTGTCCCGCGCCACTCTTCCCAGGTTTCAGGCCAGGTTTCAGGTAGCTGAGTTAATCGATATTGACCCCACTGGTAGGCTTTAACGCCTATGCCTAGGGCCATCAGCACCGCGAGGCTACCGGCGAAAAATTTGAATAGGTGCGGGTTGAGCGGCTTGGGGCTATGAGTGGGAGAGGGGGTAGAAAAGGCGGATGATGAACTGAGGGCTCGCCCACTTGAGCTGCGGTGGGCCTTGCGCTGAGTCGTGGATGGGAGTGCTCTGCCACCGGGGGACACAACGACGGTTGCAAAGCGGCTGTTGTGAGCCACTTTGTGGCGCTCTCGTTCTACTCTCAAAGTGTCTAGCGCTTCGGTGGCATCGATAAAACGATCGCGGCTGTTGTGACGCACCAATCGGTCGATAAATTCTGCTAGCGGCAGGCTGACTTCAATGCCTTCACGCCAAAGCAGCCCACGGTTTGGGTCGTAGGTCAAATTGTAGTGGGGTGCGCCGGTCAGGGCCTCAATGGCGATGAGGCCAAGTGAGTACAGGTCGCTGGCGGGAAGCGGTTTTTCTGTGTAGTTTGGCTGGAGCTGCTCGGGCGCGAGGTAGGGGTGAGGGCTAACCGGCTCGGTAATGTGCAGGCTGCCGTCGGGGCCAATTTCGCTACGGGAGAGGCGTGAGAGGGCCCCAAACTGGGTCAGAAAAATTTGACCATCAAAGGCTTGGCGGATGAGCGATTGTGGATGAAGATTTTGGTGAACTTGCCTTTGTCTGTGAACGTTGGCTAGGGCTACCAGCACATCTTGCAGAAGCTTGGCGACATAGCTTTCGCTGAGCTTTTTGTCGGGGGTCAGTTCCTGACTAATAGGATGGCCCGTGATGTGCTCTTGAACGATATAAAAGACGTCACTTGGCGGAGCACTAATGTGCCGAGCCTGTGAGGGTGGTGGCTGAGTTTCGTTTTTGTTTTCAGAGATAGCGTTGGCTTCTGCCGTCTGTGAGTCTGCCTGCTGTGAGAAATGAGAGATAACTCTAGGGATTTGCGGGGCTTGGCTGAGTCTTTCTAAAATTTGTGCCTGCTGCTGGAGGCGATCGCGCATACCGCTCTGCCGATAAGCCATGGCCGTGACCGTGCAGGCAGGGCGATGAAGCTGCTTGCGATCGCACGCCAAATACACCGTACATGAGCCACTACAGCTCAACGGTTTTTCGATTTCAAAGCGACCGTTCAGAATCTCGGAACTCATGCTTCAGGGCAATAAATACAACAGGTTGAGCGTGCTGGCAATCAACTTAACTGCGATCGTCAGCACGTTAATAACTACACCTTAAGCGCGTTACTTTCCCTACAGTCTTTTGATGACTTGTTCTCTATGACTTTCCTTTAGCCTCTAGAGTTTCCAATCGGCTCTTCAAGTTTTTATTGACTTGCTTAACCTCGTCGAGTGACTGACGCAAATCGGCCAGTGCCTGATCAGAGCCGATTTTCTTTTGTACTCTACCGGCGGCTTCATCTGCCCGACGTTTCACTCTACCGTCTGGGCTGTGATTCGCTAGTCCGCGCAAGATAGCGATCGCGCCTCGCACTTCCATTTGAGCCAGGGCTGCCACGGTAGCAACCTGAGTGAGGAAAAAGTCCTCCCGTGACAGTGCTTCTAATCGGTCAAGAATCCGCTCAATGACGGTTTTCTCTTGCCCTGTGGAGATGGCCCCGAGGGCACGAATAGCGGCTAGGCGGAGCGGCTGCGGAATCCCAAGTTCGGTGTAGGGCAGCAGCAGATCTAGCGCTGCTTCGGAGGTTTTGAACTGGCTAAGACCTGCGATCGCCCCGCTACGCACGACTTCATTCCACCCGGACCGCTCTTTGAGTACGGTATCGAGCAGCTTCAGTGTCTTTTTCTCTTTGTCCTTGCCGTCGATAGTGGCGCTACCGACTTTCCCGAGCGATCGCACCGCAGAAGCCTCTACCAGATAGCTCTCATCGCCTTTTTCTACGACCCCTTTTAACGTTTTATAGCTGTCCGCCGTCTTTACCTTGCTCAGCGCAGTCACCACCGCCCGACGCACCTTCGGATGCTTATCTTCAAGGCCCTTAATCAAAGCGGCTTCTGCCTGTGCTAGTTGAACCGAACCTAGCTGTTCTGCAATCTCTGCGCGCACCGCCCAGAAGGGTTCCGTCTGCATCGCGTCTGCCAAGCTCGCAACGGCTTCCAAGCTACCTTTTGTCGCTAGCGCCTCAGCCGCAGTCAGCCTAGAAATAGGGTCCGGGTCATGAGTCAGCTGTGCTTTTAGCGCTGCGACTGGATAGGCCAGTTCCACTGTTTTCAAGAAGTGATTGCCCACATCAAAGCTGATGAAGTCTGGTTTTTTCTCCAGTGGAAAGTACAGTGCTTGCTCTCGCTCATGAATACGCACCTTGAACGTTTTGACCTCAGTTTTGGCTTTTTTGCCCTCGATTATATAGCCAAACCCAATCGGAATTTTGAGGTCAAACAGACCTTCTTGTACCTGAGACTTACCATCTTCTACTTGTGTCTGCGTGATGCTTAGCTTCGCTAGGCTGCTGTCGCTATCCCAGCTATAGCCAACTTTATAGTCGGGATGGCCACCTCGATATACGTATTGATCGAACA
>JBCBDN010000170.1:0-8191 GCA_038529685.1 Cyanobacteria bacterium J06598_1 | reverse complement strand
CTTCTCTAAAACGTTTGAGGAAATGCTGCTATATCCCATTCATCCGCTGTCGTTGCATTTGGGCAAAATGCTAGCGGGTATTGTACGTGGCCTAATGACTGCGTCGGCAGTGATTTTAGTGGCCGTGCTGTTTACGGGTAAGGTGTGGAGCTTTCTAAATCCTCTATTTTTCTTGTTGGTGATTCTGAACTGTGCGGTCTTTGCTGGATTAGGTGTGATTGTTGGCCTCAATGTGAAATCGCTAGAGAGCGTTGGCCTGTTTAATAATTTTTTGATCGTCCCGATGTCGTTTTTGGGCGGGACGTTCTTTGATCCAACGACGCTGCCAGCCGCACTCAAGCCAATTGTGTATGCGCTGCCGCTGACTTATACAACGATCGGCTTGCGCTCAGTGGCTTACAAGTCAATGGGTGAGTTTCCTTGGTACTGCCTGCCGATTTTACTTGGATTTGCGATCGCACTCTCCTACTTCGGTGCCCGCCAATTCTCCAACCAACAGGATTGAACCAACCGGATGAGTCTGCATCCAAACCGGTTAACTTACTGAAGCGCACTCATCAAAGGCTGCCATGACTGAACAGCTTCTAAGATAGTGCGATAGCCAAGGACGTTGGGATGAATGCCGTCTGCACAGAGGCGATCACACACCCAATCATCATCTTCCTGCTCCCACTGCGCCAGCAAATCCAAGTAAGGTATCTGATTTTCTTCGCACAGCCGACGAGTGACATCACGATACTGGTGCTGCTGAGTCCGACTGAAGTGCAAAATATTCGCAAACGGCATTGCTGCCTCATTCACCGGCACCATGCCCACAAAATAAACTGAGCAGAGCGTGCAGGCTTGCTTCAAAAGCTGCTCTGTGGCGAGCTCAAAAGTCTTTAGGTCAGTAACGGGGCGACCCTCTGCTCTACCGGCCCTTGCGGAATCATTGACGCCAAAGGAAAGGACTAAAACCTCTGGCGTACGATGGCGTAACTCACCGCGATCGCAAAACTCCCGCTCCAACCGCTTTGCTACCTGCACAACCCCATCGCCACGTACGCCCAAGCTGTACAAAATCGGTCCTGACTTCTCTGGGGTCAGCCACTCGCGTCGCAAGCGTTCAACCCAACCACCGCCCTCACCATCGCCATACCCATAAACTAAGCTATCGCCAATAGCGACGACTTTCTTAGGATGAGTGATGACACGCTCGCTGAGCCTTTGGGGCTTTTTCGAGGGAGAAGCTTGTGGAAATGTTGCTGTCATAAAAATTGATAAATAAGCTTATTCACACATAGCATGAACCCAATTGGCTTCGCAAATCTTTACAAAGCTAACTGGATTCACTTCAAATCTATTCTGAGTGTTGACAATCAACGTCAGAAAATAGAGCGTCTAAGCCAAATGTTGAGATACTTTAGCAGCTAATTCGTCTGTCCAGTGGTCGACCACATCAGCATTAGCGGCTTCTACCATGACTCGGATAAGGGGCTCGGTGCCCGATGCCCGAACGAGGACGCGGCCTTGATCACCCATAGCTGATTCTGCTTTGGCGATCGCACTTTGCACTGCATTGCAGTCCTGCCAGTTGCGCCGCACGTCAGGATCTTCTACCCGTACATTTTCTAATCGCTGTGGATAGGTTTCAAAGCTCCGTTCTACCAAGTCTGGTAGGGAGCATTCTGCCTGCTTTAGCAAGTCTGCCAAGTGTAGCGCTGTGAGAATGCCGTCTCCTGTCAGGCTGTAGTGGTGGCATAAGATATGGCCAGATTGCTCGCCACCAAGCATTGCGCCTTGGTTGACCATTTCAGCGTGCACATGCTGGTCGCCAACCTTGGTTCTTACGAGCGTTCCACCCTGCTTTTCCCAGGCCCGCTCAAATCCTAAATTCGCCATCACCGTCGAAATGATGGTGTCATTCGGTAGCTTGTTTTCTTGCTTAAGGGTTTGACCCCAGAAATACAAAATGTAGTCACCGTCAATCACTCGGCCCTGCGCGTCCACTGCCATGACTCTATCCGCATCGCCGTCGAAGGCAAATCCAATGTCTGCCTGGAGTTCTGAGACAGCTGTTTTGAGTGCGCCTAGGTGGGTAGAGCCGCAGTTTACGTTGATGCGATCTCCATCGGGTAACCCATGCATAATCACCACTTCTGCGCCCGTCGATTCAAAGACTTGCTTGGCCACTCTAGTCGCTGCGCCCCATGCTAAGTCGAGCACAATTCTCATTCCACTGAGGTCAGGATGGGGTTGAAAGGGTTGGTGCAAAAAGTCTACGTAGCGCTCAACTAGGTCGGGCCTTTGGTAGGCTCTGCCCCACTGCATTGCAGGTGCTTGGCCGATAGTATTACTTGTTTCAGGCAATCCGCCTCCACGCAGTGCCGCTTCGATTTCTTTTTGAATAGTGCTTGAAAGCTTAGTGCCTTGCGCATTGAAAAATTTAATCCCGTTGTCTGCGGGCGGGTTATGGCTAGCCGAAATCATGATGCCGCCCGCATTGCCAGTGGCTAAATGGGCCACCGCTGCTGTTGGGCATAAGCCTAAGTTCCACACCTCTAGACCTGCTGTGGTAAGTCCTGCAGAAAGGCCAGAAGATAGCATGTCGCTAGAGGTGCGAGAGTCTTGCCCGATAATGATGGGGCCAGTTTCACCATAGTGGCGCAGGACTTGACCTGCCCAGAAGCCTACTTGAGTTGCAAGGGGCGCAGTGAGGAGGGTGCCAGCTTCACCGCGAATACCATCTGTGCCAAACAGCGGAGTATTTGGCAGGTTGCCAATCTGGCATCGGCTAGCAGGAACTGGGCTAAAAGCCTTGCCTTGATTCGACGGTTTGTTCGATTGGGGCTGACTCGACTGGCCACTGGCTCGACCCCCTCTTGGGTTGTTTCTCATTGGAGAACTCACCATGTATCTACTCCCTACACACTATAAAAACTGTTGCCTACACCATTCGGTGCTTAAGTGAGGAGGATATCACCTTAAACTTAATAATTTTGGGCGATGTGCCAATTCTCACGAAACTGCTGACTGGTTATGCCTACACCCTTTTTGACTAGTTTTTTGCTCTGAAAGTGCCTGCTGTGGTCTGTCCAAGACTTAATCAACAATAATTGAATCAATGTTGAGTTCACTATGCCCATCTCTTCTGAAAAAAATCAGCCTTTGGATAACTCCTCTGCTTTGGATAACTCCTCTGATAGTTGTTCCGACCATTCACAAGCTTTCCAGCGAGGAATTGATGAATTTAACTCGGGTCAGTTTTATGCCTGCCACGATACGCTAGAGGCGATCTGGATGGCGGTTGACCACGCTGAAAAGCCTTTTTATCAGGGCATTTTGCAAATTGCCGTGGCGTTTTACCACTTAGGGAACCTCAATTGGCGAGGCGGCGCAATTTTGCTAGGCGAAGGACTCAGTCGACTGGGTCGATTTGAGCCTAACTATCAGGGTGTAAATGTGGAGACTCTAGTTGACCAGTCTGTAGAGTGGTTGGAATGGGTTCAAGTAGCTGGTGAGGAGGGCTTGGCGGCGTTGATGGCAGATAAAAAGCGATCGTGCCCCCAGATTCAAAAAATCTAGTTCAATCAAATCGTTCCCTTCACTGCTTTGGCTAAAGAACTAACCAGAAATGAAAATTGTGATGTCGTCTGCGGTTGAAGTGCTCCGTGAGCGATTAAGGTGAGATTACCTGTTGAGCGCGCTATATATCGCAGTATCGTAGGCGGCATATACTTCAATCCAGTTCACAAATCGGTTAAATGCTCTGAATAGGGAAAATGAAACTTTCCTAATATAGAAATAGAGCGAATCGACTTTCGCTTTGCTCACGTCACGAGATATCGGCAAAAATGCGCGATCGCTATCCTAAATTTAATCCTGAATCATTCTCTACAAATGCGACTCTCTCCAGCGCTGGCTTGGTAAGTTCTCGCGTCGTTCAGTCTTTCTCAGCTTTTTCACATCAGCTACTTCTTTCGAGACGCTCTAGACGGCGGCGTGCTTCTTTGGGGTTGGGGTGTGCGATCGCGCTCATGCTTCCTCTACTCACCCCCGCTGTTCTATCTCCGTCGCAGACTCAAGCGGTTGCTCAGTCTAGTGGAGCCATACAGCTCAAAGCCTCAAGGGTAGAGGCCAACTCAAATACAGGCGTTGTCACGGCAGTTGGCAGCGTGCGAATTGACTATCCTAGCCGCCAAATTTTCGCGACCGCTGCTCAAGCGCAGTATTACAGTCAGGAGCAGCGAATCGTGCTTAGCGGCAATGTAGATGTTATTCAAGAAGGAAACACGCTACAGGCCGAAACCGTCACTTACTTAATTGAAGAAGGCCGATTTGTGGCTACTCCTGGTGCAGATAGCCAAGTGGAAGCGGTCTATTTACTACCAGACGATACCGATGTAGGCAGCGTGACTGACGCACCCGCTAGCGGGCCTGTGGCACCTGCGCCCCCCTCATTGCCTTCCCCGCCAGCTGAACTCCCGGCTGACCTAAGTTCTCTGAATGTCGATAACTGATTAATTCTCTGCTGCCATGACGACTTCCCTGATAAATTCTGAGTCGGCAGGACTGTCTTCTGAGCCAGCGCCTTTGAAGCTAGTACTCGAAAATGTTCAGAAAACCTACGGCAAGCGTGCTGTGGTCAAGGGGGTGAACCTAGCGGTCAGTCAAGGTGAAATTGTCGGGTTACTGGGCCCAAACGGGGCGGGTAAAACGACGACTTTTTATATGGCGACTGGGCTGGTGCAGCCAGATGTCGGCAAGGTCTCACTCAATGAGAAAGACATCACAGGACTGCCGATGTACAAGCGAGCGCGCATGGGCATTGGCTATTTGGCGCAAGAGGCCAGCATTTTTCGTAATCTGACGGTTCGAGATAACCTGCTGCTGGTGATGGAGCAGACAGGGGTGCCTTTCCATGAGCGGACTGAACGTTTAGACAAGCTGATGGCCGAGTTCCGGCTGGAAAAAGTAGCCGACTCACTGGGCATTCAGGTGAGTGGTGGTGAACGACGGCGGACGGAATTGGCGCGGGCGCTTGCTGCGGGCATGCAGGGACCGAAGTTTTTGTTCTTGGATGAGCCGTTTGCCGGGGTAGACCCGATTGCAGTCGCTGAAATTCAAACGATTGTGGCTGAATTGCGCGATCGCAATATGGGCGTACTCATTACCGATCACAACGTGCGCGAAACCCTAGAAATCATTGATCGCGCTTACATTATGAGTGAGGGCCAAATCCTCGCCTCTGGTAACGCTGACGACCTTTCTGATAATCCTTTGGTGCGTCAATATTATTTGGGCGACGACTTTAAGCTCTAGATCTAAACGAGTTTTTTAGGTGGGCCGAAGCTGTTCGGTTTTCCTAGTATTTAGTGGGCGGTGCCTACTTTAGTGTGAATTAATGACTTCGCCTACTTTTCCGCAACGACTTTCTGGCTGGCTTCCTCGGCTGTCCCTGATGGACCGCTACATCGCCCGTGAGCTAACGCTGCCGTTTTTGTTTGGGGTAGGCGCCTTCTCGTCCATTGCCGTTTCCATCGGGGCGCTGTTTGAACTAATTCGGAAAGTGGCGGAAGCCGGTTTGCCTGCTTCTCTGGCATTTGAAATTTTTCTGCTGAGCCTACCGACTTTTACGGTGCTAGCCTTTCCCATGTCCACGTTGCTCGCAACGATGATGACCTTCAGCCGTCTATCTAGCGACAGTGAGCTGATTGCGATGCGGGGCTGCGGTGTGAGCGTGAAACGCATCGTTGTCCCAGCGGTCATTCTGAGCCTGCTGATCACTGCTCTGAGCTTTACAGTCAATGAGGTAGTGGCTCCCGCAAGTACTGAGCGCGCGGCTGTGCTACTCGCTAGGGCTCTGAATAAAGAAAAACCACCTTTTAAGGAAGGCAATATTACCTTTCAGCAGCAGGAAGACGATGAGCTAATCCGGTTTTTCCATGCAGAAAGCTTTGATGGCACCACCATGAAAGGCATTACGGTGGTGGACTTTTCTCAAGATGAAAGTGAAGATGGGCTCAAGCAAATTGTCAGTGCTGATGCGGCAACCTGGGATTTTGCTCGCAACCTGTGGGAATTTTCCAACGGCACGATTTATGCCGTGTCGGCCAATGGCTCTTTTCGGCAAATTATTCGATTCGATCAGCAAGATTTGCAGCTGCCTCGAACGCCTCTAGATTTGGCTAAGCGACCCAAAAAAGAAGAGGAAATGAATATCGCTGAGACTCGAGAGTACATGAATATTCTGAAGCAAACGGGAGACGAAAAAGCCGTTCGTAAGCTAGCGGTGGCCATTCAGCGTAAATATTCGATTCCTTTTGCCTGCGTGGTGTTTGGTTTAGTTGGCTCAGCCGTAGGTGTGCGGCCTCAGCGTACGGGGAAGGCCACCAGCTTTGGTATCAGTATTGTGATTATTTTTGGCTACTATCTGCTGAGCTTTATCACGTCAGCAATGGGTGAAGCAGGTGTTGTGACTCCTTTTATTGCAGGCTGGTTACCTTTGTTTTTGGGACTGAGCGCAGGGTTGTTTTTGCTTGCTCAAGTATCTCGTTAGGCCATTGAAAATCCCGCTAAAACAGTATTTTTACTGCGCTAGCGGGATTTTTCCATATCACATTTGTCTACAGGCCAGCCTTTTGCCACAGACAAGTTTGTCTACAGGTGAGCTTAGAGGCGGGGCTCAATTCTCCAAGGACGGTAGCCTGCTCGAATGCACTGGTCGAGTGCGTTGTCGACAGCGACTTCAGTGGCCTCAACAATATCGACGACACAAACGCTGTAGCGGTCTGGCAAGAGGCTGCGACCGCAGTTCTCTAGCACCTTGTTAGAGGGGCTTTCTAGAAAAGCATCGTGGATATTGATGGTGCAGTTGGCGACTTCGGTTGGGCGGCGCGATCGCTCGCACATCAACAGCGCACTCGGTGCTGCCAACCCCGTAAATTCGCTAACATCTACAACACAGGCACCGAGTTCATTCGGCACACGAGACGAGGCACAAGCTGCGCTTGCAGAATCTTCTGCAATGCCCGCTGCTACCATTCCCGTCGTGCATTCAAAGAAGTCGGCATTAGCTGACGCTGACGACACTAGCAGTGTCATTCCTAGAGGCAAGCTGCCAAACAGTGAAGCGGCGGCGACTCTGACGAGGGATTTGGTGCCAAAACAGATAGACGAAATATCAGGCGTCAAAAAAGGTTTCATTAGGAGCCTCATTGCTTACGTGCGCTCTGATCTAATCTACAGTGAAAGAGTGAAGATGAACGATACGGTTATGTCGGAAAGAGAGGATTTGATATGCATCTGAGCGAAATTACGCACCCTAACCAGTTGCATGGTCTGCCCATCAGTCAGTTAGAGAAGATTGCCAAGCAGATTAGAGATAAGCACTTGCAGACGATTGCTGCGAGTGGCGGCCACCTAGGCCCTGGCCTAGGGGTTGTAGAACTCACGTTAGGGTTGTATCAAACGCTCGATCTTGACCACGATAAAGTGGTGTGGGACGTAGGGCACCAAGCCTACCCGCACAAGCTCATTACCGGAAGATACAAAGACTTTCATACCCTGCGCCAGCAGCACGGTGTCGCTGGGTACCTAAAGCGTTCAGAAAGCCGATTTGATCACTTTGGCGCGGGTCACGCGTCTACTAGTATCTCTGCGGCTTTGGGCATGGCGATCGCCCGAGACCTCAAAGGCGAAAATTACAAGGTGGCTGCCATCATCGGTGATGGCGCTCTCACTGGCGGCATGGCGCTAGAAGCAATCAACCATGCGGGCCACCTAAACAAAACGAATTTAGTGGTGGTCCTCAACGACAACGAAATGTCGATTTCTCCCAACGTCGGAGCGATTCCGCGCTATCTCAATAAAATGCGCCTGAGTCCGCCGATGCAGTTTCTTACCGACAACCTCGAAGAGCAGTTCAAGCAGCTGCCCTTTAGTGAGACCCTCACGCCAGAGCTTAGCCGTTTTAAGGAAGGGGTAAAACGTCTTGCGGTGTCGAAAGTAGGCGCAGTTTTTGAAGAGCTGGGTTTTACCTACATGGGACCAGTCGATGGGCACAACCTCGCAGAGCTAATTAGCGCCTTTAAAGAAGCACACAATCACGGTGGACCGGTACTCGTGCATGTCGCTACCGTAAAAGGTAAAGGCTACGAAATTGCTGAAAAGGACCAGGGCGACTGAGCGTGATAGCCGACCTGGTCCTTTT
>JBCBDN010000169.1:0-8226 GCA_038529685.1 Cyanobacteria bacterium J06598_1 | reverse complement strand
GGGCGGTGCTGGGGCAAAAGTGGGTGGCGCTGGTGCGAACTCAGCCGTTTCTATGGTGTAGCTCTGGTCGACGTAGGCCGCACCCCCCATCGTAGATGTTGCACCTATCGCGGAAACTGCGCCGCCCGTGCAGCCAACAGTGCAGCCGACAGTGCAGCCGACAGTGCAGCCGACAGAAATTGTTCCAGCGGCTTTACCGGAAGGCACCAACCTGCCTGAAGAGTACAACAGCAATTTTGTAGACCCCACAGACTACAGCAATGGCGCGACTGATGCGCCGGAGACAGCACCTGACGTAGTGATTTCTGAGCAGTCTACTGGCTGTGAGTTTACAGTAGGCGGTGGTCAGGGCGTGCCTAACGGCGCCTGTGGCATTCCCGCAGCACCTGCGCCCGTTGCCGCTGAAGGTAGCACACGCGCGCCTGTGGCCAATGCACCCGCTTGGACTCAGCCAGCACCTGTGAACAATGCTCCGGTTGCCAGTGCACCGGCAGTGAATGTAGGGCCTGTTAGCTTTAGCGCTTCTGGCATCCAGCTTTCGACCAGCGCAGCAGGTCGTGATTACCTCAATCGCTCCGTACGCCCTTTAGTCAATTTGCAAGCGGCTGAGCAGTTCATTTTCCCACTGGCAATTCCATCTCCCATTACCTCTTTGTTCGGCTTTCGGATCCACCCCATCACGGGAGACCAACGATTCCACGCAGGTACTGACATTGGCGCAGCCCAGGGCACACCGGTACTCGCCGCGCAAGACGGCACCGTAGCGGCTGCTGACCATGCGGGTGGGTACGGCCTGATGGTGGTGCTTCGCCATGCGCTAGAGGAAGCTAACTTAGAAAGTCGCTACGCTCACCTCGCAGAAATCTTTGTTGAGCCGGGTACAGACGTGAAAAAAGGCGACATTATCGGCCTAGTAGGGAGCACTGGAAACTCCACAGGGCCTCACCTGCACTTTGAAATGCGGCAGATGACGGCAGATGGTTGGGTGCTGGTGAACGCGGATGGACTCGTGCAGTCTTCCCTGGCGAATCTGGTGAAGGTTCTTAATAATCCAATGGAAACGTTGAGCTTTGACTTGAGTGACTTTAACTTGAGCAATCTTAGAGCAGGTGGTTCAATTAAGGCGCCCACGGGCGAGATTCCAACGTTCCCTGGTCAGAACGGGATTCCCTTCCGTCCAGCCCAGCCAAACGCTAGCTAGATTGAGTGAAAGTACCTTAAGCAAAGGCATCGGCGGACACCTGAGAGGTCAAGTTCATCTGCATTATGCAGGCTATTCCTTCTCTTGGACGTTTCATCCTTTCTAGATACAAATGTCCGAAGCGAAAGAGTTTAAGCACGTTCATGTTGTGCGTTTCCACGAAACGGATGCGGCAGGGGTGGTGTATTTTGCCAACTTGCTAACGTTTTGCCACGAGGCCTATGAGGCGGCTTTGGCAGCGGTAGGGATAGATGTAGCGCTGTTTTTTTCTAGAGATAGAAATGTGGCGGTGCCGGTGATCCATGCAGAGGCCGATTTTTATCGACCGGTGCGGTGTGGAGAGGCGATCGCAATCCATCTCATCCCCAAGCAGCTCACTGCCCACAGCTTTGAAATCCACTACGCTATTTTTCGCGCAGACGCCAGTTCTCAGGCTGAACAGAGAGGGAAGGCGATCGCTCGCGCCCTGACACGTCACGTATGTATTGATGCTCAGACACGCCAGCGCCATGACTTAACCAAGCCGCTTACTGAGTGGATAGCGTCTCTATCAGGTTAAGAATGGCGGTGTAATTGAGCTTTCCTTGAGCGTTTCGAGGCAGCTGAGTGACCGGGAACCAACGCTTGGGATGCTTGTAGTGACTGAGCTGTGGGCCTTGGCAATTTGCATTAGTAAGCGCGGCCTTGAGACTTTCAGGTAGCACCGTTTCATGCATAGGGACATAGACGGCCACGACCACTTCACCCCACTCTGAATCTGGCAGGCCCAAAACGCAAACGTCTTTGACCTGCTCGGTACTTCGCAACGCAGATTCTACTTCATCAGGAAAGATGTTTTCGCCACCGCTGATAATTTTGCGGCTGGCGCGCCCCGTAATGTGGAGACAGCCCGTGTCATCTAAGTAGCCTAGATCGTCTGTGTAGAAGGTACTAAGCGCAAATGAGCTGGATAGGGGGGGCGCAACACTGGTGAGGTAGCCTTGAGCGATCGCACTCGAACGAACCACAATTTGACCGATCTCATTAGCCGGGAGAAGCGATCGCCCTGAATCATGAATCTCAATTCCGGCGTGAGGCATAACCAAACCACTGCCGAAAGCATCTAAGTGATCGCTGGACTCAATAAAATCACCGGGACGAGTCGCCGTCACCATAGCCGCTGTCTCAGTCATTCCGTAAGACAAACAAAGTGGGAGTTGCTCAGCCGCAGCTTGACTAAGCAGGCTAGGCCAAGGCGGTGCCCCCCCCAGCAAAACTGCGCGAAACTGTCTAAGCCAGCTAGCGCGCTCAGCACGAAGTAACCGTTCTAGCTGGGTAGGCACTAGGGAGATAAAACGGTCTGGCGCGAGGTCACGCTCAGCCGTCGGAGAAAGACGTGACGAAAGAAGAGGTTTGAAAGGGGTGAGGAAAAGTTGGCCGCCGCTGATAATAGTGCGCAAAGCCTGCATAAGGCCGCTGACATGGTAAAGCGGTAGAACGCAATAGGCATCTACAGGTACATTGACCCCGAAGTGCTGACAAAAACCCATCGTCGCAGCCCTCAGGCTAGACCACCGATGGTGAGCAAATTTTATATGGCCGGAGCTACCACCGGTAGGGATCAAGATAGCTTTGTGCAAAACCGGGAAAGACTGAGATCGAGCCTGACTTTGTAGGGTGTGTAAGGGACAATCTGGGCCTGCCCAAATCACATCGAAAGCGAGGGTGTGCGCAGCGGAAGCCCACTCTTGAAGGCCCCAGCTAGGATTGGCCAAAGCGATGTTCCAACCGGCAAGCAGCGCGGCCCAAAAGCTGGCCAAGAAATCAGCTGGGCTGCGCTCCGCAATCAGCACCGTTCGGCTAGGCGTGGGCACAGTTTTTGCGATAGTCGCCTGCTGTACGAGCTGCGCGTGGCGGTCTTTAACTTGGGCAAACCAGACCTCTCCAGCGCTTTTGTAGCTCAGCTTCGCTGGCTGGCTAGACGTACCAGAAGAGGACTCGCTAGAAGCACCAACCATTAGCCAGTCTGAGCGCAGCTGATGCCACAGCGCTTCCGGCTCCACAGCAGTAAACGGTTCTAGTGACGACTCTGTGTTTTCTATGCCAGCCGCTGCCACAGCGCCTCCCAGTCTGGATCGTCTAGGCCGTCGTTGGGGAGCCACTGCTGCGTGCCCATGCCCAGCGCTCGCTGCGGCGCGTTGGGGAGAATTTTTTGTAGGTCAAAGGCGATATCAATCAGCGCTTGGCGACCGATATCGGTTTCAAAAACCGATGAAATCACCACGTCGATGGGATAGTCTTGGCAAAACTGCTTGAGCCGAGAGGGCGAGCCCAAAATGGCAGCTTTGGCAACATAAATGCCGCGCCAGCCTCGGAAGTAATGGGCCTTCAGCTGATCGAGCGTGGTAACGGATTCATCGAGTGCTATTGCTGTTTTGTAGCGGTGCGATAGCTTCACCATGTCTTCAAAACGATTGGGTGGCAAGGGCTGCTCGATGAATTCTATGCGGTGGCTGAGGCGATCGCAGTAATCCAACCAGTGATGAACTGCCAGCTCATCCAACCCGCCATTCGCATCCAAACGCAGTTTTGCACCCAAGGGCAATCGATCGGTCAGCTGAGAAAGCCATGCCAATTCTGTCGAGACCGGCGCAACGCCAATTTTCCACTTAAAGGTGCGGTGACCCAATGCCCACAGCGCAGACCAAGCCGACAGGGCATCTTTACCCGCTGGCAAGAGGGCGCTGTAGTGAGCCGGTTCTAAGTCAGGGCTATGGGCATGGGAGGGCGCAAGATGGTCGAGCGCCACTTCAAAACCAAACTTACAGGCAGGCAGCGTCGGCAAAATAGAAAAGACGTTATCGGCGGATAGCTTACGGGGCAACCGCTGACAAAATGTGAGCGCTTGGGCTTGGGACTCTGTACCAAACCAAGGTAGTGGTGCAATTTCACCAAATCCAGCCCGACCGGACTCATCGCTGAGCTTTAGGATGATGCCATCACGATGAGTCCACTGACCGTGATGGGTTTTTAGCGCTTGGCGGAAAGGCCGACGATAGGCGCGAAATTCGAAGGAAAGTTCGGAATAGGAGCGCATAGGTAGGCACAGATGGCAGAGAATCCCTAAAAGACCTCAGAGAAAATGTGAGAGCAGCTGACTAAAGTAGGCGATGAATCGATAAAGCTAGTGTAAGCAACAGGCCGCTCCAAAAATGGAAGTGAATGGCCAAAAACTTGGAATTACTCACGCGAGCAGGCTGATCGTGGAAGGTGAGCACGTGGCGACAAAGTCGAATAGCCGCCGGTAGAGCGCCGAGCAGCAGTACCGCACTAAGGGGCAAACCACCCGTAGAGATCGCACTCAAAACCGTCAAAAAAACCAGCCCGCAGGCCACCGGCAATAGTTTCGCACCACGCTCAGTACCTAGCCGCACAATCGGGGAGCGCTTTCCTGCGTTCAAGTCATCTTCAACCTGATGAAAATGCGAGCAAAACAGCACCAGCGTCGTCGCAATTCCGACCACCATTATCGCGGGCAAGAGCGGTGTCGATAGCGGTGACTGCCAGATTTGAGTGTTCCAGCTTTGAACCTGAGAGTAGTAAGCCGCGCCGACAGCCAGCGGACCAAAGCTCAAAAAGCAAAGAATTTCACCCAGACCCTGATAGCCTAAGCGAAAAGGCGGTCCCTGATAGAGATAGCCCAGTACGCAGCAGCCCAAAACCATCGCTAGCACGGTGAAGTCTTGCTGCCAGAGGGCAAGGGCAAAGATACCGGCTACCCCTAAGCACAGAGCCGCATTGCCTAGCCAAAAAATCAACCTTCGATTGCGAGTAAGATTCACCAGAGAGTGGTGCTTGTTCACATCAATACCGGTTTCAGCATCGAAGACATCGTTGCTGAGGTTTTCCCAAATCAGCAGCAGCACCGCCGACAGCGCAAAGGTCGTGAATACGCCCCAGCGAAATTGCAGCGTTTCAGCATACGCCACCGCACTGCCCACACAAATCGGCATAATGGCCACGCAGTACATGGGTGGCTTGAGTGCAGCCATCCAAAGCTGACGGGGCGATCGCGGTGCTGAGTCAGGCGCGATCACATCATTATTGGCACTACCTGAATAGAGAGCAGTCGGATCTGGCTCAACCGTACGAGGGGTCATAGAACAAAAAACATGCGCTGTAGAACAAAACTAAGTGGAATTTTTTCCCAAAAGAGGAGAGTTGCTTCAGGCGGTGACGTTAGGAGTGACCTACTGCGATCGCAAGACATCATTAAGGGTTAGGACTTAGCATAGCCTTTTGTTTTGAAGCGCCCGGAGAGTAGAAAGAAAACGCAAAGATGGCAGCAATTCTGTCAACACTGTCGAAAGCCAATCAGCAATCAGTCAGAACTCAGAAAATACCGAAAGCAAGCACCCTGACCCATTGCATCAAAAAAGTTTTCTTCAATAGCACTTTTACCAGTCACTTTTGTCAAGTTCTCTGCTACAGTTCATGCGACCAAAAACATTTTGAGCAGTATGGTCTCCCATAAAAACGCCCAAGAAAAAAGCACAAAAAAGGTGGCTGCTTCGACCCCGTCGAACACGTCAGAGACAGGCGCAGAAACAGGCGCAGAAACAACTGTAGAGACACAGGCGTCTCCGATTTCACGCTTTCTAAAAAAGCCGCCTAAGGTTGTGTTTGTGTGGGCAGCCGTCCTGCTCGGCGGCGGGGCGATCGCCTATTTCAACTTTTCACAGCACGCCCCCCGCAGCCTCTCACCAGCAGGCACTCAGCTCGTGCCTCAAAACACCTTAGCCACCATCACGCTCACCACCGATGAGCTGACCTGGACCAAGCTCAGACAGTTTGGTACGCCAGACACTCAAGAACAGTTCGATAGCTTCTTGAACCAGTGGAGAACCCAGCTATTTGCGGCCAATGGCTACAGCTTTAAGCGAGATATTAAGCCTTGGATTGGCGATCGCGTTACCTTAGCGCTCCTGCCTGCAAAGTCACCTACCAACGGTTCTGCAGGCGCCCTGCCAGGAGGAGACCTGGCCACCGCCGCGCAAAACTTGGTACTCGTCGTGCCTATTGCTGACCCGATAAAGGCAAAAACACTTTTAGCAGACAAGGTAGCGGCCATTCCAGATGGCGACCAAGCGAGCCGTAGCTACAAAGGCGCTTCCGTTCAAACCATCACCGGTTCCGATGGCCAAACCCTAGAGTCAACAGTAATAGGCAGCGACTGGCTGCTGCTGAGCAACACCGCCGAAGGCATTGAGCAGGCGATTGATACTCACAAGGGCAAACGGTCTTTGCTGGATAACGCCGGATACCGCAAAGCCGCGACCCGCATTGAGTCACCACAGCCTAGGGGCAAAAACTTCGCGCAAATTTATCTCAACATTCCAGTTGCGACCAAAGCGATGGCCGCGCCCGCTGGCACCACGAATCGCCCCCAGGGTAGCCTGCTCCCCCTGCAAGGATCTGAAGGCATTGTGGCCACCGCACTGGTGGAATCTGAAGGTGTTCGCTTTCAGGGCACCAGCTGGCTTTCGCCCAAAAACGATCTCGCCTACAACGAACTCAAAAATGAAGCGGGAGAAATGCCTCGCCGCCTGCCAGACAATACGCTGCTAGCAATGTCTGGCAGTAACTTGCAGCAGGCTTGGCGCAGCTTTAGCGAAGGCAACACCTCACCGCCTTTTTTCCCAAATCCTCAAAACCTCAGCAGCGGATTGCTGACTCAAACGGGCCTAGATATTGATCAAGACATCATGCCTTGGGCCGCAGGTGAGTTCGCGCTAGGACTCTTACCGCCAACCGCATCTGCAGAACCATCTACCCCCGAAGAGGCCACGCCAGAGAGCACTGAAGAGGAGGCCGCAAACACCCCGGCCATTGATAGTGCGCCTTTGCTGATGATGGTACAAACAAACGACCGAGAAACCGCTGAATCGGTTTGGGCTCAAATCGATGACGTGATGGTCAGTCGCTACCGCTATCAGGTAGAGACAACTGAGTTTGAAGGGGGATCGGTGACGGAGTGGATTTCGCCCTTTCAAGGTGTGCAGTTCAGTCATGGCTGGCTGCCGGGGAATGTGGCTTTTTTTGCAGTAGGCGATGGGGCCGCAGATGCGATCGCACCCGCCCCACCTCAGCCACTCTCGGCCACCCGCCAGTTTCAAACCGTCACCAGCGGCGTTCCTCAGCCCAACAACGGCCATTTCTATATCGACCTAGAATCGATCAATCAGCTGGGCGGTGTGTTCCCACTGCCCCAGGTACCGACCGAAGGCCCGACGGCGGCGGTGCGAGCGATTGGCCTGACGTCTACTGTGCGCGATCGCACTATGGACTACGACCTTTACGTCAAGCTGGTCAAAGCCGCCAAAACCAGTCCTCTGTAAACAGACAAAAACTATTAGCAACAACCGGCATACGATCTGTAAGGATAGGCACTTTTACGCAGGGGACGTGAATAGTCTGATAAACTCGAAGATGGCCCTATAGAGCTTGATAGCTTGCACAGCAGGCGCTTAAAAAGTTCTTATAAAAACCGGCTAGATTCGGCAGTTTGGAGGATAAATACCCCGTGGAAACCACCCTCGGTTTAGAGATTATTGAAGTCGTCGAGCAGGCAGCGATTGCCTCAGCTCGCTGGATGGGCAAAGGCGAGAAGGATATCGCTGATGAAGTTGCTGTAGAAGCAATGCGTGAGCGTATGAACAAAATTCATATGCGCGGCAAAATTGTAATCGGTGAAGGTGAGCGTGACGATGCGCCCATGCTCTACATCGGTGAAGAAGTGGGTATTTGCACACAGCCCAACGCTGCTGATGTGTGTACACCTGATGAACTGATTGAAATCGACATCGCTGTTGACCCTTGCGAAGGCACTAACCTTTGCGCCTACGGTCAGCCCGGTTCGATGGCAGTATTGGCCATCTCAGAAAAAGGCGGCTTATTTGCAGCGCCTGACTTCTACATGAACAAGCTGGCTGCACCTCCAGCGGCTAAAGGCAAAGTAGACATCAGCAAGAGCCCTACTGAGAACC
>JBCBDN010000168.1:0-8247 GCA_038529685.1 Cyanobacteria bacterium J06598_1 | reverse complement strand
AGATTTAAGACAACCTTAACATCGGGTTACAGCTGCGTCCTTCCGGAATAAAACGTAAGGGGCATCAGCACAAACTGCGGCTGAATTTTAATTCACCACTAGGTTGGGGTAACTCGTTAGGCTAAGCGATGCCAGCAGGCCCTTCGTAATGACCTATACATCGTTGTCTTAAATCTATTTTTCTTATAGCTTGTGAGTTCTGTGTGTGCATATGCACGAATGCAATGCAGTTAGAGAAATCTTTAACAGCTTTTGTGGGTCGGTGATAAACGTTTTGCGTATGGTTGATAAAAGAGAGCTGTCTTATAAAAAACAAGTAAAAAAACAAGCCGAGACCTTTGAGCTCGTTCAATAGTCCATCTTTAAAAACGGACGCATGGACTGTTCAAATTGCCTCAAGCTTACTCTTGGAAAATTTAATTGCCATTGTATTACAAGTAGTAATCTACACAAAGGAACAAAATATGATGTTTTTAGTCACCCGGCCAGCGGCCTCCTAGGCTTCGTCTAGGAGCCACTCAGAGGCTCTTGATCCAAGATCTACTGGAATGCTGACAGCTTTTCCCAGTCTGGGCCGCTCACTGGTTTGTTCTATAAAAGCTTGAATTTGTTCGGTGGCTCCCCAGGCATTGAGATAGGCCACAATTTCGTCTAGGTGAGCAAAATAATCTTCTTCGCTCATTGGGAAGGAAGCTTGCTCTACGTAGCGCCACATTACTTGAAAGAACACCTTACGGGGGCGTCTGCGTAGCTGAACATCATAGGAGTATCCCCACTTCTCGATCAGAAGGGTATGTAAGTCTTGACCGGTCATGGCTATCTACCGTGTGGGTTTACATTTGTTTACGAAATGGCTGCCTCTATTTTAAGCGGTTATGCGTGTAATATTGGGCGCGATCGCACTCAATATTACACGCAGTTCAAGCTCAAAACGATTCCTTGAAACCATTGAGACAGCTGAGTTAAAGGCATCTTGATAGGAGCGGGCTCTGGGGCTGATGACGCCGGAGCATCGGGCGGCAATAACCAAAAACTAAGGACAAGTTAGCTTTTGTGTTGAAGTGGAGATTCACAAGCGATGTAATAATGTTGAGAGAAACTGCAACCTTCTGTGACAAAAGGATTCTTGCTGTAATGCAGCGAAAAATCCTCTCAGTTTTCAATTCCTCCTATTAATGTAGCGTTTAGACAGCTGACCTATGACTCAAGCTTCTGGAAACCCCGATGTTCCTGATTTAGGGCGTCGCCAATTTATGAATTTGCTCACCTTCGGGACCATCACAGGAACCGTTTTAGGCGCTGCTTATCCCATCATCAAATACTTCATTCCGCCCAGTAGTGGTGGCAGCGGCGGCGGCGTCACTGCCAAAGATGCGTTAGGTAATGACGTGAATCTAACGGCATTTTTGGGTGAGCATGGCTCCGCTGAGCGCGTACTCGTGCAGGGCCTGAAAGGCGACCCTACTTACCTGGTGGTGACTGACGAAGGCGGCAGCATTGAACAGTACGGTATCAACTCTATCTGTACGCACCTCGGTTGTGTTGTGCCTTGGAATGCAAATGCAAACAAGTTTATGTGCCCCTGCCACGGCTCCCAGTACGACTATCAGGGCAAAGTGGTTCGTGGTCCTGCGCCTTTGTCTTTGGCGCTTACGCACGCCGATGTTACTGAAGACGACAATGTTGTCCTAACGAACTGGGAAGAGACCGACTTCCGTACCGGCGATCAGCCCTGGTGGTAGTGCTCCGTTTCATCGGAATTCTGCTCATCAGAATTTGACCTTTGCTTTTGCTCATCATTACTTGCTATCACGCACGCATGAAAACACTACTTTCCACATTCACCTTTTCTAAGCTGAAAACCCGGCTTGGAAAATCTTTCAAGAGCGCAGGTATCTTCCTGGCTGCTTTTTTAATTCTTTGCGCCAGCAGCTGGGTAATGCCCCAATCTGCTTCTGCTTATCCATTTTGGGCGCAGGAAAACTACGAGTCTCCCCGTGAGGCCACTGGCAAGATCGTTTGTGCCAACTGCCACCTCGGCGCTAAAAACACAATTTTAGAAGTGCCTCAGTCTGTTTTACCTGACACTGTCTTTAAGGCTGTCGTTAAGGTCCCTTACGACCTCGATGCTCAACAGGTTTTGGGTGATGGCAGCAAAGGGGGCCTCAATGTAGGTGCCGTTTTGATGCTGCCTGAAGGGTTCAAAATTGCGCCTGAAGACCGCATCCCTGAAGAAATTAAAGAAGAAGTGGGCAGCACTTACTTTATGCCTTACAGCGAAGAAGAGCCCAACATTGTTTTGGTGGGCCCGGTGCCCGGTGAGCAGTACCAGGAGATTGTTTTCCCTGTGCTTTCTCCCGATCCTGCTACAGACAAAAAGGTTCACTTTGGTAAGAACCTCGTATTCGTGGGCGGTAACCGGGGGCGTGGCCAGGTCTATCCTACTGGTCTTGCTTCTAACAATGTCCAGTACAGTGCGCCCGCTGCGGGTACCGTTTCTTCCATTGAAGAGACCGACGCTGGCTACACTGTCACGATTGCGACTGCTGACGGTAGTTCAGTAACTGAAGAGCTCGCAGCAGGTGCTTCCTTGGTGGTAAGCCAGGGTGACACGGTGGATGCGGGCGCAGCGCTGACGACCAATCCTAACGTGGGTGGCTTTGGTCAAACTGAGCGTGAGATGGTTTTGCAGAATCCTAACCGCATTAAAGGCTTGATTGCTTTCTTAATCGCGATTAGCCTCTCTCAGATTTTCCTTGTGCTGAAGAAGAAGCAGGTTGAGCGCGTTCAAGCGGCTGAAATGAGCTTCTAAGCCTCTGCTAAGACCTCTTGTTAACAGAAAAAAAGGCCGACTCCATTTACGGAGTCGGCCTTTTTTGATTTTGGAACAGATTGCAAGGTGCTAGGGTTCTTCTTCGCAGGGCGACTTTTGGGCGGGTTCAACTACGATGCGTAGCAATAGGAGCTTGATGGCGTTGATGATAACTTCGGGTTGATCTATCCAGACGAAGTGGCTGCTTTGGCTTGCCGGGAGCTGGGTGCAGCGGGTGGAGAGACCCATGAGGTCGGTGTGCATTTGCGATCGCACTTCTTCAATCTCGTGCATAGGCAGCCACCGACTAAACCAGCTGGTTCTAAAGAAAGCCTTCGCCTTAATATTCACAATCGGCAGCGTGCCGAATTCGTTAGCTTTTTGCAGCTGTTCACCGCTATCGTCTAGCCGAACGAGTTCTCTGATCATAGTTAGCCAGTGCTTGGGCCGGTAAAAGCTGCGCACGACCGGGCGCAAGTCGTGGGTCGGCATGTATTTGAGCTGTGGTTTGATCCGCTCAAAGATGCCAATATTGGCCGCGATGCGCACAATTCCTAAGGCGCTACCTGCAATGCTCATGGCAAACCCTGTGCAAAATAGTAGCTGGAGCAGTCGTAGCTGCACGGGCATTTTGAGTAAGGCTTTTTCGTGCAGTCCGTCGGTGAGGACCATCCCTACCACTTTTTCTGGAAAGCGGTGCGCGTAGAGCCGCATGTTGTAGCTGCCCAGCGAGTTGCCCACCAAAATGTAGGGCGGTTTCACTTCGGCCTTTCTTAAGACGATATCCAGTGACTCTACGCTTTGCTCACTCGTGGCAGGGTAAGGACTCAGCTCACTCCAGCCGTACCCAGCGCGATCGCACAGGCAAACCTCCGCCACCCGCGAAATCTCACGCGCCAGCAAATATCCTTCCACACCGCCCAAGCTGTGGTCAATCACCACTGTCGGCTTGTCTTCATCCAAGTGATTAGCAGGGGGCAAGTGCAGTAGATGGAGTCGGTGCCCTCCCACATCAATCAGTCTGCCGGGGGGAGCAAGTTTGTTTTCCTTTTGGCAGGCCACAGCTTGGTAAAGCGTGGTCATCACCCAGAACGGCAGCAGCCAAAGGCTAAACATAAATCGAGACATCCAATATCAGCACGTGATCATCATCACACGCTAATACCCTGGTGATGGTTGCCAGTTCCCTTCGTAACCGAGGCTTTGCAGAGTCTCTTAAAGCTCAAAGTTTATGCAAGTCGCTCCCTACTTTGGGAACCTTTTACGACCAAGTCTCGTTGTTGAAATCAGCAAATTCTACAGCTACAGATCTACATCTACAGATCTACAGCGATCGATACGTCCGATAGTTGATATTCGGGAAAATATTATCAATCTCTTCTACTTTTTCTAGCCAGCCTGCGTCCACTTTCTCAGCTCGAATGTCTTCCCACAGCTTGTTGAATCTCATGAGGTGGCCCCTAGTTCGACGTACCGCATAAGGCACCATCGTTCCGGTGCGCATGATGAAAGCCCAGTCAGAAGATTGTGCCAACAGCAGCTCGCGCGCCGCTTGATTTAGGGCGCGCCACTGTAGCTCATCGGCGGGCTCACGCCTTGCTAGGTCGATCATCCGCTCAGCCGCCTTGTGCAAATGGGGATACACCCAGGCGTTGGTTTCGTTGAGCCAGTATTCATGGAAACCTTTGTAGCCCCAGCTCGACTGAGAAGGGCGCGCTACCTGCTGGGTCGGATTGCTCTGGAGATAGTCTGCTAAGTGAGTCATCTCGTAAGTGCCCTGGTCGTGCCAGCTCTTACGGAATAAGTATTCCAAGAACCAAGGACCTTCGTACCACCAGTGGCCATACAGTTCCGCGTCGTAAGGAGACACTACAATCGGCTTGCGCTGCATCATGCCGTGCAGGTTCTCAACCTGGCGTTCCCTGTTGAACATAAAATTCTGGGCATGCTCTGCCGACTTTTCTCTGGCCCAGTAGGGGTCGTACCAGGCTTTATCTGAGCCGCCGACTTCTTTTCCGGTAATTTTGTGATACTTAATCCCGACATTTTTTCGCTGCCCGTTTGGCATTACGTAGGGCTTAATGTACTCATAGTCAGCATCCCAGCCGAGGTCACGATAGAACTCTCGGTACTCCGACGCACCCGGATACCCCACCTTGGAAGACCACACCTGCTGCGAAGACTCGTGGTCACGGCCAAACGCGGCTACGCCAGCCTCGGTATAAATCGGTGCGTAGGCTCCATAGCGAGGGCGCGGTCTAGCATACAAAATGCCGTGGCCATCAGTGAGAAAATAGCGTAGACCCGCGTCGGCCAGCATCCGCTCCAAGCCTTCGTAGTAGGCGCACTCTGGTAGCCAAATGCCTGTAGGGCGGCGGCCAAAGGTTTCTTCGTGGCTTTGGCAGGCCACTTCAATCTGCGACCACACCGCTTCTGGATACATTTTCATCAGCGGCAGATAACCGTGGGTCGCCCCACAGGTCATGATGTCCAAATTGCCGCTTTCCAAATACTCGCGAAAGCCCTTGGTTAGGTCGCCGCCGTAGCGCTCCCACACCTTGCGCACGTGGGCAAATTCTTTGATGTAATACTCGGCCAAGTATTTGATATGGCCGTTGTGCTGGTTGCGCACCACCTCTTTCTCTAGCAGCTCTTCTAGCTGGGTGAGATGCACATCGTAGCGTTCTTGCAGCAGCGGATCGCGCAGCATCGACGACAGCGGCGGCGTCATGCTCATGGTCATTTTGAAATCAATGCCGTCTCGTTTGAGCCCTTCAAACATTGTAAGTAAGGGCACATAGGTTTCTGTAATCGCTTCAAATAGCCATTCTTCTTCTAAAACGAAGTCGCTCTCGGGGTGCCGAACGAAGGGAAGATGGGCGTGAAGAACGAGTGCAAGATAACCAATCGACATAGGGGAGGACGCCTGATATAAAAGTTTTGCTATGCGAATAGCGAAAAGCGTCCAAATTTATCTACGAATTCTACGCCCTACGCTTAAGTGATTGTACGGCAAAAGGCCAGCCAAAGATAAGAAAATCTTAATGTTTTGCTGGGTGCACTGATTACAAAAATCGCTTGTTTAGCAGTCACCGTCAGACTTGTACCACACGAGAGGCGCGCTCTCTTCAGTGCGCCAGCGCATCCACCCTTCGGTGACAGTTGCGCCGGTCAATGGGGTGCATTCAGCCACGGGACGAGTAATGCGAACGCGCATCCAGTCACCTGCAAAATCCAATGGTTCGATCAGGCTGTCGTTAGGGACGAGGCTAAGCATGTTGTTGGCGACCTCTGGGCGCGATCGCAATGGCTGCCCTTCGCCTTCTAAAAAGTACACGGCTGACTGTGAGGCCAATGTGTCTTCCCAGTCTTCTATCACGAGCGGCGTTTCTCCAAGCGATAGCTGTGAGGTGTGGGCCCAGGCGCTGCCGCCTGTGGTGTACTGCACTCGAAACCAGCCGTCGTCTCGGGTTTCAAGTACCGGAAAGGTGTACAAATCTTCTTCAGATTTGACCATGGCAAATCCCGCATCACGGCCGATAGCCAGATAGGTTTGCCCGTCAGGAATGAGCCAGCCTTGGTAGATCCATCCCCAGTGGTCGCCGCCAGGAGCTGTATAAAGCGGCAAAATAATGTTGCTGAGCCAGCTGACTCCATTGGTGGCAGGCGTAGTGGCTGCATTTTCTGACTCGTCCACAGTTTGTCGTTCTTCCGTTGCTTCTGTAGTGTCTTCAGTTTTTTCAATCTGTGGGACTGGTGCGATCGGTGCGACTGATGAGGCTTGCGGACGCAAGTGACCAATGCCCAAATCCGCTTCTGGCTGTGTAGAGAGATCAAGCACGCCCGCAATGTTGGGTGCAAAAGGGGTGGGTTTTGGCGTAGGCTCCACTGGCGGTGTGACCGCTGTAGCTGCCTGCGAAATTTGGGCGGACGGGGTAGCGGTTTGAGCTTTTACAGGGCCTGTGATTGTCCAAGCGATCGCAGTTGCACCTAGTGTTAACCCTAGGACCGGCTTAATTCGGTGAAGCACATGCTCTACAGCCAAAGGAAACAGCCGTGAATTAGAAGAAGCGGAAGGGTGCGAAGTCATCAGGATCTGCCTTGAAACGCAATGGTATTAATAGTATTCACACGATCATTGCCAAATCCTTAGAGATTGTAGTTATTTTTACAGTTCGTTTAATCCTGATATTTTTCGGACTTGTAACGCGATCGCCCATTAACGAATCTTGCTCATTTCACCGACCAAATCCTGCTGCATTCGGTTGAGGTCAGCTTCTGTTTTATCCATAGATTCTTCTATTTCTCTTTGGAGACTTGCCGGCAGCGGCTGCGTTGCGGTTCCGTCCTCGTTATCTCTCAGCAATTTTTTGAACGCTAGCAGCTGGGCTGTTTTGAGCGAAAGCTCTGCTGGGACTTTAAAGCTGGGCAAAACGCCGCTGCCTTCCCAGTTCTCGCCAGTGGTAAGGCTGATGGCTTGGCCCGTCGGAATAAACATCCAAAAGTGATCATGTAGTCTAAACCCTGCGCCTGGATTGGCTCCGCCAGCAGTCGTTTCGCCCACAATCACAGCGCGTTTAAGGTGTTTGAGGTTGTAGGCAAATTCTTCGGCTGCTGAGAATGTATCAGGGCTGATCAGAATATAGACCGGCTTATCGAGATAGCGTGGCCCTTCTACGTATGGCAGCGTCCAAGATTGCTGAGTGCGATTTTCTTTTGGCCAGTGCAAGTCGGTGAGGTGCACCGCCGGATACGCGGGCAGCAAGTAGCTGGTAAGCAGTGCCACCATGCTGGCAGATCCGCCCCGGTTGTAGCGCAAGTCAATAATCAGGGCGCTGGTGTTGGCCAGAAAGCTCATCGCAGCCGCAGCAGTTTTTCCAGCAAACTCAGGCGGCTCAAAGCTAAATAGCTCTATGTATCCGATGTTGCCCCGCAGCCTTTCTACTCGGTTGAAGTCAAAATTTCGGAGTGCGCCCTGTTGCTGTTGCAGCGCAAGTTCGGTGGCTGGAATTTCGGTTTGAGGCTCTAGATGCGGTAGAACAGCAGGGCTGAAATGCACTTTTAAGTGGAGATCAGTGCTGAGGGTTTGTAGCTGAGCGCTCAAGGTTTCTGCTAGCTGGGCCCCACTTCTAATATCTTGGTATCCCTTATCTGCCAGACGGGTATGGAGGTCAGTTGCGATCTTGTTGGCTACGTCTGGAAAAGCATATTCTTCAGTGAGTTTTTGGGCGATCGCCGCTAAAACTTCAGTGCGAACGTCTGGATCTATGGGTAGGTCGTAGGAGGTGTCTATTGGTGAGGTGCCCATGAAAATTTGGGGAGACCCCCATAGCTATATTCACATCGCTGAGCCATTCAGCTGAGTAATTTAATTTATATCACTCACTGGATCTTCAGCAGGGCAAAACTTCTCCACGATGCGTACAAACATCTCG
>JBCBDN010000167.1:0-8299 GCA_038529685.1 Cyanobacteria bacterium J06598_1 | reverse complement strand
TTTTCTCGGTAGCTGTCTACTGAGTAGACATGCCAAGCTGAATCGGAGGTGAGTTCTAGTACCTTATGGTGATAGTCCAAGAGCGAAGGCCGATGACCAACGCTGACATAAACAGATTGCATGTCTACTCAGTAGACAGCTACCGAGAAAAGATAGCATTGACGACTCAAGATAATCAAAGATAACAGTACTTCAAGATAATAAGGATTGAAAACGAACACTATCTGCAAGGCAGTACTTGAAAACAGTGAAGTTGGCTTACGAGCTAATTTCACTGTTTTTCTTTATTTTTCCTTTACTGTCCGTTACGTTATTCAAATAGGTAAGTGCTGGTGAAAGAAACCCATTAAAAATTCTTTCAGCGTCCACATTGACTCTCGTTATCAATAGCCAGAGTGCCCTTGCTGATAATAGCCGAAGCATTAAATCGACCAGCTCAGAGATTCTCTCATTTTTTGTATTGAATTTCATTGTCAATAGCCTGAACATGTCCATCGACAGCAGTCTAAACACCCTTATTAGCAATAACCAGAACTTATTGAGAATTTGGTGTGCTCTTAATGTCTCATTAACTGATTTAGGGGAGATTACCTAAGGCACACATTCTCAGCGTTTTCTTAGCTTCCATATAGGAGCGGTTTAATCTGCAAATGCAGCTGGGTGGCATCCGTTAGATCGCCTGTGAAGATAAAAGTCAGACTTTGTTGTTCTGGCGTTCTAAAACAGGGCGAGGAAAATGCACGAAATTATTGACGGTTAGCACTAAGCAGGTTTATTACAAAGCATGGCAAATATTGGAGAAACTACAGCGCTGATTCCTCAGGCAGGGGCTTCCTACGCACCTGAACATCTGCAGGACGGGGGCAGCGGCGATACTGACTTTCCTTATGGCGACTTTAAAGTACTGGCCTCAGTAGGCGAACAAGACCCAAACAGCGGCCACGTACTAACCGGCTACCCAGACGGGCAGGCGGCTTGGCTCGCAGATGAAGACACCGTGCGCGTAGCGTACCAGTCCGAGTCCTACGGCACCTTATCCAGCGAGACCTACGGCTGGGAAATGGAGAGTGGCGTCACCTTCAGCGGTTCTCATGTCCACACCATTGACTACGACCGCGCCTCGTTTGCAAACTTCCTAGGCGATGAGGAAGCGTCCATCGAGATGTTTGAGGCCGCAGCGCACCTGTTTGACAAGGTCTACAACGTATTTGGCGAGCTCGTAACCGGTAAAAACGACGATGCCAGCGACCTAGGCGCCAAGTGGGGCAACCAAACCCTAGCCGACGGGACTTTAGTTGAGTTCGACTCAGGCAGCAATCCTTTAGAAGGATTAGATGAAGACCAGCGTCTCACTTTAGCTGATTGGTACTTCCACTCTTTTTGCGGCGCTTACCTAGAGCATGCCTATAAGTACGGCGACGGCATCGGCTTTGAAGATGACGTTTGGCTAATGGCTGAAGAGTGGAACATTGGCGCTTTGTTTGAAGAGGCTGCATTGGCCGCTGGTTTCACCGAAGAAGAATCGCGACTGGGCGCGGGAAGAGACTTCTTCACCACCACAATGGGTCTCGCTTCTATGGTGGTTGATGTTGACAACCAAACGGCTTACACTGCGCCTGCGTTAGGCCAGGGCGGCTATGAGAAGCTCATGCCAATTAACTCCGGACATGAAGACTATGTTGTTATTGTCACTGCGGGCTACAACCTTGAAGTTGAGCCAGCACCGCTCACTGTTTACGTCGGTAAAAAGGGCGTAGATGCCAATGGCGACGCCCTCACCGCAGACGCCAACGGACGGGATTCCTTCCTGGGCCGCAACGGCTTGCTCTACGGTCAGCTATACGGCATGGCTGCTACTGACGAGACTTATGCAGCCCTCGGCATTGAAGAAGTAGACGCCGACATCAAGATGTTGGATGAGTACGCGACAAATGCCGATGCACCCGACAACTTCAGCGCCCGCTACATCCCTACCAGCTACCGATGGGATGGCTTTGACACCCCTGAAGCAGCCGCAGATACTGAAGTATTTTTGTGGGAAAAAGACGGTGACACGCTAGCAGATGGCACGGTTGAAGGCAACGAACAGCCAGATGGCTACACATACTTCAACGGTGACAGCAAAACTGAGCACCCAGCCGCCGATCCAGACATCACCAAGCATCGCTTCGTTCAAACGTTGACAGTCCCCAGCGCGCACGTCGGCGTTGAGTTCACTGACATCGTTAACGAGCTTGAGAACAACGATGCTGATGGTAATGGCTTGCCCGACTATTTGTCAGCAGAGGTCACTCGAATTTTGGCGGGTGTAGACGGTGCATTGACGCTAGATGTTGGCGACAAAGGTGCCGCACCCATTGGTCCAAACAACCCTGACGGTACACGCACCCATGCCACTCACCTAGAGATTGATGAGGCCCGTGCGCATCAGCCAGATGGTTTGCAGTGGATCAAAACCTCTGACGGTGACTACCTGATTGTGGATGAAGACTCAGGGAACGACTACGGTGAGCGCAAGTACATCTTGCCCATCGACGCTGAGACCATGCAGCTAAAAGAAGATGGCAAAGGATATCTCTTAGCTGTCGCTGGCGGTAAGCTCAACCCTCGTGCCATTGGTGAAGTTGCAGCGATTCCTGATACTTTCTCCTCTGCAACAAGCTCTGAGTTCTCCGGCTCTTGGACGGTGACGCACCTCGTCGAAACCAAGGCAGACGGCAGCTTTTACACCAAAGAGGAGCTAACAGGCACAAATATCCAAGACATCATCGGCAGTAAAACACTCGCTGAACAAACGATACTTGGAGTAGTGCAGCACCGTGGCGAATCTGGTGGCATCGTAGAAGAGCGCAACACTGATCAAGGCGGTCAAATCTTCCTGTTCAATGTGAACAGCAATGTCGCTAACGGCGGCCAGCCGGTTGAGATTCTCGGCACTAGCCGCAAAGATGACATCACAGGCACAGATGCCAACGAAATCATCCTCGGCGGCGACACTCGCGACATCCTTAACGGCGGCGGCGGTAACGACCAAGTCTTCGGTGAAAATGGTAGAGATATCATTTACGGCGGTGAAGGCGACGACCTCATGCACGGCGGTTTGGGTAGCAACAAAGCCTGGGGTGATGCCGGTAGCGATACCTTTGCGATCGCACTTGGTGGCGACACTCGCGTCATGGACTTCACCGTGGGTGAAGACAAAATCGGCCTCACAGAGGGTATCACCTTCGGCCAACTCTCCATCGACAAGCGCGGTAAGAACGCAATCATCTCCGTTGATGGCGATGTTGCCCTGCGTGTGATGAATACAGCCGTAGGCGACCTCACCGAATCTATGTTTGTAGCTGCATAGAGCTGTAACCGGTTCTACCGTGTAGTGCCTAAAGCCACGTAAATTCTGTTCATATTCATGTTTAGCCCAAGGATTGGTCGTGGCACCTGTAAATCCTTGGGCTTTTTTTAGCTTGATTGAGACAGCATTTAGGAGATCCTAAAAACAGAATAAAAAGAGGTTAACGTTTTACACATTGTATCCTAAACAACAACTTATCGACGCATTGAAACGCTTGTACATCAATTAATAAGCTCTCCATAAGCGAATCTTTACCTACACAAAGCAGTTGCCTCGTAAACTGTTGTCGAGAGAATTAGCAGTGTTTGTAAAAGAAGAAAAATAAGCGAAACGATTCATTACTATCGGCTCCCATGATAGGCGCTTACTGTAAATCCAAAGGGTGAACCCATGACTAACGATAAAATGCTGACTGGAACAAACGCCAAAGACAAGCTAACAGGCGGCGAAGGTAACGATACAATCGACGGCGGCAACGGCAAGAACACTCTCTCAGGCGAAGCAGGCAACGACACGCTAAAAGGCGGCAACGGCATCGACAGCCTGGATGGCGGTGACGGCGACGATATTCTAGAAGGCGGCAGAGGCCGCGATACCCTCCGAGGCGGCGCTGGCAACGATTCGCTAACCGGCGGCAACGGCCCCGACACTTTGGAGGGTGGCGACGGTGAAGACACCGCTATATTCAGCGGCAATAGAGCCGACTTCAAGTTCGCTGGCAGTGCAGAAAACTTTACCGTCAGAGGCGGCCCCGAAGGCAACCGAGGCAGAGACACCCTCACCAACATCGAGTTTGTCCAGTTTGACGATGAGCTGGTGGCCACTAGCGACCTATTCTCTTCCGCTCCTCAGCCACCCACACCCACCTCCGAGAACAAGCTGGTTGGCTTTGCGTCCCTACCCGCCGACACCTTTGCCGAAGGCCCTTCCTCCGGTAACGACAACGGACGCATTGACGCCATAGGCCGCATTCAGCCCATCGATGCCAACGGTCGCACCGGTCCGTTTGAAGGCCAACCGGTTCAAGGCTTCAGCGCCGTACAGTTCGCGCCAGATAGCGACGGCGGTACATTCTGGTTTATGTCAGACAATGGCTTCGGCGGCCAGAGCAACAGCGCCGACTATCTGTTGCGGCTGTATCAGGCAGACCCCAGCTTTGTCGGCAATGAAGGCGGCGATGGCTCAGTCGATATTCAAGCAACCGTTCAACTCTCCGACCCCAATAGTCTCATTCCATTTGAGATTATCAACGAAGGAACTGAAGAACGCAATCTGACCGGGGGAGACTTTGACATTGAGTCTTTCGTACTCGATGCCAATGGCGACATTTGGATTGGTGAAGAGTTTGGCCCTTATCTGTTGCACTTCAGCGCAACCGGTGAGCTGTTAGAGGCCCCCATCGCCACGCCAAATCCAGTAGATTTGAATACGCTCAATGGCCAAGACCCGCTGGTGATAGCGCACCGAGGCGCAAGTGGAGACTTTCCTGAGCATACGTTAGAGGCTTATCGAGCTGCGATCGCAGCCGGTGCAGACTTTATCGAACCCGACCTCGTCACCACCCGCGACGGTGTCCTCATCGCCCGTCACGAACCCCTCCTCGACGACACCACCAACGTGGCCGAAATCTTCCCCGACCGCATCGCCACTAAGCTGCTCGACGGCTTCGAGACCACCGGCTACTTCGCAGAAGACTTCACCCTAGAAGAAATCAAACAGCTGCGCGCCGTTCAATCCTGTGACTTCCGCGATCCTGCCTTCGACGGGCTCTTCGAGATTCCCACCTTCCAAGAAGTAATTGAGCTAGTCCAAACCGTAGAAGCGCAAACCGGCGTAAAAGTTGGCATTTACCCAGAGACCAAGCACCCCACCTTCTTCGATGAGCAAGGTCTCTCACTCGAAGAACCGCTCATCGAAACGCTCAAAGAAACCGGCTTCACCGACCCTAGCCGCATCTTCATTCAGTCCTTCGAGTTCCAGAACCTAATCGAGCTAAAAGCACAGCTCGAAGCCGAAGGGCTCCAAGATCTTCCGCTCGTACAGCTCTACGGCAACGCCACCGACAGCGCCGCCCCTGACAGCGGTTTCTCCGTTCCCTACGACATCCGCTTCAACGCACAGCAGGGCAACGACCTCGCCGCCATCTACGGCCAAGACTTCCTAAACGCTGCTGAAAACGCCCTCTCTGAAGACACCCTATACAGCGACCTCGACAGTGCTGAATTCTTGCAGGTCGTAAGCCAGTACGCAGCGGGCGCAGGCCCCTGGAAGAACAACTTCGTCCTCCGCGAAGCCCTCGACACTCCGGTTGACGGCAACGGCGATGGCGAAGCTGAAATCACCACTCAGCTCACTGGCGAAATTGGCTCTTTTGTGGATGACGCTCACGCCGCTGGCTTGCAGGTACATCCCTACACGCTCAGAGACGAAGAGAGATTCCTGACGCTAAATGAAGACGGTACGCCTCAAACCGCCGAGCAAGAGTTCCAACAGCTGGTTGAAATTGGGGTTGATGGCTTCTTTACTGACTTTGCGCGTACGGGTGACCCGGTGGTCGATCAGCTAACGTCTGATGTAGTGCGATCGCCTCAAAATCCAGACTTCCGCTTCAACACCCTCAACGGCCAAACCCCGCTAGTCATCGGCCATCGCGGTGCCAGCGGCGACTTCCCCGAACACACCCTAGAAGCCTACCGCCTCGCCATTTACCAGGGCGCAGACTTCGTTGAACCCGACCTCGTCACCACCAAAGACGGCGTACTGATTGCTCGCCACGAGCCCATCCTTGACGACACCACAAACGTTGCTGAAATCTTTGGGGCCGACAGGCAGTCCACCAAAATGCTCGACGGCGAAGAAGTCACCGCCTACTTCGCAGAAGACTTCACCCTAGAAGAAATCAAACAGCTCCGCGCCGTCCAATCTCGCGACTTCCGCAACCAGGAGTACAACAGCGAGTTCGAGATTCCTACCTTCCAAGAAGTCATTGAACTCGTACAAGCGCTCAGCCCCATCGTCGGTCGAAACATCGGCATCTACCCAGAAACCAAACACCCCACCTTCTTCGACGAGCAGGGCCTATCGCTCGAAGAGCCCCTGGTTCAAACTCTCGTAGACACCGGCTTCACCGACCGCAGCCGCATCTTCATCCAGTCCTTTGAAGTTGCCAACCTGCTCGACCTGCGCAACAACCTGTTGCCTGAGGCGGGTCTAGATAATCTTCAATTGGTTCAGCTCTTTGGCGACACCGAAGGAGCCTTCATTAACGAAGGCGGCGGTGGCTTCTCCGTCCCCTACGACTTTGTCGCAAATGCGGGTCTAGACGACGCGAGCCTCAGAGAAATCTACGGCGACTTAGTAGGTCTCATCGACTTCTCCGATTCGCCCGACTACGGCGACTTAGCCAACCAGGACGTAATCGATTTCCTGAGCAGCTACGCCGACGGCCTCGGCCCCTGGAAAAACAACATTCTGCTGCGCGAATCGCTCGAAACACCCGTCGACGGCAACGGCGACGGCAACGCCCAAATCACCTCGCAGCTCACTGGCGAAGTCTTCCCGCTGATCGATTTGGCTCACAACGCCGGATTGCAGGTTCACCCCTACACCCTCCGAGACGAAGAAAACTTTCTCACCCTCAATGCAGACGGCACCCCGCAAACCACCGGCGAAGAATTCCGTCAGCTCATTGAGCTTGGCGTAGACGGCTTCTTTACCGACTTCCCCGAAACCGGGCGGATTATCGTAGAACAGTACGAAACCGCTGAAGCGTTCGCCAATCTACGCGGCTCCCGTGGCTACGAAGGTATGGCCTTCACCCCCGACCGCCAAACGCTGTACCCAATGCTAGAAGGCACCGTCTTTGGCGACCCCGAAGGCTCACTGCGCATCTACGAGTTTGAGGTAGCCAGCAGCGCCTTCCAAGGCATCAAGGGTCTGTATCAGATGGACGCGGCAAACCACGCAATCGGTGACTTCACCCCCATCAACGACGACGAATATCTCGTCATTGAGCGCGACGGCCAGCAGGCCGAAGGCGCTGAGTTCAAGAAGATTTTCAAAGTAAATCTTTCTGAAATAGATGAAAACGGCTTCGTCCAGAAAACAGAACTAGTAGACCTGTTGAACGTCGCCGACCCAGACGACCTCAACGGCGACGGCAAAACAACTTTCGACTTCCCCTTCGTCACCATTGAAGATGTGCTGGTGCTCGATGAAAAAACCATCCTGGTTGCCAACGACAACAACTACCCTTTCTCTATCGGCCGCGACTTCACTGGCGAGGCCATCGACAACAATGAGATTATTCAAATTGAGCTGGCTGAACCGCTGAATGTAGATGAGCGAATTGGGGTAGCAGGGTTAGCTAGCACGCCTTCTGCGGCAGCAGTCACTAGCGAATCCATCGTAGCTGAATCTGATGTCATCACCGGAACCGACGGCAACGACACCCTCATTGGCACCCTCGGTAACGACAGTCTCTCTGGTGGCGCAGGCGACGACCTGATTCGCGGCGGATTGGGTAACGATACGCTCACCGGAGGCGTCGGTAGCGATACCTTTGTCTTAGCCGCAGGCGAAGGCACCAACCTGATTGTTGACTTCACCGCTGGCAGTGACTTTATCGGCTTGGCAGAGGGTCTCACCTTTGGCAGTCTGTCGATTAGTGAGCAAAGCGGTAACACTGCGATCGCGGCTGGAAATGAAGTGTTGACCAGCTTTCTAGGCAGCGTTGAGCTCACTGAGAGCGCCTTTATCACCGTATAAAACTGTCACGGTGTAAAGACCAAACCTCATTATGAATGAGGTTTGGTCTTTACAAAAGCTGGCATAAAAGCTGTGTAGGCTGATTTAATATGGTCTATATCAGTCTATAGCATCTGTAGAGTTGCTTAGGACACTACTATCGGCTGAAACCATTATGTAGCAACGGGCAACTCTACTAGC
>JBCBDN010000166.1:0-8356 GCA_038529685.1 Cyanobacteria bacterium J06598_1 | reverse complement strand
TCACGGGCTCTGTCTCGAGCTGCCCGTTCTTGTTCTTCTAAAACCGCTTTTTCAGCTTGCCTGAGTGCTTTATCTTGGGCCTGACGAGAAATCGCTGCGGCAATACTCTCTGCGGCTACCTGCAAGATGGCAATCTCACTCTTTTCGTACGGCCTGGGATCACCACAATTATCAAACCCAATTTCGCCCCAGCATTGTCCCTGCACCATAATCGGCACAATCAGCATAGAGGTGTTTCCCTGACCCTCCATCATTTCTTTTTCGGGCGAGGCCAAATCGGCCACCAAAAAGTTGACCACTTCCCCACGACACAGCGCCTGATGAAACACCAAAAAATCACCGGTCAGCAGTATGCAGCCATCTTCATCAAAAGGGCTGGGTGCGGGGTCGGCCACAGGCATCTGGTTCGACGCGCACCAGTCTTCTCGCAGTTTGATGGCTAATTTATGAAACCGAGGATGCATCACATCTTGGGTGATAGAGCAGCGATCGCATTCTACGGCTTCACCCAACAGCCGTACCACCTCTGGGAATACCGACGTATAGTCGGCAGAGCGCAACAACAGATTGGCGGCTTCTGCCACACTGCCCAACAGTCGGGCGCGCTCTTGGGCGGCTCTGTCGCGTCTAACATTGGCCTGATAAATCGCGCTACCCACGCAGGTCGCGGCGGTTCTAAAAACGGCAATCTCGGCGGATTCTAGCGGCTGAACCTCACGACAATAGTCAATACAAACCGCGCCCCACAGCACGCCTTCGACCAGTACGGGCATGGCATAGCCCGTTTCTACGTCCAGCGCTCTTTGCACGCTGCGGAAAGGTTCTGCGGCGTCTTTGGTCAGCCCCCCGACCCAATTCCCATCGATCAGCTGCTGAAACCAATCTTCAATCCCATCGCTGGGAATATCATAAAATCCGGCATAGTCACCTTGGGGCCTAATGCCTTCAGCGTTCCATTCATACAGCAGTCTCATCAGCCCGAGCTTGTGGGTAGGGGCTTCTTGTTCTGTGACGTACTGCAATACAACAACGCGATCGCACTCCAAATTCTCTCCAATGGTTTGCAGCGCGGCTTTAACGTTGGTTTCAACATTGTCGCTAGAGAGCAGCTGATTGGCGGCGGCGGCGGTAATGGCCAGCCAGCGATCGCGCGTCATCAAGACCTGATTGGCCGCTTCTAGTGCGGCGGCTCGAGCGGCCCTTTCCTGCGCAATCAAAATCTCTCGTTCAGCCACTTCACGGGCCTGATGGCTTTGGTCACGCTCAATGGCGCTACCGACAGCGGTGGCGGCTGTTTCAAGCACGGCAATTTCGGCCTCGCTCCACACCCGCTCATAGAGGCAGTCATCTAGGCCCAATATCCCCCACCACTGGCCACGAATGGTAATCGGTACCGACAGCAGAGACCGGGCCTGCCCTTTGGGTCGCTCATCTGGCCCAATGCCGTCTAGCTCACTGGCAAAAAACTGAGTGGCCTGACCGACTTTAAGAGGGGCTGACAGGTGTTTTGGAAAGTTGGAGACGGGGACGGGGAAACGGCCTCCGGCTTCAATTTTGCTGGGAATGTGGGGTGCGTCCCATTCTAAGTGCAGGTTAAAGATGGTCTCTTGGGTGTGGTCATTGTAGGAGTTGCGCAGGATGTAGGCGCGGCACTGCTGGGTGCCTTCTCCCAAAATTTTTAGGGCGGCTGGCAGGGCGATGCTCAGGTCGTCGTGAGCAACGAGGCATTGGGCCGCGTTGTTGACGCATTTGAGGAGAGAATCGCGATTGCGCAGCTGCTGGTTGTAGGCGGCAAGCTCGGTGGCACTGGCCAGGGCGGTGGCTGTTTTGGTTTGGCTCGTGTGATCGCGGTAAATCGCACTGCCGACACAGGCTGCTGCTGTCTTTAGGACCTCGGTTTCGGCGTCACTCCACAGGCGCTCGGTGGTGTAGCTTTCAAAGCCAATGTGTCCCCAAGAGAGGCCCTCAAGTTCAATCGGCAGGCTCAGGTGTGATAGCGCCTGGGTGTCGTTAGCGTTATTTTTTGGCTCGGCTGCTGGCTTGGCTGCCGGCTTGGCTGTCCATTCGTAGAGGCAATCTGCGTCCGCGTGGGTAGACGAATCACTTTTATACTCAAGGATATAAAGTCGATCGAGGTCTGCGGCGTGGGCGATCGCGCCTAAGGCTTCATAGATAGCGGTGTCAAAATCTGCGATCGCCAGCAGCTGCCTAGCGGCTTCTGCCACACCCTGTAGCAATGCGTTTTGACGCGGCGCATGATTGTGAGGTGTTGAGCGTTGTTCGGGCTGTTGTTCGCTTTTCTGTTGTCTGCCTTGTTGAACGGGGATAACCATCGAGAATCAGCCCACTATCGCATAGCCTGCCAAGATGCTACCGCACTTGCTGGCTATGCGGACCTATCCGATCGGTGAGGGTTCTGATTTTTGTAGGCTAGTGTGCAAACTATCTTCACTGCCATGAGCTAGGGTCGCGACCAAAATTTGTTTTACTAGGGCGACTAAGTTGGCGCTGCCTTTGTGGCGAATGCCAATAAAGAAGGTCGGTGATTCTTCGACGCCATAGTCGGCGGCGCTGTCGATATCGGATTGGATGCGTGGGGTGTGGACATTGTGGCTAATATCGTGCAAAAAGGTGAACACTTCTAGGTCTAGCTCACTGGCGTACCTGACGAGTGAGGCTTCATCCAGGGCGTTTTGATTGGCAAATAGCTTGTTGTGCATTTCCCAAAACTTTCCCTGAGCGCCTGCGGCTTCGGCGGTTTCGGCGGCGGTTTGGGCTAGTGGGTAGGCTTCGGGCATGGGGTAGTGGCGAAAAACAAGACACAGCTGGTCGCCTAATGATTCGCGTAGTTCCTGGGTTGTTCTGTGAGCTTGACCCGCTTGAGGGCATTGGTAGCTGCCGTAAATCATGATTGAGAGCACGGCGGAGAGTGAGCCCTGGCTATGGTCAATCTCTCGAAGCGTAGGCATGGCATCCATAGTGTTCAAGCTTGAAAACGAGTGATATTTGCGTTCTTAATCGTCTTTATTTTGCAAGCTTTTAACAGGGAAGACGACTATACAAATCCAAGGATGTTTGCCCGGTGATTACTTTGCGATGGACCTGAGTGATCGGATAGGTGTAGGGCTGTGTGATGGGTTGGGCTAGGGTTATTTTTTGAGCTAGGGTTCCTTTTTGAGCCGGACGAGACCCCGCTGCAGGGCGGTGACGACTGCCTGGGTGCGATCGCTCGCATTCAACTTTTGCAAAATGTTGTTGACATGGAACTTGACGGTGCCTTCTGAAATGTTGAGGGCTTCGGAGAGCTTAGTGGTGCTGCTGCCTTGGACCATCATGGCTAGCACGTCGAGTTCTCGGCTGGTGAGTTCGTCGCTTTGGATGCGCTCGGCAAGCTTCATGGCAACATCGGCAGGAATCACGCGTTTACCCTGGTGCACCTGTTGAACGGCTTGCGTGAGTTCTGCGGAGGTAGCGTCTTTTAGCAGGTAGCCACGGGCACCGGCTTGCAGGCACTGGTAAATGTCTTCGTCGGTGTCGTAGGTGGTGAGAATGATGATCCGAGCTTTGAGGGAAGCGGCTCGAATTTGAATAACGGCTTCTAGTCCTTCCATTTGTGGCATGCGCAAGTCCATCAGGGTGATGTCTGGCTGGTGGGTATTGAACAATTCAATGGCCGCTTTGCCATTTTTGGCTTCTGCGATAACGGTGATATCTTTGTGCCGATTGAGAACGGCAACAATCCCTTCACGCACTACGCTGTGGTCTTCGACGACGAGAACTCGAATAGTCTCTTCTGGATTTTCTGCTGGGTTTACTTCTGGGGTCATAGGTCAATCGGGATGGAAACAGCGATAACAGTACCGCTGCCTTGCGTACTGTTGAATGAAAACTGACCGTCGAAGCGGTGGACTCTTTCGCGCATGCCTACTAGGCCAAAGCCTTCAACATTTCCCAGGGAGGTGATGTGGCAGCCCTGGCCATCGTCAGTGATGGTCATTCGGATGTGCGTTTCGCAAAATTCTAGGGTGAGGGTGAGGGTGCTCGCTTGGGCATGGCGCAGGGCGTTGGTGGTGGCTTCTTGGCCGATGCGTAACAGATTGGTTTGGATGTCTTCGGGAAGGGGATGGGGAGTGCCTTTCAGCACAAAGTTGGCCTGGGTGGGGCTAGATTGGGTCATTTCTACTAGGGCGGTGCGCAGGGCGTTGGGTAGGGTGTCGGTTTCGAGGGCGTGCGATCGCAGTGCTCTGACCGAACGACGGGCTTCGGAAAGGCCCCTACGGGCGAGGTTGCCAGCGCGGCCAATGTGATAGAGTGCACCTTCAAAGTCTTCGGTGGCGGCAGCTTTGGCGGCTTCGAGCTGGAGGGAGACGCCCGTGAAGGATTGGGCGAGGGTATCGTGGATTTCGCGGGCGAGGCGGTTGCGTTCGTTGGTGAGGGCGTTACTGAGGGCAGCTGTTTTGCCCTGCTCTGCGAGGCGAGTGAGGTGAATGGCCAGGGTGGCTTGGTTGGTGAGGGCCTGAATGAATTCAAGCTGTTCGTTGGTGAGGTGGGGGCGGGTGTGGAAGGTGAGGGCGATGAAGCCGATGGGTTTGCCGCCGACTTTCATCACGGCGCAGGTGGCAGCGCAGTGGCCTTCTGCTCTGTTCCACGGCATGGACTCTGGCCACCAAAGGTCGGCATCGGCTGGGTTCTTTTCATCCAGTGTCCAGGGTTTGGATGATTTGATGATTCTTGCCCAGGCCGGAGAGATGTCGGCTGGAATGGGGTGGTAGAACATTTCGGGGTCGTTGGGAGCGATGCCTTTGTAAATGTGCTGCCAGTCGTGAACGGAGAGATGTGCGTGGAGCGTGTGAGTGTCTTCGCTGTATAGGAAGAGGAGCGCTTTGCAGGCTTGAACGGGTTCGCTAATTTTGCACAGTACTTGACCTAAGAAATCGTCTAGCTCGGGTGTGGTGGTGAGTACGCTGAGGGTCTGGCCAAGGGCTTCGTTGGTTTTGGCGAGCTCGGCGACCCGATCGCGGGCTGCTTTCTCTTGTTCTTGTAAAATTGCAGTTTGCTTAGCTTCTTCCGCGAGGCGAGTGAGCTGAATGGCAACGATAGCTTGGTTTGCCAGAGCCTGCATGAACTCTTGCTGTTCGTCAGTGATGATGGTGCTGTTATAAAAGCAGAAACCGATGTAGCCGATGGGCTGGTCGCCTGCTTTCATGGGAATGCAGGTGACGGCTTTGTGTCCTTGTGATTGATGCCATTCAATGGTTTCTGGCCACCAAAGTTCTTTGTCGTAGGGTATGGTTTCGTCGTAGGTAAGAGGTTCGCCAGAGCTGAGAAGGGTTTCCCAAGCAGGTGTTAGGTCTGCAGGAATGGGATGGTGAAGAATTTCGGGGTCGGTAGGCGCTGCGCCCAGATGAATTTTGCCGTCTTGAACAACTACGCGCTGAGAGAGCGTATGGGTGGGTGCGTCGTATAGAAAGAGATGCACTTTACCGGCTTCTAGCTGATTGGACATTTCGGCTAGGATGTAGCCTAAAAATTCGTCCAGATCGGGGCGAGCAGCTAGATTGGTAAGCGTTTTACTGATAGATTCGTTGGAGCTAGCGAGCTGAGCGGCTCGCTGGCTGGCGGCCTTTTCTTGCTCCTGCAAGATAGCATTCTGTTTGGCTTCGTCGGCAAGGCTAGTGAGGTGAATAGAGAGTGTTGCTTGGTTGGTAAGTGACTGAATAAATTCGAGCTGTTCGTCGCTGAGGGTAGGGAGATGGCGGAAAGCAAAACCGATAAATCCGATGGGCTTATTGCCGACCCTCATACAGGCACATGTTGCTGATAGGTGTCCTTTTTCCTGGTGCCAAGGAACACTTTCGGGCCACATCAATGCATCGTTTTCAGGATGTCTTTCATCTACTGTAAAAGGCTTTTTAGATTCTGTGATTGCTTTCCAACCATTTGATAAGTCCGCAGGAATAGGGCGACGGAACATGTCAGGATCGGTAGGGGCGGTACCCGGATACGTTTGCCCCTCTTGAACTGTGAGGTGTTGATTTAGCGTATGTGTTGTTTCGTCATATAAAAATAAGCTGGCTGTGCAAGCTTCAATATGTTGGCAGATACTGGCTAAAATTTGACCGAGAAATTCGTCGGGTTCTGGTGTTTCGGTGAGTGCGTTGAGTGTTTTATTGAGTGCTTCGTTTGTTTTGGCGAGTTCTGTGGCGCGATCGCGTGCCGCCTTTTCTCTCTCTCGTTCTATTAGCGCACTACGTTCGGCCTGCAGGCGATCGCGCTGAATTTGTGCTCGATGAATGGCGCTACCCACACAGGTTGCGGTGGTGTCAAATACGGCGAGTTCTGCTGAGGTGAGCTGCCGAACTTCTCGGCAGTAGTCCATAAACATCAGACCCCAAAACTCGGCATCAATGAAGATGGGTACCGCGTAGGCGAACACTGTTCCAAGTGTTTGCAATTTACTGCGGAAGGGTTCTTGTTGTTCTGAGATTAGGCCGCCGATCGATTCACCTGCAATTAGGCGCTCTGTCCAGTCGGCAAAGTCGCTGGCTGGCATTTCTACCAGATCGTTATTTCCTATTTGGGTGGGTGTCCCAGATGAATCCCACTCGTAGAGTACGCGGAAGCTGCCTTGGCCTTTTTGTGCTGGCAAGTGTCGCATGATGCCAACGCGATCGCAGCTCAAATTTTCACCAATGGTTTTGAGGGCTGCGTTAACGCTGATTTCTGGCTGTTCTGTTGAGAGGAGTTCGCTAGCGGCAACAGCTGTTGTTTGTAGCCAGCGATCGCGCGTAATCAATATCTGATTTGCAGCCTCTAGCTCAGCGGCACGGGCAGCTCTTTCTGTTGCAATTAGCACTTTACGCTCTGCGGCCTCTCTCTCTTTTTGAGTTTGCTCTCGGCTAATGGCACTACCTATGCAGTTCGCCAACGCCATTAGGGCTTCGAGTTCAGCTTCACTGCGCCGAGTTTGTTGATGGCAGTCATCAAAAGCAATCACACCCCAATACCGACCCTGTATCCTAATCGGAATCGCATAAGTAGACTTCACGCCTAATGCTATTTGAGCGCTACGAAAAGGCTCTGGCAACTCGTCAATAATGCCACCAAACACTTCGCCTTTTCTGAAGGCTTCCACCGCAGATTCTATACCTTTGTCAGGGATTTTTGCCAGTTCGGGATGTTCTGTCTGTATAACTGTATTGTCAGAATCCCATTCGTACAAAAAGTGGTGATAGCCTGTGTTTTGGGGTGGCATAGCCTCAAAATACTTGCCTAAATTGATGCGATCAACCGCTAGTCCTTCACCGACAATTCGCAGCGCTTTGTTCACTGCGCTATCGAAGTCTTCATCGGTGAGCATGACGTTAGCGGCGGCGGCAGTGGCTTCTAGGATGCGATCGCGTTCTGCTAGCTCACTGACTCGGGTTTGTGCAGCGACGGCTTTTTCTTTTTGAGTGCGATCGCGCTCAATAGCACTTGCAATGCAGGCCGCTGCGGTTTCTAACACCGCAATTTCGGACTCACCCCACACCCGCTCAGCTGTACAATCATCAAAGCCAACCACGCCCCAAAGATGAGTCTCTACAAAGATGGGTACTGTTAACAGCGAGCGGGCTTCATCTTTTTCTTGGAGTTCTTGAGCAGATTCCGATAGGTCACGAGCCAATGCTTGAATTGCTTCTCCACCCTTCCATCGGCTTAGCCAATCACCGAAATCAGAGTAGGGCATTGGGAATCGGCCAGGAATACTACTACTTCTGACTACACCAGCAGCTGTCCGTTCGTAGGGGCACTCTGCAACCTCTTCTTTTGTCTTGCTATCTGTATGGTTCTCTAAAATGTAAATGCGGTCGATGTTTGTGGCGCGTGCGATCGCCTCTAGCGCCTCATTTACTGCCGCATCAAAATCTGTAATGGCTAATAGTCGCTGTGCTGCTTTGGCGACTCCTGCGAGTAAGGCATGCGATCGCGCAGCATCAGTACCGTGCTCAATACCTTGTCGTTGCTGCTGTTCTTGCCGTTGAACGGAAGTTGCCATAGGAATATCGCATACAGTCTCAGCTCCCTAAAAGGCTACCGCATAACGGCATAAAGCCACCCTATCCGATCGGTAGGGTTGACGCTCTGATGATAGGTGGATCTCAATTAAAAAAATCACTGACGCTTTGAGGTTTTTGACCGTTAAGGGTCATCCTCAAGTCTGGTAATAATTAACAGTAGCTATATTTATTTTGTTGGCAGTGTGCCGCTAATAGCTGAAAATTAGCAGCCCCGATAGCATCTGCAATTTGATCCTTTATACATATCACAGTGAGAATAAACTATTCGGTTATCTATTCTCAGCGTTCTCTCATAG
>JBCBDN010000165.1:0-8456 GCA_038529685.1 Cyanobacteria bacterium J06598_1 | reverse complement strand
CCTTCATAAATAGCAACGTTGTTTTGTACTTTACAGCCGTTGCCCACGGTCACATTATTCGACACCAGGACGTTTTGACCAAAGGAACACTTTTCACCAATTTTGGCTTTGCCCATAATGTGGGAAAAGTGCCAAATTTTAGTGCCTGCACCAATCACAGCGCCCTCGTCCACATAGGCAGACTCATGAACAAAATAATCAGCCATTGTTTTTAACGTCCTCTCTTACTTGTCAGTATTGACGAGACTCCCCACGCCCTACTAGCTCAGCAGGTTATGAGCTTTTTCTAAAATCTCAACAACAGCAACACCGTTCCACCCATCAGAGCGCGGGCGCGATCGCCCCTCAACACACTCTAAAAAGTGCTCGCACTCCAGCTTCAACGGCTGAACAGACGCAATATCGACCGTCTCAGCACCGTCATCACTATGCTTTAGGCTTTCACCATCAATCTGCTGATTGTGAATGGTCACCGTTTGGGCCACTTCGTCGTACACCAAAATCTGCTTTTCACACAGCACCGTCGTCCGGCGCTCCACCGTCGGCCAGTACCAGGAGCTATGGACGTGGGCAGAAAGGCCATCCTCAAAGGTCAAATCCACATGGACATAGTCTTCCACGCTGGGCTGCACCATCGCCTGACCATGGGCCGACACGCCGGTGAGCTTCGGGCGACCCAGCAGCTCTAGCACCACAGACACATCGTGGGGCGCAAAAGACCACCACACATTTTCCTGGGCGCGCACTCGGCCTAGCTTCAGGCGCTGGGCGGAAATATGACGCACTTTCCCGGCTTTGCCACTGGCGAGGTAGTCGCGCATCCAGGCGATCGCAGGCTGATACAGCAGCAAATGCCCCACCATCAGCACCCGGTCATGCTCGTCTGCATACTCAGCTAGCCACTTCGCTTCAGAGGCTTCTAGCGTCATCGGCTTTTCAATAAACACGTCCTTACCAGCCTCTAGCGCGGCCCGTGCAAACTTGTAGTGGGTTGGGGCAGGCGTTGCGAATACGACTGCGACTGCATCTGTTTTGAGCGCGTCTGTATAGTCTGCAAAGAGTGGCACCTCTGGATACTGCTTAGCGACACCCTTCCTCAGCTCAGGGCTCGCTTCAGCCACACCGGCTAGCGCGCCCAGGGCATGAAAGTTTTTCACCAAGTTTTTACCCCAGTTGCCAGCACCAACAACAATTACTTGAGGAACGGTCATAGAAGAGTTACCTTTTGTTCAAATTTTTCAGCGCCGATAGTGGCCGCCATGTGGCGAGTAATCCCGCGTGTATCTAGGACGTGCTGCGATCGCTCAATTAGCTGGACGTAGTCTATCCCGGTATGGTCAGTGGCAATAATAGCCAAGTTCGCATCAGGTACCGCCTCCCCGGCTAAGTCCACGGACGTTAGCTTGTGACCATCCACCTGGATTTCAGGCACGTAGGCATCGTGATACATCACGTCCACACCGTCTTTTAGCAGCAGCCGAATGATCTCAATGGCAGGCGATTCGCGCCAGTCACCCAAATCTTTTTTGTAAGCTGCGCCCATCACTAATATTTTGGAGCGGGTCGGGGCCACGCCCGATTCATTCAGCACGCGCCGCACTTTTTCGAGCACAAATAGCGGCATCTTCCGGTTAATTTCACCGGCTAGTGCAATAAAGTGCGTATTAAAGTTCAGCTCCTTAGCTTTCCACTCTAGGTAGTGCGGGTCAATGGGAATGCAGTGCCCGCCCACGCCCGGACCTGGGTAAAAGGGCATGATGCCAAAGGGCTTGGTATTGGCCGCATCGAGGACTTCCCACACGTTTAAGTCCATGCGATCGCACAGCATCGCCAGCTCATTCACCAGGGCAATATTCACCGCCCGAAACGTATTTTCAAATACCTTCACCAGCTCAGCGGCCTTCGCACTGGTCACCGGCACTACATGGTCAATCGTCTGCTGGTACAGCAGCGTCGCCACCGACAGCGAAGCCGGGTCCGAAGCACCCACCACTTTATTGGTATTTTTGGTGGTGTAGCGCTGGTTGCCTGGGTCCACCCGCTCAGGCGAATGGGCCAGGAAAAAGTCCTTCCCCTGCTTGAGCCCGCTCACATTTTCTAAAATCGGCCGCATCACCTCATCGGTCGTGCCCGGATAGGTCGTCGATTCTAACGCGATAAACTGCCCTGGCCTCAGGCTTTCCGCAATCGAGCGGGTCACACTTTCTACATAGGACAGGTTCGGCGTCAAATTTTTCGTCAGCGGCGTCGGCACGCAAATCACCAGCACGTCAATGTCAGGCACGCTGCCAAAGCCCACTTCAGCTTTTAGCTTGCCGCTATCCACAATGCCTTTCAGCTCATCATCATCGACATCCGCAATGTAGTTCTCGGCCCGATTCACCTGGGCAGCTCGCGCTTCACTCAGCTCAATACCAATGACATTAAAGCCAACCTTTGCTTTTTCTACCGCAAAAGGTAGGCCAACATAGCCTAGGCCCACCACGCCCACGGTCGCAGTATGGTCCTTAATTTTTTGGCTGAGGGTGTCCAGAACGGAAGTTTTGGCAAGCATGTGGGATGTAGAAGCAAGCTTAGGATTAATTCCTAATCCTACTTTAGATTGGGGCCAGACTTATTGCGCCCTCGTGCCACAAGCCGCTCGCTAAGGGCAGTCGAAGTCATTTCAACGCGCTCCCCTCATCCGGTGTGAGCACCTCTGGGAGCAGCACCTCGCCTGGGGAAAAGCGTACTTGGGAATGCAGCCAGTCCGCGATCATGTGGGGGCAGTTCTTTTTGCTCCATCGCACCATAAAGGGGCGAAATACGGGCTTGGACCAGCGGGCGATCGCCTTCATGAGTTTGTTTAAAGGGCGCGATCGCACCCGGCGATTCACCAAATTCATCGAGCCCACATCGTACAGGCAATCCAAAATCAGCCGCAGCGTCGTCTCCTCCCGCAAAAACAAGCTCTCCAAAAGCATTTCCACATCGCGCATCCGCTCATCTTCTAACTGCTTTTCGCGATAAAGCACAGCAGGTTCAGGCTTTCTGGGGAAACTCAACATAGCGCACTAAAAAGTTTAGTAATCGGCAAGCTGTCTGGGTGCGGAAAAAAGCTGTCTGAAAAAGCTAACGATTCCGGCAGTTAATAGTCTTAGGTTACAGCCTAAAACTTAATGTGAGCGCAAGTCTTGGCTGAGACTACTGGCACAAGCCGTACGCTTTAAATGCAGCAAGCTGACGCATCGCAAGATTTTTTTAATGACTCTGTTAATGACTGTTAATGACTGTGGCCGAGAACTATTGCGGACTGTAACTGTTATCCGGAACTTATCGAAACCTTGTTGCGGCCTTAAGGCCTTGTTAATTGAGCTAGGGGAAATTACTCAAGGTCGAAAATTCTCAGTACTTTCTCAGCATTCTTCTTGAGTCTTTTTAAGCGTTCAATTAGTTTTTATGTTCGCCATCTGACTTTAGCAATGCAATCGGGTAGCGTCGGTCAGTTCGTTACTAAAAGCTGGCGTTAAGGGGGCATCCACCCGAGCGGTTTCCGGAGTAAGTGCGCACGAGAGTTTCGACTGGAGCTGACTTGATTAATCCAGGATGAAACAAAAATAAAAGATGGCAAACATTGGAGAAACCACAGCGCTCATTCCTCAGGCGGGCGCTTCCTATAAGCCCGAAGACTTGCAGGACGGCGGCAGCGGCAACACGAATTTTCCCTATGGGGACTTTAAGGTATTAGCCAGTGTAGGTGAGCAAGACCCCAACAACGGTCATGTGCTCACCGGCTATCCAGACGGTCAGGCCGCATGGTTAGCAGATGACGACACCGTGCGCGTAGCCTACCAATCCGAGTCCTACGGAACGCTATCTAGCGAGACCTACGGCTGGGAAATGGAAAGCGGCGCAACCTTTAGCGGTTCTCACGTCCACACCATTGACTACGACCGCGCCTCATTTGCAAACTTCCTGGGCGACGAGGAAGCTTCCATCGAGATGTTCGAAGCCGCAGATCATCTGTTCAATAAGGTCTACAACGTATTTGGCGAACTGGTAACCGGTAAGAACAACAATACGAGCGACCTGGGCGCAAAGTGGGGCAACCAAACCCTGGCAGACGGTACTGTCGTTGAGTTTGACTCAGGCAGCAATCCTTTAGAAGGGTTGGATGAAGACCAGCGGCTTACTTTGGCCGACTGGTACTTCCACTCTTTTTGCGGCGCTTACTTGGAGTATGCCAACAAGTACGGCGACGGCATCGGCTTCGAAGACGACGTCTGGCTGATGGCTGAAGAATGGAACATCGGCGCACTGTTTGAAGAAGCTGCGCTCGCTGCGGGCTTCACCGAAGAAGAATCACGCCTAGGCGCAGGCCGAGATTTCTTTACCACCACAATGGGCCTCGCTTCCATGGTGGTCGACATCGACAACCAAACCGCTTACACCGCACCCGCATTGGGTCAAGGCGGCTACGAGAAACTCATGCCAATCAACTCCGGGCATGAAGACTACGTTGTCATTGTCACCGCAGGCTACAACCTTGAAGTTGAGCCAGCCCCCCTTACTGTCTACATCGGGAAAAAGGGCGTAGACGCCAACGGTGACGCACTCACGGAAGATGCCAACGACCGAGATTCGTTCTTAGGTCGCAACGGTTTGCTCTACGGTCAGCTGTACGGCATGGCCGCGACTGATGAAACTTACGCAGCCCTTGGCATTGAGGAAGTAGACGCCGACATCAAAATGTTGGATGAGTACGCGACAAACGCCGATGCGCCTGACAGCTTTAGCGCCCGCTACATTCCCACCAGCTTCCGCTGGGATGGCTTCGATACCCCTGAAGCAGCCTCAGATACTGAAGTGTTCCTGTGGGAAAAAGACGGTGACACACTAGAAGACGGTACGGTCGAGGCCAACGAGCAGCCGGATGGCTACACCTACTTCAACGGTGACAGCAAAACTGAGCACCCAGCCGCAGATCCAGACATCACAAAGCATCGCTTCGTCCAAACGTTGACCGTGCCTAGCGCACACGTCGGTGTTGAGTTTACCGATATTGTCAACGAGCTGGAAAACAACGATGCCGATGGTAACGGCCTGCCTGATTACTTGACAGCAGACGTCACACGGATTTTGGCAGGTGTAGACGGCGCACTGACGCTAGATGTCGGTGATGAAGGAGCCGCACCCATTGGGCCAAACAACCCTGACGGGACCCGAACCCATGCAACCCATCTGGAAATTGATGAGGCACGGGCACATCAACCCGATGGCTTGCAGTGGATCAAAACGTCTGACGGCGACTACCTCATTGTGGATGAGGACTCCGGTAACGACTACGGTGAACGCAAGTACATTTTGCCCATCGATTCTGAGACTATGAAGCTCAAAGAGGATGGTAAGGGCTACCTCTTAGCTGTTGCTGGCGGTAAGCTCAACCCTCGCGCCATTGGTGAAATTGCGGCGATTCCTGATACGTTCTCTTCGGCAACGAGTTCTGAGTTCTCTGGTTCTTGGAATGTGACTCACCTTGTCGAGACCAAAGCAGACGGTAGCTTCTACACCACAGAAGAGCTAACTGGAACGAACATTCAAGACATCATCGGTAGCAAGACACTCGCTGAGCAGACGTTGCTGGGTGTCGTGCAGCACCGTGGCGAATCGGGTGGCATCGTGGAAGAGCGCAATGCAGACCAGGGCGGCCAAATCTTCTTGTTTAACGTTGATCTTGGACTTGAGAGCGACAGCGGGGAGACGCCTGATACAACACCGGATGTACCTGATACAACGCCCGGTACAACACCGGAGATGGCAGACATCGTAGGCACAGACGGTGATGACACCCTAGCCGGTGGTGACGGTGCTCAGATTATCGACGGTGGTGCGGGTGACGACATCCTTCGTGGTGACAACAACAGCCGTAGCGCTGGCAATTCTGTCGGTGGCGACGACATCCTCTTTGGCGGTGCAGGCGCTGATCGCCTCGGCGGCAAAGGCGGCAACGACACCCTATACGGTGGCGATGACGACGACATGCTCTGGGGCGACAAAGGCGACGACCTCATGTTTGGCGGTCTTGGTAACGATACCGCCTCCGGTGGACAAGGTGCTGATACCTTTGTTCTCGCTGCGGGCGAAGGTACCGATACCATTACTGACTTTGAAGTTGGCACTGACCTAATTGGCCTAGCAGGCGGCTTGTCCTTTGGTCAGCTCACGCTTGCAGACAATCAGATTCGCCTTGGCGATGAAGTGCTCACCAGCTTGAATAACGTATCGACAAGCACCTTGACCAGTGCTGACTTTACGGCTGCATAAGTTGGTTGTCGTGATAGCCACTCAAAGTGGTTGAAGTAAAAAAGTACTCAAAAAGTACTCAATGTAGAAAAGGTGCTCGGTAAGACGATGTTGCAATCATCTTACTGAGTACTTTTTTTGTTAATCAGAGCAAGATAGCGCACAAGCGTTTGATAACAGAACTATTCTGACTTTTTGGTGCTCGCCAGTCTGCTTGGATTGAGCCCCTATTGATTGATGAACCGCTACTTCCATTTCTAGTTGCAATTGTTCTGGGGTCGGCAAGCTCTCTTGTAATTTCTTAGGCAGTTTGTGTGTCGAGACGGCAATGGGTGTGCCAACATTACGCAAAGCAGAGGCAGTCTTCAGGAATAACACGAAGCAAGGGTAGCAAGCGTTCAGGTGCGGTGATATTTTCTAATGCTCATTAGAGAGCACTTCCTGACCTAGACGCTGTAGCACGCGAATAGCTTCTCCCGCATCTTCCGGTACCGCATAGAGTGAGAACACACGGGAAAGCGCGTACTTTCTAGGCGTATCCCGATTAACTTTGATAAATACGACATCGTCCCCATTCATCAACAAACCAAATAGTGGCGCATCACTAGCGGGAGCTGCCATCAAATAGGCCAGCGCTTGAGGCAGCGCAGAACGGGCAGAAAGAGTCGTCTTCTTAGACTCCAAGACTAAGACCCATAGGCTTTGTTGAACAATCAGAATGTCGATACGTCCCCGTAGCGTTTCTTCTCCATCATCAATGCTGATTTCAACAGCAGCCTCAGCCTTGAGGCGAAAAGGTGGATCGTAGAATCCAGCGATTTCAAGTAGTGGGGAAGCCGCTAGCAAGGTCACTGCGCCTTCCAGCAGTTCGCCTTGAGATCGCTGATAGTTCAACCGCTTCCAAAGGACTGAAACAGCAGACTGCTGAGCTGACGTCAGCTCAGATAAATCGCTTTGCCACTCCGGGAAAAAAGCTGGCTCCACCGAACGACTCAGCCCAAATCGAGATTCGACTTCGGCAAGGTTTTTGACAGCTTCAGTAACGGCAATGACTTTCGCCATAGGAATGAGCGAGAAATAGAGCTTTCACAAACTACCTTAATCTACTTTCTGCCGTCATGACTCAGGCCTAATTCGATACGGGATACAGACCTTCATAAACTAGAAACGCTGTTACGGCTTGAGCACAGTCCTAATGACTGGGGCACGATAGAGCAACGGCACTTGATGAAAGGACACTAACGCACCATGCTGGCAAGAATTTGGAGTGCTTCGCTCATTGGAATTGATGCACTAAAAGTCGGTGTAGAAGTTGATCTCTCTGGTGGGTTACCTGGTGTGGTGATTGTGGGCCTGCCCGATACAGCCGTGCAAGAATCGCGTGAAAGGGTGCGAGCCGCTCTCAAAAATTCTGACTTTGCTTTTCCCATGCGCAAGGTGGTGATTAACCTCACCCCGGCAGATGTGCGCAAGGAAGGGCCAATTTATGACTTGCCGATTGCCGTCGGCATTTTAGCGGCATCAGAAGCGGTGAGTCATGAGTGCTTGGATGACTATTTGTTTTTAGGTGAGATGTCTTTGGATGGGACGCTCAGGCCTGTAGCTGGGGTTGTGGCGATCGCAGCAGCAGCCAAACAACTCGGGCTCAAAGGCCTAGTCCTACCCACAGATAACGCCACCGAAGCCGCCGTCGTCCCCGGCCTAAAAGTCTATGGATTCAAACAACTCAACGACGTGGTGGACTTTCTCAATAACCCCGAGTCCTGTGAGCCTGTGCACTTGGGAGAAACAGAAGATTTGTTGCGATCGCCCATCCCCAGCCAAGACCTCCGCGACGTCAAAGGTCAGGTCCAAGCCCGCCGCGCCCTAGAAATCGCCGCCGCCGGAGGCCACAATTTGTGTTTGATTGGACCGCCCGGCAGCGGCAAAACCATGCTCGCCCAACGCCTCCCCGGCATCCTCCCACCCCTCACATTCCCCGAAGCCCTAGAAGTCACCCAAATCCACTCCGTCGCAGGCCTCCTCAAAGAAAAAGGATCCCTCGTCAACCAGCGTCCCTTCCGCACCCCACACCACTCCGCCTCCGGCCCCTCCCTAGTCGGCGGCGGCAGCTTCCCAAAGCCTGGAGAAATCTCCCTCGCTCACCGGGGAGTCTTATTTTTAGACGGGCTTAC
>JBCBDN010000164.1:0-8459 GCA_038529685.1 Cyanobacteria bacterium J06598_1 | reverse complement strand
TTGACTACGAAATAGTTGGACCGATTGATTTGAGCGTTAAGCCCTATACCGAAGTTGCGTTCCTGCACAGAGAGACGCGATCGCTTCTCGCAGTAGACACCATCCTCTCAATCCCTGTAGCCCCGCCCGAAGTCGTCGTCCAAAACCCGTGGCCGCTGATATTTCACGCTAGAGACAGCGCCGCTGACCCACTGATAGATACGCCCGAGAACCGATTAAAGGGGTGGGCACGCATTGCCTTGTTCACGTTCTACTTCCAGCCTGAGCGACTAGATGTGCCCTCGTTTAGGCAGGTCCTGAAAGAGGCGAAGCAGGCAAAAGACCGCAGCCGAAAGAACTACTTTGGGCTCTATCCTTTTAAGTGGCAACCGGGTTGGCAAAGCTCATTTGAGACCCTACGCCAAGGAGGGAAACTCATCGTTGCACCTATTTTGCAAACACTGATTTTCAACCGAGGGCCCAAGGCAGTTTTAGAGTGGGCCGATAGAATCGCGCAGTGGGAGTTTGAGCAAGTCATTCCCTGTCATTTCAGCGCGCCTATACAGGCAGGGCCCACTGAGTTCCGGCAGGCGTTTGAGTTTTTGGAGCATCCTAACTTGGACAGCTGGACCGGGTTTGAGCACAAAGTTCCAATGGCAGACTTAGCAACGTTGGGTCAAATCGACCAGCGATTACAAAAAAATGTGATTCCACCACCGAAGTCTTAGGGATAAAAGCTCAGAGTCATCAGCAGCAAAATCTTAATCGTCCGCTGTTAGCTTTATGTTCTTCAGAACCGTAACCTCAACGGGGATGATGCCGATATCGTCGCTATCTAAGCAGTCGGCGGCGGCTTTGGACAGGTCAAGAATGCGATCGCCCACGTAAGGACCACGATCATTCACCCGCACCACAACCGCCTTATCGTTCAGCGTATTGCGTACCCTTAGCTGTGTCCCAAATGGCAAAGACTTGTGCGCCACCGTCAAATCGTTTTGATTGTAGGTTTCGCCATTGGCAGTAGCACGGCCATGAAAATAAGGGCCGTACCAAGACGCCTCTCCGGCCATCTCAATTTTGGAATCTTCTAGGTTGTTGAGTCCCATCAGCGCTTCATCCGTTTTTAGCGGCGCCACACCTAAGGCCAAACGTAAATTGTTTGCCCAAGAGAGTGCGGCCCAATCTGGGGAGTAGCCTACGGATTGAGACATGGAGTCTTCGACAGAAAACATGGGCTGGCCGGGTGTACCGACGTAGCCAGTAGCGTTTTGGATAGGGGTGTCTTCGGTGATGGGGTAGGCAGCGATCGCACTCGGATCAAAAGATGCCTGACTCACTAACCGCTTCAGCTGCTGTGCCAGCAAATACGCTCGCTTTTCATCAGCCACATAGCCCAGTGTTTTATCTCCAATGCTCACTCGGTAGCGCACACCATCTTGCAGCCGCCGATCCGCATTCGGCATGCACTGGTCTATCAAAGCTGCTGACCAAACGTTATTTTCTATTTGAGCAACTTGAGCAGTGGCATTGATTCGCTTAACCCGAATATCTGCCGCGAGCGCTTTGCCTTCCCATTGCTTATCGGCAGTCCACCGAATAGGTACAGTAGCGCTGTAGAGTGGCTTTCCTGTCAAAGCTCTGACCGTGTGGCCTAAGTGCGCCGATCGCCAAGCCTGACCCACAAAGCCAAATGAGCGGACCATACTCACAGGCGACAAAAAGCCCGCTGCCATAGAAGATTCTTTACCGACATTGGCCACGCTAACCATCAGCGCGGGCGGCAAGGGCCTCGCACCAAAACGAGAAGAAACCCCCACGGTCTGTAGTAAAGAGGGCCGTAGTAGCGAGGTTTGAGTCGAGGGAGCAGGTAAAAAAGATAGCTGAACGGTCGGTTCATCGAGTATCGCGCTCATCTCTAGAGGGTTTTCTTCGGGTAACCCAGCCGCTCCAGAGGCAGCATCAGAAACAAGAACAGGAAAAGCTTCCTGTGAAGGCGGCAAAGACGGCGCTAAATCCATTTACTCGGATGAACGACAACAAGCTCAAAGGGGTTTACAGCCATTCAACACATAGGGCGTATGAATGAGTGACAACAGATAGTCTCATCGAACCGTTCTCGCAGTTGAGAGTTGATGGCTCTAGTGGTGCCTATCTATCAGTCCTTTGGCGGCGGCAATGACTGCCTAATCAGATACGACCTAAATTCTTAAGTTTTGTATCGACTGAGACAAGTATATCGTCTTAATTTCCTTTAAAGAATGGTGAAAACCATGACAAACAGGCGATCCCCCTCGATCCGGAAAATAATGCAACCGATGAAGCGCTTATTTAGCAAGCGCTTCGTCATCTCCCTTTCGTTAGGTTTTGATAAAGCAAATCACAGTTTAAATATTCTGATGAATGGGTTAACAACTAAGGTGTACTCACATCTCACTCTGCGGCTGATTCTGCCGACTGTTCAAGAATCGATTCTGTCACGTCTTCAAGCACGGCCATTTCAGAGACCGCGTCTTCAGAAATGGCCTGTTCAGCAATAGGCTCCACTTCGTGGAAGTCTGAAAAGTCGATGTAGCGAACCGCAAGACTCTCAGAATCGCCGGGAGATTCAGTATCTACCGTGTGAATGATGTCTTTGAATTCGTACTGCCAAAGGATGTCGGCAGAGTAATAGGTATGGCGAGTGTGCACTGCCTGGGCGACGGTTTGATCGATACCGCTAAGGGAGATAATCAGCGCGGCGCTTTTATGGTTGAGGTCTCGCTGCGATAGGCCGTAGAGCGGGCTACTGGGTGTGATGGGATGGAAGGCCGTCCAGGTAAGGAAAAAGCTGGGATTGCGATCGCGCAGCAAATCCACCCCATAAAACCGACGCATCATTTTTCCACCGTCAAACTCATCGAGCGTAACGTATACCCGCATCTGCGCCTCTAAAATTTGGTTACGACGCTCGTTCGCGGCTCGAAACATCAGAGTAGGAACGCCTTTGTAAGGACCTACAACAGCAACCTTACTAAAGAGCACCTGCGCAGAAGGACGAGAAAACCGAGCATAAGCTAAGCCTGTGAGCACAGCAATTCCCATCAGCGAAATAATTGCTTCTAGGGTCACTAGCAAGTGAGCGTAGGTGTTTCCAGGTGACATCACGCCATAGCCAATGGAGGCTGAACTCTGCACGCTAAAGAAAAAGGCATCGGCAAAAGAACCGGGCTCAGCGTTGATAATGGTGCCTTCGCCGCCCAGTAAGAAAAGGAAAGCTGCGATCGCATTTGCCAACGCATACACGCCCACCGTAATTATCAAAAATCCCTGCCAAGGAATCGTCAGCATTAAATAGTAAGGATCACGCCAGTAAGAGGCCCAGCCACCGACCCCTAAAATGTGAAAACGCCCATCTTTGATATGAATCCGAACCTGAGGCAGCCGCTGAAAACGCTTACGGGCTCCTTTTAGATTGTCCATGTTCGCTACACCGACCAAAACCTGGACTCATCATAAAGACACACCGACGCTTCTGGCCTCTCTTTTTCACGGCTTCCCAGAGAACTCAATAGCAGGAGCTCAGCAGCAGAAAAGTTAAATGGCCTTCACTCGCTCAGAAATTATTGAGAGACTCACTGCCCACTTGCAGTCTCTTGGCGGACCTAGAGATCCTTTCCTAGCCTCAGGGAGCCATCGATTTGCCCAGGAATACATTCGCTCAACCCTAGCAACATGGGGTGACGTCACGGCTGAGGGCTTTGACTCACGAGGAAAAGAGTACTACAACTGGCAACTCGTCTTAGAGGGACAGCGGCCTCAGCTGCCTCCTTTTTTGGTGGGCGCACACTACGACACAGTACCGGGCTCACCAGGGGCAGACGATAACGCCAGCGGCGTAGCGGCTATGCTAGTGCTCGCAGAAATGTTCTCCCGACAACCGTCTCAGCGCACAATTCACTTTGTAGCGTTTGACCTAGAAGAATACGGACTGGTGGGCAGTACGACCTGTGCGCGGAGATGGCGATCGCAAAACAAACCCCTCCACCTCATGCTCTCCCTAGAAATGCTGGGATACTTTTCCAATCAGCCCAATTCACAAAAGTATCCGCTCGATCTACTCGGCAAAATCTACCCCAGCCAGGGCAACTTTATCGCCCTCATTGGCAACGCCAAAACGATTCCCACCATGCAAAAAATAAAGCGCTGTCTCAAGCAGGCAGATGCCCCTTGCCAATGGCTGCCCGTCATCAATGGCGGTAAACAGGTTCCACCCACGCGCTACAGCGACCACTCCCCCTTTTGGGACCAGGGCTATTCGGCGCTAATGGTGACCGATACTGCGCATCTACGAAATCCTCACTACCACACCACTTCAGACAAAATCGAAACCCTAGACCTCCCCAAAGTGGCAAACATTACTCAGGGGTTAGCCGACTATCTGGCAAAAGGCTAAAGTTTAGTAAGCCAGTTCAGAAAGCTAGCCTTTCAGATATCGCATTCCATGAGAATTATCACCCAGTTCCTTAGCCAGCACCGAAGCAAACAGCTTGCAGCCACCTGTGGCTTGAGCCTGTTGGCGGTTGGGCTATCGTCATGCAAAGAGTTATATCAAAGAACCCAAGCGTGGTCAGACGCCTTTGAATCGACGACGGCAGTGCTCTCAGGGAAGGCTTACGGGGCACCGGAGATAGCCAACCGCAGCGCCCAACGCCAAAACATTGAGCTGCAAGACATCACCTTGCCGATTGATGTTGATACGTATTTTGCCGCAGTCGCTGGCGGAGGCGCACCGAGCTACAACGAGATTGCGCTAGAAAAAAATGTTCTGTACTTTCAGCGATCGCTCACCGCACTCGGACATTCCCCCGAATCGGCCAACCTCTTCTTCGCTAGCGGCAGCCCCACCGAAGAAACCGTCCGCTACCTAGACGACAACGGCGAGCAACAGTTCAAAGCCGCCGAAATCCCCAACTTAGACGGGGGCGCAACCATTGAAAATACCTACAGCTGGTTTAAGGCGGTTGCCGCTGCCGACCAGCCCTGCCCGTCCTTCTTTTACTTCACAGGTCACGGTGCGTACAATCCAGACAATGAAGAGAGCAATTCACTCATTCTGTGGGATGAGCAGTTTGTATCTGTTCCAGAATTTACCGGCTTGCTAGCTGAGCTACCGACAGAGCAGCCCTTCGTCACGATGATGGCCCAGTGCTACTCCGGCTCATTTGCCAATATCATTTATGAAAAGGGAGACCCTGAACAGCCTGTGGCCTTGCACACGCGCTGCGGGTTCTTTGCAACAGTGGCCTCCAGACCATCGGTAGGCTGCACACCTGCGGTAAATGAAGCAGATTATAAAGACTATAGCTCTAGCTTTTTTGCAGGATTGACTGGACGCGATCGCATCGGGAACCCCGTCTCATCCGCTGACTACAACCAAGACGAACAGGTCTCCTACGCCGAAGCCCACGCCTTTTCCAAAGTAGATGAAGCCACTACCGACTGGCCCATTTCCACTGTAGAAGCTTGGCTACAAAAGCAAGTCAACAACAGCCAAACCGACGACATATTATCTACACCCATCAGTGAGTTGCGTCAGCTGGCCCGACCCGAACAGCAATACGTCATCGACGCCCTCACAAACATATTGAGCTTCAGTCCACAGCGCGCTTATGACGAAAACCTGAGCCGCTATCCGTGGCCCGACGCCAACACAGTCGAAGAAGCCTACTACATGCGGCTAAAGATGGAGCTGACCAATGTTGGTGCAGAGAAAATTATCAGAGCGAGTAAAGACGCTGAGCAAGTTGCCACACTCGACAAAATCTTGAAATGCGAAGCAGGAACTTGGCAGTAGCCCGGTCTACTAGAGCAAGCGCTGCTAATAACGGTCCGAGAAGGAATGTCCTACAAGGTTTCTAGAAAAGATAGCAGATCTGCCATATCTCGCTCGTTTGGCTGAAACTGAGGCATCGGCGGCGTCTGCCCGCTAATCACCTGCTGAATCAAAGCCACCTCAGACCGACGTTCAGACACATCTTTTAGGCTAGGACCCACTTCACCAGTGGCTTCTAGTCCATGACAAACCGCGCAGTTCAACTCAAAAATGTCATGACCTCTATCGGCATCACCCGCTATCTGAAGCACACTTTGAATGTAGGGGTCACTAGGGCGCAGTGAGTACATACTCCAAAGCGCTAGGCAAAGCAACAGAATTAGACCTATCACCATCACCACTGCACGCTGTATGGGGCGCCGCACGGTCTGACGAATAGAAGCTTCGCAACTAATTTCTTTGCTTTCTAAGGCTGGATTTGGCACTGCTTTTTCTTGCATACCCTTGTTTGTTACAACTCAGTGCTTTGCAGCAAGTCTAAATCTCACATCTAACTACACACAGCTTAATATTTTTTCAGAGAAAATTACAAGTAGCAGCATCTTAAGAAAGCGTTGAATTGCCGCGATTTAGCTGCTTTAACCCTTAAGGCTCCTCGGCTACACAGACGTAAACTTGAGTGTATTTTTTTCTGGGTCGTTACAACTCACATTAAGATAGATGAATAAGAAGGCAGCGGCTGATCATTACCGTTTGCCCCTTAAAATATCTGTATTAGAGATTAGGAGAAACCCTGTGGTAGAGCCTTTGTTGTCTGGCATCGTTTTAGGTCTTATTCCCGCTACATTGGCTGGCCTATTTGTAGCCGCTTACATGCAGTATCGCCGGGGTGATCAGCTCGGTGGCTAAGCTGATAAGCTCGGTGGCTAAGCTACTGAAATCTCAGAGCACTTGAATTAAAGGGCTCCGCTGACCTGAAATGGTGAGTGGAGCCTTTTAGTTGCAGTTCACAGTCTGTATTGCACGAGTCCCCTCCAAGCCAGCCTTGCCGTCCCGTAAGCCGCTTCAGTCTGCTCAGCGACAGACACATCTACGCCCAAACGTCGCTGGCGTAGCTGCTGCCAAACCTCATTTTGGGCACCGCCACCAGCGGTATACACCTGGGTTAAGGCAGGAGAACCAAGAGCCTCTAGCTTTTGGTAGCCTTCAGACTCTATGCGGGCGATCGCATCCAAAATCCCATACAAAAAATCGACATCACGCTCAGGTCTTGGTGTTAACCGGGGCAAATAATCCGGGTCATTGATCGGAAACCGCTCACCAGGCGATCGCAAAGGGTAGTAGTCCAAACCACAGAGAACAGACACATCTATTTGCCCACTTAAAGTAGACAGTTCGTCAGCAGAAAAATACTGTTTCAGCACAGCACCTCCCGTATTAGAAGCGCCCCCCACTAGCCACAAGTCGCCAAGCCGATGGCTATACACGCCAAAAGCCTGGTCATTAATCGATACTGGGCTAAGCAATTTGAGCACGACCGTAGACCCCAGAGAAGTCACTGCATCGCCCGGTTGGGTCGCTTCACTCGCTAAAAAAGCGGCAATGCTATCTGTCGTACCGGCGCAGATTTGACAGGATTCAGGAATAGAGAAGCGTTTGGCAATGTCAGGGGCAATCGGCGCGATCACCTCTCCCGGCACTTTCACCGCTGGTAGCCACGGTGCAATTGGTAGCGCCAAAAGCCAGTCAGGATAGTCCAAGTTCTGCACGTCATAGCCTAACTTCAACGCGTTGTGATAATCACTTACAGGCTTTTGGCTGTGCAGCAGTCCTGCAATCCAGTCGGCTTGATGGCAAAGCTGAGCGACTTGCGATCGCACTTCATCATCTAGCATCCGATACCACCACATCGCCTTCACCAAGCTAGAGGTCGCACTCAAGACAGGGCTTCCTGCCGGGGCGATTGGCTCTAGCTCATGTAGCGCGCTGCGAGCCGTCGCATCGCTATAGATCAAGGCGGGCGTTAGCGGGTTGCTGTTCTGATCACACAGAAGAACCGTTGCAGACGTACCGTTGATAGCAATTCGAGAAAAGCACTTGCGAACAGAGACCTCAATCGATTCCATCAGCTGCCATAGCACCTGCTGCCATGCCACCGGACTCGCTAGTTCACCCGCCGCGAAAGCACATCGCGCGCTAGCGACGGTCTGCCCTAACGCATCAATGACAACCGCCCTTGCCCCCGATGTTCCAAAATCGATACCTAACGCCAACATATAGTAAGACTCAAAATACGCCTATCACAATACAAATCAAAAGCCCCCTCCCAGGAATGGGAAAGGGCTTTAGTTCAGAATAGTAGACCTTCTCTAGAAAGATAGACCTCTATAAATTACACGCTGACTTCGCTAACTTCACGAGAGATAAAGTCAAAAGGCTGATCGATGAAAGAAACGTCTGCAATACCGGCTGCGATCGCTCGCTCCTTCACCATACCTTTCATAATCTGAATCCCTTGGACCGTAGGCGCGATGGGCACACCCAAAGAATTATAAGTTTCACGCAAGCCCTGAAGCACGCGCTCCATCAATACATCGTTATTACCAGCGACGAGAGCGTAGCTGCTATAGCGCAGGTAGTAGTCCATATCGCGCAAGCAGGCAGCATA
>JBCBDN010000163.1:0-8516 GCA_038529685.1 Cyanobacteria bacterium J06598_1 | reverse complement strand
TATTACGGTTAGTCCTTTAGAAAACTTTTTGGCGCGACCTGATATTGAAGGTTCGCCAGCTGAAGGTACTCATCGCGTACGACTTGAATTTCAGGATCGGGGTCGTCCATTTCAAAGACGGTGCACTTCTTCAGGCGGCTACGACGGATGGCATCTACAGTCTTGAAGTGCGCCAGTGTTTTGAGGCCAACGCGCTCGTTATACTTATCGATTTGATCGGTGTCTTCACTGCGATTGGCGATAATGCCACCTAGGCGAACTTTGTAGTTCTTAGCTTTGGAGCGAATCGCTGCCACAATGCGATTCATCGCGAAGATGGAGTCGAAGTCATTAGCAGTCACCACGAGACAGTAATGAGCGTGCTGCAAAGGAGCTGCAAATCCGCCACAAACCACGTCGCCCAGTACATCGAAGATAACGACATCTGTGTCTTCGAGCAGGTGATGCTCTTTCAGCAGCTTGACGGTTTGGCCCGTGACGTAGCCGCCGCAACCAGTGCCCGCTGGTGGGCCACCAGATTCGATGCACTGAACGCCGTTGTAGCCTTCGAACATGAAGTCTTCGGTCTGGAGTTCTTCAGAGTGGAAATCAACGGTTTCGAGAATGTCGATCACCGTAGGCACCATTTTTTTGGTGAGCGTGAAGGTGCTGTCGTGTTTGGGGTCACAGCCGATTTGCAGGACGCGTTTGCCGAGGTGAGAGAACGCAGCTGACAAATTCGATGAAGTGGTGGACTTGCCGATGCCGCCTTTGCCATATACCGCGATGACCAGCGCGCCGGTCTCCATGTTCATGGACGCATCCTGATGGACCTGAACACTGCCCTCGCCATCTAGACCTTTTTTAACGGCGGGGGGACGGACGTTTGAAACTACCAAAATAAATTCTCCTGTTTCTATCTAAGAGTGTGACTTAAGTGCGCTATTTATTCAGACTATGTTGCGTACTATTTACCTATTGCTGCTTTTGCTTCATAAAGGGTGTCTACCGTGATGGCAGAAATGCCGCGATCGCTGGCAAATTTCTCGGTATTCTTTTTCACCTTTCCACGCACAAAGAACGGAATCTTCTTTAGTTCAGCAATGCCATCGGGCGTCCAGCTTAGTTCTGTTACGACCTCTGTTGCCGCCTCTGGAGCATCACCCATGAGCCTAGCGTCAGCATTGGTTTCACTCACTGTCTGAGTCTGAGCGCTGGCCGCTACCGGTTCAGCGTTACTTCCTTCTGCCTGATGAGGCGCAGTATGCAAATGGCTCATGTGGCCTTCTGCAAACTCGAAGTCTTCTCGGAACATGCCAATCAGGTGTTCTTCTAAGCCCATCATCAACGGGTGAACCCAATCATCAAAGATGACGTTCGCACCTTCCCAGCCCATTTGGGGCGAATAGCGAGCGGGCACATCTTGAACGTGAATCGGCGTAGAAATAACCGCGCAAGGAATGCCGAGTCGCTTAGCGATATGACGCTCCATTTGGGTGCCGAGCACTAGCTCAGGAGCGGCTTCGGCAACGGCTGTTTCGACCGCGAGATAATCGTCACTGATGACAGCTTCGAGGCCGTGCTGCTTAGCCACTTCACGAACCGGGCGAGCCAGCTCTCGGCTGTAGGTGCCAATGCCAACCAGGGTAAAACCGAGTTCTTCGGTAGCGATACGAGCAGCGGCGATCGCATGGGTCGCATCACCAAAGATAAACACCCGCTTACCGGTGAGATAAGTAGAGTCTACCGAGCGTGAATACCAGGGCAATCGGGATGCACTTGGCGCAGCTGACGACGAGAGTCTAGACGCGTTCCAGTTACCGAGGGTGTCTGTTTTAGAACGCGCGATCGCCCGACTAACATCGATACCGGCCACTTCACCAATTTCAGCAATAAAGTCACGGGTTGCGCCGACGCCGATGGGCACAGTTTTGACCGTGGGCTGCTTAAAGCTGCGCTCTAGCCACTTGCAGGTAGTCAGGGCAATTTCTGGATAGAGACAAATATTGAAATCTCCATCGGGGAGGCGCATTAAGTCTTCTGGCGTGGCGCCTAAAGGCGCCACAACGTTCACATCAACACCGATTTCTGCAAGGAGCTTAATCACTTCTTGAATGTCGTCGCGGCAGCGGAAGCCCAGGGCGGTGGGGCCAATGATGTTGGCTTTAGGGCGCCTAGCTTGGTCGCGTTCGGGGCGCTCAGAACCGGGAGGAAGGACTTGGGAGAGGAGCAGCGATCGCACCAAATGGTACAGCGTCTCACTCGCGCCCCAATTCTCCTTTTTGGAATACGCAGGCAGCTCCAGGCTTACCACCGGCACCGGCAAATTCATGCTCTTAGCAAGTGACCCTGGCTGGTCTTGAATCAGCTCTGCCGTACAGCTTTCACCCACTAGCATTACCTGAGGCTTAAAGCGCTCGTAGGCTTCACGCACAGAGGTTTTCACCATCTCAGCCGTATCGCCCCCCAAGTCTCTCGCCTGGAACGTGGTGTAGCTGACGGGCGGTCTTTTGTCGCGCCGCTCAATCATGGTGAACAGCAGGTCGGCGTAAGTGTCTCCTTGGGGGGCATGCAAAACGTAGTGAACGCCTTCCATTGCAGTGGCAATGCGCATGGTGCCCACGTGGGGAGGGCCTTCGTAAGTCCAGAGGGTTAGTTCCATGTTTGGGGTTTAGGGGAAGATGAAGGGGGGAGTGTTGGCAAGGTTCTGGCTTCGGCTCCGCTCAGCCACCGGGGAGAGCGGAGCGGAGTGACCGAGGGCTGAGCGGAGTCGAAGCCCGGCTAGATCAAACAGTTAGACGTCTGCGGCGTTCGCCAGAGCGGACGAACAGTTCGGCTAGGTCAGCGGCTTGGTCGTAGCCGTGTAGCGGTGAAAAGACAAGTTCGATAGACCACTTGGTTGATAACCCTTCGGCTTCCAAAGGATTGGCTAGGCCCAAACCGCAGACGGTGATGTCTGGGCGCGCTTCGCGGCAGCGGTCGAGCTGCTTTTCTACGTCTTGACCTTCAGAGAGTGCGGTGCCTTCTGGCAAAAGGTCAATCTCTTGGTCCATCAGCATTCTGTCGATGTAGGGCGTGCCGACTTCGATCAGGTCCATGCCGCATTCGCGAGACAAGAACCGAGCCAACGGAATTTCCAGCTGTGAGTCAGGAAAGAGAAAGGCTTTGCGGCCCGCTAGCAGTTCTTTGTAGTGGGCGAGCCCTGTGGTGGAACGGGCGACTGAAGGTGCGATCGCCGCTTCAAACTTCGCCGGTTCAATTCCCCAGGCTTCAGCCGCTGTACGCAGCCAAGCCGTCGTGCCTTCAATCCCAAAGGGATAGGGCGACGGCAACAGCTCAGCGCCTCGGCTAATCAGCGATCTGACCGTGTCACTGAGGAAAGGCTGAGCGACCAAAAGCTTAGTGCCTTTGCCTACACGGGGCAGTTCAGTGGACTTTCTAGGCGGAAAAAACGCAACAGGGCCAATCCCTATTTTGCTGAAGAGCCTTTGGAACTGATCTTCTACAACATCCGCTAGGCTGCCAACAACGAGTAGCTCTGCTGCTTCGGTTTCTTTAGCCGGCATCACGGGCACCATGCTATTCAAACAGGTGTCTTCGCCCTGGGTGAACGTAGTTTCAATGCCGCTACCGGAGTAGTTCAACACTCTGGTTTTAGGGAAATAGCTGTGATTGAGCTTTTCTGCCGCTTTAGCAAGGTCGAGCTTAATCACTTCAGAAGGGCAAGAACCCACCAAGAACAATGTGCTGATATCGGGGCGACGCATGAGTAGCTCAGCTACGACACGCTCCAGCTCATCGTTAGCATCGGCCAACCCAGCCAGGTCGCGCTCGCCTAAGATAGCGGTGCCAAATCTGGGCTCGGCAAAAATCATCACGCCAGCGGCTGACTGAACTAAGTGTGCGCAAGTTCTAGAACCTACGACCAAAAAGAAGGCGTCCTGCATTTTGCGATGCAGCCAAACAATGCCCGTGAGGCCACAGAAGACTTCTCTTTGTCCCCGTTCTTTTAAGACGGGAAGGTCAGCTGTTGTGGGGGGCTTTTCGAGTGTGGGCGTAGGACTTGTCGTGCAGGGCTCTAGCGCCATAAATGTGCTCTCCGAGTGTTGCTAAAACCGAAAACTTTCTCGCTAGCTGCCACAAAAAAATTGTTCTTCTGATGTGCACAGCAGATGAAAGACCTTTCAACCTTTGTTTAAGTTCTGAGCTAATTCAATGTTCTGACAAATTCAATTAAGTTCTGACGAAAAAGAATTAATTTCCTAGAACGATTAAAGGTTGAGAGTTCAGTATAAGCATCCTCTTTGGGTCGGTTTGATCCTGTAGAGGCTTTATTTACATTCGGCTATTAATGTTTACTCGATGCAGTTTTGTAACAGAAAACAAGGTGGTTTGGCCCGGTTATTGGCAGGCAATGTAACGGTGCGTGTAGCTGTGCGAACTACTGTTGAGAGAGAATAGAGATGCGATCGCACTCAGCCCGTCTTATCCCGCCTTGATTTCGTGCGCAAACCGTTCTTTTTTGTCAAATTCAAACGGCCCTGCAACCGAGCCCCACACCAGTTCATCGGTATCGGGGTCGCGGCCCCGGTCATAGCTCGTCATATGGCTGTCAGTCACAATAAACTTATTGTCCAAATAAGTGTTTGCTCCTTTACGAACCACCCTGCACTGCTTGCCAGGTTCCACCTCGCCAATAAAGCTGTTGTTCTCCCAGCGCACCAGCATATCGCAACCGCCCATCGGCTCTAGGTCATCAGCGCTCAGCGTCGCTAGCTTGCCTAGGTCACGGGCCGCCCCGGTAAAGCGCGCTTCATCCGTGACCCGGTAGTTCTCTAGCAGCACATCGTTATCTCGCTGAATAAAGTGCAACACCCGCACCCGGTAAGGCTTATCTAGCTGGAAGTGATAGGCCTGCTCCAGGTAGAGACTAATGCCCGACTGAAACCCAGGAGGAAGAGGCCGCATACACACCCGAATATGCGCAAAAAATGGCGGATTCTCAATGGCCTGCGCCTGGTTGCTGAAGTCGGCGGCCATCCACTTTGTCAGGGTGGTGACATCGGTTGAGTGGGTCATGGGTGTTGTGAAATGAAAGGAATAGTTAGTAGGAGCGCTGGCGCCATTTGTTGAGCTTGAACTCAGCGATCGCACTCAGCGATCTGGCAGCCATCAGCTCACCTTGGAGCTTTTCAATTTGTTGAGCTGGAGTACTGGCGGTAGGAGAAGCACTATCAAAAGACGTGGCAGCAGATGGGCGCTGTCCTTTGCGGAGGATGGCACCGCCTATGTTGGAGAGCGATCGCAGCTCATTCAGCTGTTTCTGAAGCTGTTCAATTTGTTCTGCTTGCGACTTTGCCTCGCCGGTCAGCGTTGAGGAGATTGGTTCAGGCTGAGGCGTTGAAACAGCAGCAGGCTCTATTGCCGTTTCAACGGCTGGCGGACTGAAAACAGACTTCAATAAATCATCTACGCTCAGCCTCTGACCCGCTCCTTTACGAGTGGTCGCCCCTGTCGGGACAGAAATCATGCTGGCCTTGTCAGCAAAAAGTGCCTTAGTCAACCTGGCTGGATTGTTTTGCACAACCTGCTTATCACTGCTAGAAGCGCCTCGCAGCAAAGACAACATATGCGTAAACCCAGCTGGCGTACTGCCTTCTGTTTTGTACCCTCGGTAGTAAGGCACAACATCCGCGCCAAACGCATTTTGGTACTCGTCGCTATCGAGATAGGAATCAATCTCAGCGTCATAACCCTGACGATCTAACAGGGCGCTGTGCGTTGCAATCTCAGCCAAACTTTCAGGCGCACGGCCCAATAAATGCTTAAAGTTAAGCTCTATAAATCGGTTGCGAGAGCCGTTTTCAAAAAAGCGCGTGCGATACAAATCCGACTTGGCAATCTGGCGAATAAATTCAACCACGTTCAGCTCTCTGCGCTTGAACTGAGATTCAGGAACCTGCTGTCGCTCGCTTTCCATCACATAGGCGTTGCCTAGAACCTGTTTGTAAATAGCATTGAGCGTAGCTTCTACCTCGTCAGTAGATTGGGTAGGCCAGTGCCGAACGGGAGCCGTTTCAGTAAAGGGGCTCAGTCCCAAGGGCTGATCAGGATTAACCACTGGATTTATAAAGGTGCTTACCATCACGATTCTCTCTAAAGATATTGACTGAAATGTTTTAAGGAACTGCCCTGTCGCTGTCAGCTTGGGCATGCTTTTTGGGTCTTAACGAAGCGCTTCGTATTTTATGAGGCTCTCCCTATCTTATGAAGATTGATCCCCGGCAAATTTTAGGATTTGTAAAGACCGCTACTTTAACGGGCGAAAACGGGCACTATTCCCGTTCGTCAAAACGAGTGCGGAAGCTGCCGTACTTAATCCAGTATTGGTTCAGCTCATGATGGGGCGTGTGCAGGCTAGCCTTAGCGTGATACAGCACAACGCGGCGGTGCTTACCAATCCAAATTTTCTTGAGTGGCTCTACCGAAATCAGCGTGCCGCCTAAGGCTTCTACGCAAGTTTCAAACTTATCTACCGTTGAATATTCAACGGTTTCAAATACAAAAAAATTACCCGAGCAAATCAGATGACGGCTGCGAATCCACGCCTGCATCTTCTTTTTGGCCGGTGGCGGCAGCACCTTACAGCCTACCTAGCGGCAACTCATCCGCAAAGCTTTCGCGCTTTTCAAACGTCAAGGCGCCTTCAGTAGAACCCCACACATGCGCGTGGGTTTCAAGATCCATGCCTTGGTCGAGACTCAACCAGCTATTTTTAGTGACTTCTACATGGCTCACCAGGTAAGTGAGCTTGCCCTTTCTCGGAATACGACAGTTGTTACCAGGCTCCACGCTACCGATAAATTTATCGCCGTCCTTGCGAAACACCATCGAGCAGCCCTCGCGACGAATGGCGCAGTCTGCCGGAATCGTTTTCAGCACGTCCAGGTTATGGCCAGAGCCGGCATACGGGACCCCGTCTTGAAAGCCATAGTTTTCGATGTAGACGTGGTCTTCTTTCGCGATGACTCGGTGCAAACCTTGGCGATAGGGGCTCCACAGGTCGTAGTCGTATACCTGCTCAGAGTAAAAACCAATGCCACCAGGAAATCCTAAGCTTTCAAAAAATTCGTAGGGCAGCGGGCGAAAAAAGATCCGAATATGGGCGAAGTCTTTAAGGGCTGCGTTGGCCTGTTTGAGATTGCTAAAATCTCCAGCCATCCACGTAGCTAGAGTAACTAAGTTCTGTTTTGAGTCTTGACTGGTTGCAGAATCGGCGGCGGTGGGCGCGGACATAGTGACTTGATAAAGAAAGTTTTGTAGGCGTTTTAGTGGGAGGTTTCTAGTAAAGACGTTCTAAGAAAATAGGTGCTGACTGAACGTCTTGGCTGAACTCCGTCATTAGTGCAGATACTTTTAATTGTAGAAAACGATTGCGATCGCATCTGCTGTCCTAGGGACTTTTCTAGAACAAAATCATTGAATTCATAGACTCAAAGTCATCAGATGCTCACTCACTCTTGGGTAAAACGCGAACCTCCGAGGAGAGAGAAGCCGTTGTAACGCCTTTACCATTGCTGGTTTTGATCAGTGAAACGCGAAAGCGTAGATTATCGCTGGCAAACCAGATTTTTTCTTCGGCGGCAGCGCGGTCGTATCCTGTTTTCAAGACAAAGGTGCCGTCGGAAGTGATGGTGTAGTCGCCAGCGGCGGGAATGGTTTCGGCGTAGCCTTGGTCTCGCAAAAGTTTGCCGCTGTTTTCTTGGCTAAAATCTGGCACGGGCACCAAGATGGTTTGCCCTTTGAGCACGTCGTCTTCGTTCCAGTCAGTCTCACCTTCCCAGCTCATTTTGAAAGGGGTGGCGATCGCGTTGGGATCAACACCTTGGCTTTCGCAAAGGGCAAGCACTTCGGGATGATCTTTTTCGAGTCCCTCAATTTCAATCATGGAGCGGATTTCTTCAAAGTGGGCGAAGGCTAGATGGTGAGCGCTGCGCTGCGATCGCCACTTCCCCAAAGACCGACTCACAAAAGTATCAATGTCTAGGCTTGTCGTCGTGCCCATAATCGTGCGCTTGTAGCTGATGAACAAAAAATAAGGTCAAAGGCGATCGCTCATATGCTAAGCGCTACCCCCGACCCTACTAACAGGTTAAAGGCTGGTGAGCCGGTTTAATCTGTTACTTACGTTTGCGCCGAGAAGTTTTTTTCTCCTTAGGCTCATCAGACGCTAGGGCCTCAGCGGCGTCATTATTAGCACTCTCTCTGAAGCCGCTAGCCACGACAGGTGCATTACCCATCAGCTGAACAGACGCGACCTTTCCGCCTTGGCGGCTAATAGTCTGCATTGCCTGAGACATTTGGCTGAAGGGAACGCGCACCGTATAGCTGCCCGTTTTCAGCACAGACTGTTGGCATACGCCAGCCACTTCAATGGTGACCGTACGGCTTTGATAATCACTAATCCCGGTGCTACCCAGTGTGTTCATACCGGCCATTGCTCTGGACCTCCTGTTTTATTTTCTAGGGACTTTCTT
>JBCBDN010000162.1:0-8571 GCA_038529685.1 Cyanobacteria bacterium J06598_1 | reverse complement strand
ATCAGCGAAGGGCTAAAGCGCGCCGAGCACAGAGATGCTTTTGAGATTGCGCAGCGGTGGGCCGTGCGACCTCGAGACTTTCAGCGGGCCATGCTCGAAGAGCTGCCGCAGATTGTTCATTTTTCAGGGCATGGAGAAGGCGAAGCAGGCCTGTATTTTGAAGACGAGGTCGGTGCGCCGAAACTAGTCGCCGGTTCAGCATTGGCCTCTTTGTTTAGGCTCTTTTCACTCAAGGCAAAGATTGAGTGTGTGGTACTCAACGGCTGCTATTCAGCAGTGCAGGCCACAGCCATCACGCAGCACGTGCCCTACGCCATCGGCATGACAGACAAAGTAGGTGACAAAGCGGCCATAGAGTTTGTGGTGGGCTTTTACGATGCGCTCGGGAATGGAGAATCTGTTGAATTTTCTTTTGAGATGGGGAAAGTAGCCATGGAGCTAAACGCCACAGGCTATGAGGAAATGCCCCTACTGTTGGCGAAAGAAGACTCCTGATGTTTGTTGAAAACGCAATCTTTAGGCCACATCTCATTAGATAGGCCCTTCCTCAGGGATAGGCACTGTAACCATAATTCGAATGGTTCCAGTAGCTGTTTCGCCTTGGCTATCAGCAACAGTAAAAGCGAAGTTATTGGTATAGCGACCGTATTGGTCTTCTGGGACGGCATAGGGATAGTAGGTAACGGTGCCATCACCATTGTTTTGCATCCGCCCACCAATTTCATCAATGTTGCTAACATCTAATACTGCAACCGTATCTTCAGGGTCCGTGTCGTAAGCCTGCGAGGCCTGCAACAGATTAAAAGTATAGGGCTCTCCTTGCTCAAGCGATAAATCAACGTCTTGAACAACCGGCGGAGTATTGGGTGCTGGTGGCTCGGGTGCTGGTGGCTCGGGTGCTGGTGGCTCGGGTGCTGGTGGCTCGGATTCAGGTGGCTCGGGTTCAGGTGGCTCGGGTTCAGGTGGTGCTGAAGGCTCTGGCTTAGGTTCTGGCGGAGTTGGAGGATCTGGATCTGGACTCGGCGCAGTCGAAGCGTCGGGCTCTGACTTTGGAGGCGTTGTGGGCTCTGGCTCTGGAGGCGTTGTCGAAGGCTCTGAGTCTGGCTTTGGAGGCGTTGTTGTTGAGACAGGGTCAGGGGTTGGTGTAGGCGCTGCCGTTGGGGTCGGTGTAGGCTCAACGACAGCAGTACGCGTAATGCCTATCCCTTTTATCGGTAGTGGTGTGTTGTTATTGGTATTGCTGTTAAGAACGAGCTGGGCGGTGCGATCGCCCCCTCCCCTCGGTTCAAACAATATCTCAACTGCACAGCTCTCCCCAGGCAGAATAGGCGCACCACAGGTCTGGCCAACTACAGCAAAATCTTCTTCGCCCTTAGTTTCAACAGATTGAATGACCAAAGGCGTACGGCCACTGTTCGTTATCTTCACTGATTTACGAGTCTGCTGACCCATAGAAATATCATCAAACGTGAGCGTCTGCGGTTCAAAACTATAGCTGGGCTGGGCCGGGTCCTCCAAAGGAACAGTCACTGGATCAATGAGCGCGGTATCGTCATTGTTCACGTTCACAACAGGCTCTGGAGATGGAGACCCGAGCCAAAGCGCAATCCCGATTCCGCCCACGGCTAGGGAGCCCACAACCGCACCGATGGCAGCAAGCTTTCCAGCAATAGAACCTGTGAGCGCACCTGTGGGCGGTGGCGGTGGTGTGCCTGCATTTTGCCCCACCACGAGCGGTGGCAAAATCAAACCCAGGTTATGGCGGGAGACAGCCGCCCCAGCTAAATCGCCTAGCTGTTCGCGCAGGCCGACCGCTCTAGAGAGCCAAGTCGCCGCTTGAGTGGGGTTACCCGTCGCGATCGCCTTCGTCCCCAGCTGATGCAATGCCCAAGCCTCAGCCTTACCATTTCCCGCCTGCTGCGCCGCCTGCAAGCTCTGAGTCAGCACTTGCTCCCACTGCTGCCACTGTCCTGCCATCGACAAAGGCGCATCTAGCCCCTCAGCCAACGCCATACTCCGCTGCCACTGGCCTGTTTTCTGAGTCCATTCCAACAAATGCAGCATCGCCTCTGAATTATGGCTGGCCCCTTCCGCAAGACCACTCGCAAAGTAGTCAGTGGCGCTCTGAAGGAAAGGCGTCATCTCAAAAGTCTGTGGCACCGCTTCCACCAAATCCATACAGAGCTGAAATCCAGCATCTGTCGATTCAATCAGGTGCAGATTCGATAGCTCGCTCAACGTTTCAGCAGCATCTGGCAGCTTTGAAATCGCCTGGGCTTCTTCAACCGTGAGCGCCACACCACCCATCGCACCCATTAGCGCCAAACAACGCTTCTGTTTAGCAGAAAGATTATTGGCAGCTTGCGTAAAAATGCATCGGTCGAGCTGCGTTTTCGCTAAGTCTGCTGAGTCAAATCCAGACTGGGCAGCAGCGGAGTCTCTCTGTTGAGCCTGCATAGTCGCCAGCCATCGATCGAGCGGCTCATTTTGAGCTTGCACCTGGGCAGCGGCCCGACGGAGCTGCAGTGGATTGCCCGAAAGTGCATTGCAGAGCGATCGCACCGCCACTTTCTCAGCATCCGCCAGCACCCGCCCCAAATCTTGCTGAATTAGTGCGATCGCATCTTCTACCGGCAGTCCAGGTAGTGCGACACCCGCCCCCTCTCGCCAGTACACTCTCTCGTCTGACACCATCAAAAAAGTACACTTCGGCAACGCAGCTATCAGCCACTCCATCTCGGCTTTGTCTAAGCTAAGCCCGGTCAGCATCACCAAAGCAGCTTTCTCTTGCAGCGCCTGTTGAATCTGGCCATAGCTCGGCTTAAAGGCAGGCAACGCCTCATAAAACGCATCGTAAAGCGACTGCAACAAATCTGCGGCCAGCTGATGAGTCGCAGGCAAATACACCACCCCATCAGCAAACGCATCGGTCACCTCAGCTAAATGCGCCACGTGCCGCACAAGAGAAGTTTTACCAACCCCCGGCTTTGCATACACCTCTACTGGCAGCGTTTGGGCCAAAGTCTCTTTTATGAGCGGTAAAACAGTTTTTCGGTCGAGCAGGTTTGTAAAAGGTTTCGGTTTTAGCGCCAGCGGCACAGGCCGAGGCTGAATCTTTGGCGGGGCCGCCACATTGAGCACGCCACCATGTTCTACGCTGTAGCTATAGCTGTGCAGCTGATTGCCGTCGCCCACAATTAGCTGTCCGTGTAGGTCGCCACCAATGTTGATACGGACATCGCTACTGGCATCACTACTGGCATCGTTTTGGACCGGGGGGCGCGTAAGTGATTTTGCGATCGCAGGTGCCGCAAATAACAGTAAATCTTCCTTCCACAGCGGCTGCGCCTGAGCAGAAAGCCGACCGCTCGCCTTCACCAGCTTGACCCACTCCAATTTCAGCTTCGGCTTCAGTCGCTTCAGCGTTGTCTTTAAAAGGGCTAATAGCAGCTCAGAAGACTGAATAGTCTGCCCATCAGCTGCCGTGTCAGCAACGGATTCTAGCGCAACATACAGTAGTCCATCTGCCTTACGCAGACCCACTTTAGTCACAACCTGGCGAGCAGCAAACGCTTCATTCAAAGCCGCCGCGATTTGTTGAGAGTAGGTCGCTTGTCGATTTTCAACTATCTTTGGCTCAACACTGGGCTTAGTCATAGGCTTGGTAGCGGCAACCTTCACTACCAAAATAGATCGAACTACCCAATATCCCAGTACCCACTGGGGTAATTCTTATTATCTCTATCCGATTTTCGCTACCCAGCTATGCAAATAATCGAAAGTCCATCTCTTTCTGTGACTCAATCAACCGGCAGCGCAGTATCTACAGCCCGCCACATATGCAGTGCCAAAATCGACCGATAGGGTGCAAACCGAGTAGCGGTGAGGACTGTTTTTCTTCTAGCGCTGGTCAACTTCTCCAGCGTTTTTCGAGCTGCCAAATCACCCTCAGGCCAAATGTCTGGGTCACCAAAGTAAAAAATACCCATCATGTCAGCAGTCCACTGCCCCACCCCCCAGAGCATCGTCAGCCGCTCTGTTCTTTCAGCATGCGAGAGTTGGCTCAGTTCTGTTGCATCTAGCTGGCCAGCACTAGCAGCCTGAGCGATCGCACCCACTGTCCTTACCTTCGCTCGCGAAAGTCCACAGCTTTTTAGCACCGCTGCATCTACCCGAGCAAAGTACGCCATCAGCGGCTCGCCATCAGCACTCGCAACCACTCGTCCCCAAATCGTTTCAGCCGCACGTACAGAAAGCTGCTGACCCGCCACCGCTCTGCACAGTCGGTCAGGAAAAGGACTCGATTGGTTAGCGGCCAGCTCAATCGGACCGTTATGCTCAATGGCCGCCTGCAAAGCAGGGCTAAGATCAGCCGCAATGGATAAAAACTGAGCGTGCATCACTAAAGAGGCCAAGCAACAGGAGGCCAAGCAACAGGAGGCCAAACAACAGAGAGGCCAGAACGCGGGACCTACTTCACCGGAACATAGTCGTAGCCACCACCCGAGCGATTACCGGGCTCTACGGTGACCAGCTGAGAAGGCTGATTGCGATCGCCCGTTGGCAAAAAGCGAATTGAGTCTGTCGCGCCTTCAATTTCCATCCCTGGCGCGGCAAGCGCTTCTGCCAAACCATCGCGACTTTGGTCCGACGCCAGACCCGCAGCGAGCGATCGCACCGCATCATAGGCCGTCGCCGTCCGCCAGTTCACATCACCGCCCCACAGCTGACGCGACTGGGCCACAAACGGCGTCTGCTCATGGCTCAGAATATGCCAAGGCACTGCCACCGTCAGGCCAAGGGCATCACCGCCGCTCTCACTCAAAATCTTAGGATTGTAAAGGCTGTCACCGCCTACCATCGGCAAGTCTTGCTGATTCGCCCTAATCACATCGTTGGCAATATCAATCGTCGCCGTATTCAGCGCCAGCATCAGCACACTCGCCCCTTTGTCCCTGGCCTCCTCTAGGGCCTCACGCTCATCAAAACCAGACTCACTCACATCAAAGTCAGCCACCACCTGCCCGCCGTTACTCAATAGCTCAGTCGTAAACTCAGACTTTACCGATTGGCTGTAGGCACTCTCACTCGTATAGAAAACAACGGCTTCGGTTTCGTTGATTTTGTTCAGCACGTGGCGAGAAAGAGTCGCGGCGGCTAAGCGATCGCTCGGCACAGTCCGAAAAATATAGTCACCCGCACTCGAAATATCCACCGCCGTACTCGTCGGTGAAATCATCGGCAGCCCACCCGCTTCGTAAATAGGCGCGACTTCCAAAGTAGTTCCGCTAGAGTAGTGGCCCACCACCCCCAGCACGTCGTCATTATCGACTAGCTCATTGGCAATCTCAGCCGCCGTTGCTTTATCGTCATCGTCATTAACGAGCAGCAGCTTCAGCGGGTTGCCATCAATACCGCCCGCATCGTTAATGTCAGACTGGGCCTGCGCCGCACCGCGCATTAATTCGGCAGCCGCACTTTCAGAGGAACCCGCTGGCACAATCACAGCCAGTGAATACGCGCGGCCCTTGCCAATCGTGGCATTGTTGAGATAAATCAGCGATTCTGGATCGTTCTTAACTTCAGCTAGCGCCGCTGTAAACTCAACTTTGGCAGTAGCGTAGTCGTCGTCAGCTAAGGCATCAAGCCCTTTTTGCTTAGTAGAAGAAACATTCTCAGAGAGGACTGATAGGCCACTGCTACCATCCGCACCCGCAATGGTGCCCTCACCGCTTCGGCCAGATGATTCGTCGGCCCGCTGCGATGTTTGGTCACCGCTACCGCCATTGTTGCCCGCCAGGAGACTGTCTTTTAGCCACCACGCACCACCGCCAAGCAGGGCGAAGGTGACCAGGAGGGATGCCATCAGAGCCGGCAGCTCATTCTTCTTAGCCATGGGAGTGCAACCTAAGCGTAGGTATTAAAGTGCGTTTTGGTTTATCACATAATACGGGAAGCTCGCCCTTGGCGCGTATGCCCCGAGCCACTTTATAAATCTTTTATTGCCACAAAAAGAAAACCAGCGTGGCCTGCAAAGAGTCTCAGCTAGCGTCCACTTATACGTTTCCACCCGTTATTCAACGGCACAGTAACCTACAGCGTCGATCTACATAATTTCTGAAATCAGACGAAATATTAGGCGAAACACAATCGCCACCATAATCATGCCGCAGCCACACATCAGCGCAATCACCAGAATGGGCAAAATGCCAGGGGTGTTCAACGCACTGTGCAGGGGTCTAAAAAAGACCACAATTGCCATCGTGACTCCAGCAATAATCACCAGGTCCATTCCCTCTATCACCCGGCGAAACTGAAGGATTCCCAAACCAGCGACCATCGCCAACCAAGCCCCGCCGCCGAGCAGGGTAATCTCTAAAAGGCTAATGGATGCGATCGCCAGCAAACCGCCCTGAACCCCCGAAAAAGCTGCATTACCCAAAAACCGAGGCAGCGACAACGGTGGGGCTGGTGCACTCTTGACCTGCGGCGTTGGTTTAGGGGGTAATGGCTTAGGTGGGGTTGGTTTGGGCGGGAATGGTTTGGGTGGGGTTGGTTTGGGCGGTATCTGAGAAATCTGTGTCGAGGCCGATCCCTGTGATAGCGCGGCTAACACATCCTTCGCAAAAGGATAGCGATTCTTAGGGTTGGGCAGCAGCATCTTCTCTAAAATGGCCGAGAGCGCAGGAGAGACATCCGCATGGCTTTGCCACTTCCACCGATTAGAAATACTGTCGCGCAGCTCGTTGGAGTTTTTGTTTGTCAGCAGCACTACACAGCTCGCTGCTAGCGCATACAGGTCCGACGTTTGGTCCACCGTGCCGTTCATAATCTGCTCAGGCGGCGCATATTCTGGCGAGCAAATCGTCGTTGGCCCTCGCTGCACGCCCGCCGATGCCGTCGTGACTTCCTTTACCGCGCCGAAGTCGAGCAGCGATAGGCGGCCATCTTTCCCCTGCATAATATTAGAGGGCTTCACATCGCGATGAATCGCGCCGTTTCTGTGCACAAAGCCCAGCACGTCTAGCATGGAGCGCAGTACCTTAGTTACGGCTGCTTCACTGAACTTACCCTGACGCTCTAGCACTTTCTCTAGGTCTTCGCCGTCAATGAACTCTTGAACCAGATAAAACAGCTCCTCCGACTGATTATTCAGCGGATTGGTCACTAGCAGCGGAAAGTAAGCATACAAATTGGGAATTTGTGGATGCTGCAACCCCAGACGCTCCAGCACAATCGCTTCTTTTCCAAACAGCCGCTGCGCCGTCGCCATCTGCTGCGGCGTTAGGGTCACAGGGGGCTGAAACAGCTTTACCACGCAGTTCTTTTGCGTAGGTGAGTCAAAATCTCGGGCCAAAAAAGCCGTACCAAAGCCGCCTTGGCCCAATAAGCCCACGGGCAAATAGCGCCCGCGCAAAATTAGCTCCATGCGGCAGGCACTGCAATACTTCTGCTTTAGAGGCTGAGGAATATTTGGATCGTCAAGATCTGAAAAGTGGTTGATCGGCGAAGGGCAGTTGGGTCGGGTGCAGTGCAGTTGCATAGGTGAATTTAACAGTAATCTCAACCGCAAGCGGTCATAGTAGCCGCCCATCTATTTTAAATGAACGCGCTAGATAAACCAGTAGCAGACTTAGCGAATATCGCTAGCTAACGGCCAGCGTCAGCATCTACCGCTGCCTTACCAGGCACTTTAGCAGATGTCTCCTTACTCGTAGCAGCTGGTTTGCTCTCTCCAGCAGCCTTGCCGTTAGCCTTCCCATTCGCTCTAACGTTCGCCTTCTTAAACTCCAGCTCGCGGTTCGTAAACTTAGGCAGAATTTCCTTAGCAAACGCCTCAGCCGCTTTAGATCGATACCGATTGGGGTTAAAAATAACCGACAGCGTGCGTTTCACTTCTACAGATTCAATCCGAGCCCGATGGATTACGCCCATTTGCAGCTCTTTTTCAATCGAAGAGGTGGAAGCAAACGCCACGCCTAGGCCCGACTGAACCGCATTTTTAATCGCCTCAATGGAATTTAGCTCCATTTCTACCCGCAGGCGGCGCGTCTCGATACCACCCCTGGTGAGCACCTGATCGATCACTTTGCGAATCGTCGATTGCGAGTCAAGGGTAATGAATTTGAGCTTGTAGAGGTCGCTGCGAGCAATCGTGTCGTTATTAGCCAGTGGGTGGAAGACGGGCATGATCAGCGCCAGTTCGTCTTCAGCGTAGGGAGCGACTTCTAGAGAGTCTTGCAGCTCCGGCGGAATTTCGCCGCCGATGATGGCCAAATCAATTTGGCCGTTGGCCACGCTCCACGAGGTCCGGCGAGTGGAGTGCACATGCAGCTGTACGGCCACCTCAGGGTATCGCTGACGAAACTGACCAATCATTCGCGGCAGCAAATAGGTACCCGTGGTTTGGCTCGCACCCACAATGAGGGTGCCACCTTGCAGGTTTTGCAAATCTTCGATGGCGCGGCAGGTTTCTTGGCAGAGGCTCAGAATGCGATCGCCATATTCCAAGAGCAAATGCCCCGCTTCTGTCAGCTGCGCCCTGCGCCCACCTCGGTCAAACAAGGGCAC
>JBCBDN010000161.1:0-8624 GCA_038529685.1 Cyanobacteria bacterium J06598_1 | reverse complement strand
TTTCTCTCTCTTTCGTAACGCTGAACTTCTGCATGAATTTTGCGCGGGGAAAGGCTGCCGTTCGCTAGCCAAGGAGAGAATTTAGAAGAGTAGTCCGCGCCTAGCATGCCGTTGCGTGTGTCTTTATACACTTGCAGCCTATCTGCCTCCCAAAAGTAGTGCTGCAATCGCTTGAGCCCCTCACTTTCTCCACCTTTGAAGGGCAGTACGCCTTTAGCGTCGATTGTTCTTTCCTCTAAACCGAGATCGGTCAACGTAGGGAGTCTGCCTGTTTCCATATCTGCCGGTAAAGTAGGCAACCGGTCTGGCGTAGGAAATGGAGGAAATACCTGACTCTCTTTTTCGGCGGCTTTTCGGAAGTGAGTGAACACCTCGGGTAGTTTGTTTATTTCAAAAGGCAGGTCGTCGGGGTGAAATAGTGTTGCGCCCCAATATACTTCTGAGGCGACTTTGAGTTCGTTCAGTGCTTTCTCAACGCTTCTTTCTACAGCGGTTTCTTCTGAGGTGACTTCTTCGTGCCAGTACACCGCATCAATTTTTAATGCTTTAACAATTATTGGGATCTCTTCTTCGGGCTTCCCTTGACGGACCACTAGGTCGCTGCCTTTTGACTGTAGGGAGGCGCGTAAGTCGCCTAGAGTCTCTAACAGAAACTGGGCTCGGTAAGCGCCGGTTTTGGGGAAGCCAAAGGAGGTTTCTTGGAATTGGCGTGGGTCGAAGCAGTACAGCGGAATGATGTCAGCTTTGTTTTCTAGGGCCTGGTGTAGCGGCTCGTGGTCGTGCAGGCGGAGGTCGTTACGGAGCCAGAGAAGAATGCGCATTGGAAAGATGAAATGAAAGGCCGACTGTCCTTCATGATAAAAGGGTCGTCGCAGGATTGCTACACACGAAGGACAGAAAAGAATGGCAGCAAACACTGAGCTAAAAGGACATCTAGCGGTAGCTTGCGAAGATCTGTGGTGGAGCAGTGAGGCGGACTATCCGGTGGAGGTGGTGTGGGAACCCAATGCGGAACTCCCGACGCAGCCGTTATCCACTACAGCCACAGATAGGGTACAAACAGAAAGCCCTGAGCGTTATAAAGTGCTTAGGAATAAAGTGCTTAGGAATAAAGTGCTTAGGATTTTGCAGGCAGACGGGTTGGCCGTTGAACGGGAGAGTGCTTTGACGGAAGTAGACGTAGATGCTTTTTTTAAGCGATCGCTCATCCCAAAAAGCTGGCACACTACTGAAGACAAAGCCCAGCTCGCTCAGCTCCAACAGCTGAAAGTCCTACTTACCGAATCCCTTCAGCACCTCCGGGTCTACCGCTACGGCGAAGTTGACATCAGCGTTTACATCCTAGGCGTTACCCCAGAGGGCAAAATAGCCGGGGTCAAAACTCGCCTAGTTGAAACCTAGCTGCCGAAACCTATCGATCGCTTAGGGGTACAGAAATTTCAGTAATCGGCTCACTGCAATACAAAGACAGTTTGCAGGCGACCTTAACGGCTTCGTTAGGAGTATGGCCTAAATGCAGCGCCGCTTTAGCAAAATCTTGCCCAGCTCCAATCGCGTCAAATTCATGAATTTCGTATACATCCAATCCTTGAACGATTCGAAATAGCTTTTGATCAAAGGCGATCAGGAAGCCATTTTTAGGTGAGTAGCCGCCCTCCTTTTTGCGAATCCATTCTTTGAACTCAACCAAAAAGTCAATCATTCCCAAGCGGGTCGAATTCACCGGCTTATGGTTTCGGCTGAACAGCTCCATCATGGTGCCCTCATAACAGTCGCCTGTGGTGCCAATGACCATTTCGTTTTGCTCAAACAGCTTGGCAAAAATCAGCTCAGATGACGTGACTTTGCTAAACCCGTCTGAAATGAGCGTATCAGCGGCAAAAACAATAGCGTCGGACGTTTTACGGGCAGCGATGACTGTCATACGTGTGTTCAGACCCCTTTTAATGATTTGAGCAAGTCATCACAGTACAAGATTGTAAAACGATTTGATAGGGCTAATTTACGCAATCTATCCGGGTGCTTATTGAGACTCAAGGGCGGCTTGAATATCAACAGGTATTTCTGAGAGTAGGTCGTAGCCCGTGGCGATTTCGATGCGGTCGATGGTGGTGCGGTACAGCTGCCAGTCGGCTTCGATGCGATCGCTATTTGGCATATCCACGGCAATCACCTCCGTTCCTCTTGTCACCGTGTCATCAATCGAATCCAATACTACTATCACTTTCCACACACGCCCCGGCACCGTTACCTTGCCCACCGTTCCCTTATCACCGTACACACCTGCAATCACATACAGTGCCTTGCCCTGTTGATACACCAGGTCTCGTCCGTGAGATTCTAGCTCTCGCCAAGGACCGCGATTGTTCTCGCTAGCCTGCGGGAAGATGTTGGTCATCAAAAAGGTGAGGGAGTTATCTCTGAGGTTGGCGGTGCGATCGCCTGACGGCACCATATGTCCCCGGTCGTAGCCACTGCGCCGATACTCCCCTGGCGTGGCCTGATAAAACCCTTTCGGCAAGACGCCATCGGGCCGAAAATCATCTTGACGCTCCGTTCGGCCTAGCCAGCGGTTATCTACCCACCAGCTCGCCCAGTTTAAGGCGTTGCGATCGCGCCCATACCCCAGCACATACTGCTCTCGCTCAATTAGCCAGTTATTTGGATTATCCTTGCCTGCATTGCTCGGATTGCCAAATACCAAATGCTCGCTGTTGCTAAAGTAGGTCGCCCAGTCCAGCGTCAAATCCACCTGTGGCAGCGCCTCGCAGGCTTGGCCATTGCCATCTTGATCGAGACCGTAATAATCTTCCTTGAACGCATCGAACACTCGCTGCGCCAGCTCCCGGCTGACAAAATCGCCACAGTCGCAGGTATTATCCACACAGGGTGGCAAATTAGAGTAGTCGTCAGCAGGCGACAGCAGTGCCTCACAGCTCACCAGCCCAGTCGATAGGGCAACTGTCAAAAAGCGCTTTGTCCAGGTTTTTGTCCAGGCTTTTGTCCAGGCTCTTGTCCAGGCTTTTATCCAACCTTCTGTCCAGCCGCCTTTTGTCCAGTTTGGCCAGACAAATCCTTGCCCTTCGCCCCAACGACCCATACTGCAACCTAATACGTTTGTCCTATAGCTCTTATAAGATTACAAGAGATTTGTAACTAAAGATACATGAAAGTATCAGGAGAAATCTCAGGTTTTAACAGGCTGCTTAATAGTTTATCCACACCAAAGTTAGAACGGTATACTTAAAGCCGTAAAGCATCTGAAGCGGCAAAATCGATGATCCTTCAGATCAAATCACTTAGGCCACTAGAGGCAACTCAATACCCTATGTTTAGCACCGTTATCTCCACGCTCAAGGCTTGGTTCCCCGCCCCCGAAGTACAGGCTCACTGCGACGGTCCTTGTGGCGTGTACGATCCTTCCTCTGCTCGCATCGCCGCTGAAGCCGTCGTCTCCATGACCAAAAAGATGTTGGATCTTCAGCATCCTGAGGGCAGCGACGCACAGGCTATGGCGTCTTACCAAAACACCATGTCTCGCTTCATCGCTATCAAAGAAGAACAGGCTCAAATCACCAAAGATGAGCTGTTGATTCTCTGGACCGACTACTTCAAGCCCGTGCACCTAGAGAAGTACCCTGACTTGCACGATACTTTCTGGAAAGCCGCTAAGCTTTGCTCTGCTTGTAAGGTAGAAGTCAGCACTCAGCACTGCCAAGAGCTAATGGACGCCGTTCAGAAAATTCACAACATCTTCTGGGAAACGAAGAGCCGCGATGTATCTTGGTACACCGCTAGCTAGTCGGTTGTTTCTGTAGCTACGCACATCTAATAAAAGAAAGATCCTGTAGTCTGTTCAACAGTCTTTCGGGATCTTTCTTTTATGTAATTACACTTTTAATTCAATTCCGATAGAACAATTCTCTTAAAGCATGAAACTTAAGCGTAATTGGAAAGAAATCGGGCTTTGGACCCTGGGAAAACGATGGCGCTTTCACGTCACAGGCCACTCTATGCTGCCAACGCTTAGAGAAGGTGAAGATGTTCTGGTCACACCTATCCCCAGAACAGACAAAATCTTTCCTGGCGAAATCATTATCTGCCGGCATCCTTCTAAGCCTCGTGTTCGGATGATCAAAAGAGTCTCAGAAGCTTTTTACGACGGCAGCTGCTACGTGCTTAGCGACAATGCAAGCGAAGGGTCTGACAGCCGCGCGTTTGGTGTGATTGGTCGTGAGCTGATTTTGGGCCGAGTCACTAGCCGACTGATTTAAATTTTATTCCAACTACTATGACGATCACTATCAGACCGGCCACGCCCGACGATGTTGCTGCTATTTTTTCGTTTAGCAAGCTGCTGAGTGAATACGAAAAGCTGGCGCATGAAATGGTTGGCACGCAGGCTGATTTGCACAAGGCGATGTTTGGCGAGCGGCCCTATGCAGAGGCGTTTGTGGCAGAACTTGATGGCGTCGTCGTGGGGTCTGCCACTTACTTTTACAATTTTTCAACGTTTCTGATGAAGCCGGGTATTTATTTAGAAGATCTTTTCGTGCTGCCAGAGCATCGACGAAAAGGGATTGCTACCGCGCTGCTGAAGCACTTGGCAAACTATGCGGTGGCGCAAGGCTGCGGGCGGTTTGAATGGAGCGTGCTGAATTGGAATGTAGATGCGATTGCAGTGTACAAAAAGCTAGGCGCTGTTCTGATGACTGACTGGACCGTTTGCCGTGTCGATGGGCAGGCCCTTACAGATCTGGCGAACCTGGAATCGTAACCTTTGCGAATTTATCCTTTGCTAGTTTATAAAGTGAAGTGACGAGCGATCGCAAACCAAATCAGCGCTTTCCCCTGACGCGAATTCTTCACCACTTCTGCTCGCAAATACTTCAACAGCAACAGTCGGCCTATCCCTTTCACCCGCGCATAGGCGCGCACTTTCAGCCACAGCCATCGATCAATACCTCCCTTTTCAGTGGCGTACATCGGTGCAAATGCCAGCTTGCCGTACAGTACGTCTGCTCTGTGGGCTTTGCTCAGCTTGTTCTTGCCGTGTTCAGGGTTGGGTAGCCCGCCGTGCTCACCGTAGTTGCGGAAAGGCACATAGTTGTGCAGATTGCGATCGCGCAGGTAATACTCAATACCCGAGTCCCAAGGTGAATATTCATGTGGCCCCGGGTCTTTTTCTATTTGCGAGGCCAGTTCAATCAGCAGGCGAGCACTTTTAGGTGTAATTACATAGGCCACCATAGAAGTAGAGTATCCCTGCGCCCATGCTTGGGCACTGCTGTCGAGTGACCCCGTCTGCACGTTATAAATCTGGGCCGCGCAGGTATAGAGCCAAGCAATTCCCATCGCTGAATCCGCTGGATCAAAAGGGGGTGGCAGTTGCGCAAAGTCCTGCACCGGCACAAAATCCGCCTCTACAATTAGCGTTGGCTTTTCCGATCTCAAAGCCAATTCCCACGCACTGCGATGATTTAGCAGGCACAAAAAGCTAGGTGAGTAGGTTTCATATCCTGGCTGATGAACTTGCCGAAGCACTGTGCAGTCGCAGCCAAACTCATTGAGCACCGTGCTCAGCTGCTCTGTTGATTCTTTGTAAGCAATCACAAACGTCTGAGCAACGCAGCTGATCAACGTGTCAGCGTGTCTGTTAGAAGTTCCTTGATTTTCTGTAGCCATATCTACTCTTCACACTAAGGCCGTAATTATACGGATGTTTGATTTTTTCTATGTATTTACACGGCTTATTGCGGTGCTCTCAGGTTAAATTTATACCTATGGCGCTACCGCCGAGCTCGCCTGTTTTGGTTTGTCGCAATGCGCTAAGTCGGCGTACAAAATGCCCTTTGTACGCCCCCCGCGCTGTGATGTTCAACCAAACCTCTTCAGACAATATTTTTCAGCCTATCCTCCGCGATCAGCGTCCTTGATGGGCGCCCAAAAAACAAGCGAACGCAAGCAAAGTTATCCTAATGAAGCGCCAAGATAAAACAGATTTAATGCTAGGCCAAACGATTGAGCCGCTTAGTGAGCAACATAGTCAGGCTCGCGATCGCTACCGACTCGATCGGCTAGTCGCTAGAGAAGTTGGCAAAAGAACCTTTCTGGCTACTGATTTAACATCACAGGCTCAAGTTGTTGTGAAGCTGTTGCTGTTTGGTCCAGATCTAGCTGAGGAAGAATACTCCCTACATACCGAAACGCTAGCGCCTTTCGAGTCTTCTATCAGCTTGTCGTATCTCGAATCTTTTGAAACAGAAACTCTCCTAGGTCCAGGGCTAGTCCTCGTAAAGCCCTATACAGAGCCGCATCGTCTCGCTAGCCGAGCGGTTCCGCGTAGCCCAGAGCGATACAGTGACCAGAGACGACATCAGAATCAAAGCCCAGATCAAAACCCAGATCAAAGCCCAGATCAAAGCCCAGATCAAAGCCCAGATCAAAGCCAGCTCCAAGAACAGATTCAAGAACAGATTCAAGGTCATCAAAGTCAGAACCTAATCGTTCAGCGGCCAAAGCGCCCCGCTCAGGTTTCTTACTCTGTTTTTAGAATTGCTGCGACTGCGCAAAGTCTTGAAGTGAAGTTTCCATCTGCTCGTGTTAGAGAAGGTCTAAAGTTACCTCATCAGCCCTATACGCGCACCGAAAGCGTAGAGCTTTGGCTGTCGGTTATTCTCAGTACTGTCGTTTTTGTAGGTGGGGCAATTGTCGTCACAGGGTCGGTGCTGATAGCTGTTGTGATTGCGGCTTTACTGCCGCTGTTTTTTCGGATGTTTGTGGGCGCCCGCGATAGGGATCAACACTCAGCCACGCTTCGCCTCACCACCGCCGATGATGGCCGCGCCTTCATTGGCCTTTCTACTCAAAAGCCGCCTACTAGAGACCGCAACGGCAACATCAACGGTTCCTCAGGCCATAGCGTTCTTCACGGCTCTAGGCTCTCCATCAAAAATGTAAAGATTGCCCCGACCCTGATGATCTCGCCGGGCAAGCCATTGCTTATGGCAAAGCTCACCTTCACGTTTCACAATACCCCTGCTGACAGGCAGCATTTGCGCATTGTAGGCACCTACCCTGAAATGCGCTGGCTCTCCCATCATCTAGCCGAGTGGGGGCACCAGCGTAACCTTGATTCGACCCGCGCCCGCTGAGAGTGCCCGCTCAGACGCTTTTTTACAAAGTTTCAAATGCAAAGTTGCAAAAAAGCTATCTCTAGCCTGTTTTCGATCTGGTCGGACCACCCAACCATCGTCTGCATCATGAATTAGCCTAAAAGAGACTGTATAAGTCCTTAGTACTTCGCACTGCTTTAGTAAGCTCTTCTTTTGTATGAAGCGTCTCGATAAGACCCACCTGATGCTCGGCCAAACAATCGGCCCGGTGCCCCATGACGAAACTCAGGGCATCACCACCGTCAGAACGAGCAATCGCTACCAGTTAAATCAACTGCTGGGTAGGCAAACCGGTCGAAGAACGTTTCGGGGGATTGACCTCCAAACGCAGCAGCCAATCGTCGCTAAGCTGTTGCTGTTTGGCCCAGATTTTACGTGGGAGGAGCTCAAGCTATTTGAGCGAGAAGCAGAGACACTCAGAGCACTAGACCACCCTTCTATTCCTAAGTATCTAGACTCGTTTGAGGTAGAAACGCCTCTGGGTTCTGGGTTTGTGCTGATCCAAACGTATATAGAGGCGCGATCGCTCCAGACCTGGGTCACGTCTGGCTATCGGTTCACTGAGAAAGAGCTGCACGCCCTCGCCCGGTCTTTGCTAACGATTTTGAAATATCTGCATGGTCGTCACCCTACTGTTATCCATCGAGATATCAAACCCAGCAATATTCTGCTCAGCGAAGCCAACCAAAAGAACGTGCGAAACGTCTATCTCGTTGACTTTGGCTCTGTTCAAACCGTCAAAAATAGCAGCACTATGACTGTGGTTGGTACCTATGGCTACATGCCACCAGAACAATTTGGAGGTAGAGCCGTTCCGGCTTCAGACCTTTATAGCCTTGGGGCTACTCTGATTTATTTGGCTACTGGCCAGCACCCAGCAGAATTAACCCAAGATAATTTTCAAATCGAGTTCGAGTCGTGCGCATCACTATCAAAGTACTTTGCTCAGTGGATTCAGTGGCTTACCTGCGCGGAGCTAGCCAACCGCATAGCGTCTGCAACCCAGGCACTACATCAGCTGAGCGATCCTCAAGCGATTTCTTCTACTAATGCCCCCAGCTCACTTAAAGATGCTCCACAAGATGCTCCACAGTCACAGTCAGCGCTGGCCTCTAAAGCCGTACGCGGTGATATGGAGATTTTTACCAACCCGTCTAAGTTAGAACTTCAGTTTTCATCGGCGCGCCTCAGCCCACCCGATATAGGAGAGGGCTGTACCATTAGGGCGCTTCGAGCCATTAGCTGGGTTATTGGTGGTTCAGTGGCTACTAGCATTGGGTTAGGACCGCTCGTTCTGGTGGCGTTTCTGCTCTGGGTACTCTTTGGCGGATCAAAAAAGGGCAGGCGCGACTCATCACGCTATCACACACAAATAACACACCTGATTCTTGACCTTCATTCAAAGCGCACCTGTTCCATGAGTCTAGAATCTTCAGCTCGCGGGCAGGG
>JBCBDN010000160.1:0-8657 GCA_038529685.1 Cyanobacteria bacterium J06598_1 | reverse complement strand
GTTTTTACTTGGTCTCAACCCTCGGCCCCCGATGCCAATGCATTTCGCCTCCACGGGGCCTTTTTCAGCAAGCCTTAAGTACTGCTGATGGTCTTCAGTGGCTAGCCAGTAGTCATTCGCTGAGCAGATTTGGGTCACCACTGGATTTGAGTAAGTGCCTTGAGCATTCAGATTAGCTTTTGAGTGCTGAGCCGCTTTGCGCTGAGTGGGCGTATGAAAAAAGATCACCGAGCGGTACTGTTCACCTCGATCAGGGCCCTGACGGTTGAACGTGGTGGGATCGTGACAGTTCCAAAAAGTATTAAGCAGCGCCTCATAGGAAATAGCAATCGGATCATATAGGATTTGAGCGACTTCGGCATGACCGGTGATGCGTGAGAGCACGTCTAGGTAGCATGGGTTCTCGAAGTGTCCTCCCATGTAGCCGACTGAGGTGCTGGTGACACCTCTTACAGGGCGAAAGGCTTCTTCAGTATGCCAAAAGCAACCTGCCCCAAATGTGGCAAGGGCCAGTGGCGGCGAAGCGTTTTGGTTAATCGGTGTATCGAGTGCAGAAGTCATATCAATAGGTTGTCAGTATTTTAACGGAACTTCGCTGTTTGCTTTCTTTTTATGAATCTGTCCGGATTTGCGTATCTCCTACAGGACAACGGTTTTGCTGCGGCATTCTTGTGAGGTTTGCGTATGGAACTGGGGGTACTTGTATCAAGGAAGCTTACAGGGCGGTTACAAATTCCGATGTTGATACGTTTTGGTGCGCACTAGAGTACGTAGTGTAATCGTTAAGTTCGACATAGGTGAGGGGTTCACCTAACTTTTGGGTTAGAGGATCACTTTCACTGGTCAAAAGAGCACTGCACAAACTCAACCTAGTGCAGTCCATCTAAAAATTGAGTGCTAAAAATTACGGCTGCTTTTTAAGCGTACTGATGAAGGCAATGGTTCTGAGACAAGAACAGCGCCCTTTATCAGTCACTTTAGTAGCCCTAGAGGACGCTACGGCTTTGTTGTTTGAGCCCATGCGTTAGCGGTTGGCAGCGTTTGCTGATGAGCAAACGTAGCCGCTGCCTTCTAATTCCTCTTTCTTCCCGATTTTTTTAACTCATGTTTCATCAGCTACGCGACCTAGGGTCGTGGTGGAGTCTGATGCGACGTGCTCTTTTTTGACCTAGGAGTATTGCAATGAAGTGGACTGCCCTGTGGAGTCTGGTGATGACAAGCGTAATGATTACGAGCTGTGGCAGTGGTGGCAGCGGCGGACAAGAGGCCACCAGTAACGACAGTGGGCCCAACGTAGCACCGATTAGCGCTGCAACCGGAGGAAACTGTACACCTTTAGAAGGATACTTTTCTGAGCTGCTGAATAGAACAAACGAGGCACGGGCCAAAGTCAACGCCGCGCCACTCAGATTCTCTTTACAGCTCGGAAAGTCGGCTCAAGACTATGCCGAAAAGATGGCTACCCAAAACTTCTTTGGGCATGGCGCAAAAGACTCTTTTGTCTCGCGAATTCGAGCAACTGGCTACACAGGCACCTATGTAGGAGAGAACTTAGTGGCGGGTCGCTACACACCGGGTGGTGCGTTTACTAACTGGCTTGAAAGCGATAGTCACTACAAGAACTTGATCAATCCGACCTACACCGAAGTTGGATTTGGAATGTTTGATACTACCGGGGAATCGACTTACGGAAGATACTGGGCACAGCATTTAGGCTCTGGGAACAGTCAGGGCGGCACATATGTTCCTAGCAACTGTGGGCTAACAACAGTCGCTTTGGAAGATATTGCACCCAAAAGTGCGGTGGCAGGTCGTTCTAATATTTCAGAGAAAGGCAGTGTTGATGTTGTGCGATCGCTTCCCAAACAAATCCACACATCAGGCAACTTCAGCCTGCCTGGCAATGGAACCATTCCAGTCGGGTCTTTGGCTTTTGCAGTTGCTGGCAAGAACAATGAAACCGGGAATCAAGAGATCCCTGAACCGGCTCTGTTATTGGGAATTGCTGGCTTGGGCGTGGCGATAGTAAGAGACCGCAAAGTCGCCGCCAAAAAGAGAGCCGCACAGACCGACAACTAGAACCGACAACTAGATCCGTTGACTGTAGATACAGGTGAGAGCGCCGCTAAAGCTGACGCTCTTTTAGAAGCATTCGCCGGTAAGACAGCCAGCCGACTAGCACCATCGCGACTGCAAAAATCAGCAAAAACCAAAAGTTGCCTTCATCGCCCAGGGGATTGTCTGTTTCTAGCAGCGCATTGCTCAAGGATTCTGTCATGTGATAGATGGGGTTGAATCTAGCGACTTTGAGCAGGGAGTCGGGGAACACATCGATAGGCAAAAAGCCACCACCTAGCAACATTAAGGGAACGCCAAAAGCCGCAATGAGCGCGCTGACATCTTCGGTACGGCGAGCAAACTGTGTGCCCAGCATGAAACCTAGCCCGACGTATGCCAGAATGCTGAGCCAAATAACCAAAATAGCGAGGGGCCAAGCCGCGCCAGAAAATGTAGCGCCTGCGATCAGTGCGATCGCAAAAATAACCAGCGTCTGCCCTACCCCAATGACACTGTGCGCCAAAAAAATACCTAAAAAATAAGAGACCCCACTAAGCGGAGACAAAAATAGCCGTTTCAACGTCTGCTGCTCACGCTCAGAAACAACCGTAGCCACCCCACCCCCTAAGCAGCTAAAAAATAGAGCCGCCCCGGCTAGGGTTGGTGGTGCAGCCAGCTCAAACGCTGTGCCCATCTCCATTTCTCGCCCATCCCCCTTACCGGTGATTATCCCATTGAGGATTAAAATCAACGCGGGGAAAATCAGCCAAGAAATTAGGCTACGCCTGCGGCGAAAGAGCTCTGTAAGGATGCGACGAGCCACAGCCCAGCTTTCGCGCCAGTATTTTTTGAAGCTAAAGGCAGTCATAGCAGTGTCGTTGCAGTGTCGTTTTTGTAAGCTCGCGCATTATAGACTTGAAAAGCATGTAGGCTTTTTGAGCTGATTTTTCTCAAATCGCTTTTTCTTAAGGACTTCTCAGGAGATTGTATGTCGCGCCGCTACATCATGTCGCAAACATCAGCATCGAACAAGCTGAATGCTTCAAAATCAGCTCTGTTCCATAGGGCTACATTCCGTAGAGCATTCGCGCTGTGCTTCGGGGCTCTGATTTGTCTAACTACGGTGTTTACGGTCTTAACGCCTGCTGCCTATGCACTGGGCGGCAAACAGCCTGAGCTCAACCAGCCAGCACCTGCCTTTACGCTACCTAGCAGCATCAACGACGAAGACATTAGCCTGAGCGACTATCTCGGTCAGTGGGTGGTTCTCTACTTTTACCCCCGCGACTTTACTCCCGGCTGCACCCTCGAAGCGCAACGCTTTCAGCGAGACTTGCCAGAGTATCAAGCTCGCAATGCGCAGGTGATCGGCGTCAGCGCTGACGATACCGATTCTCACGAGGCTTTCTGCGATTCGGAAGGGCTGGTGTATCCCTTGCTATCGGATACGAATGGAGCCGTGAGCCAAGCCTACGGATCATGGATGAAGCCGATGTCGATGCGACACACCTATTTGATTGATCCAGAAGGTAGCCTTCAAGAAATTTTCTTGGGTGTTCGGCCTGCCATTCACAGCCAAGAAGTTCTTTCCAAATTAGACGAGCTTCAGAGCTAATTTGAGAAGACCTGAAGCAGCGGTTGAAGAAGTCCTCTGCTAAATAAGTCAATTGGGAAAGAGAACCGCTAAACTGTATCGATAGATGCGTATTGAATAGGAGATAACTGATGTCGACCCTGGCACTGACAGAACCCAACGTTGAAAAAATCTTGGATGAGTTGCGCCCTTACCTTTTGGCAGATGGCGGCAATGTAGAACTAGTAGAACTCGATGGCCCGATTGTGAAGTTGAGATTGAACGGTGCTTGCAGTAGCTGTCCTAGTTCTGCGATGACGCTGAGAATGGGTATTGAGCGTCGCCTGCGCGAGTTTATTCCTGAGATTGCTGAAATTCAGCAGGTGGTATAGGTCCGCAACGCTGACTTTACAGAATCTGACTTTACAGGATATACAGAGAATAAGGCGGCAGAGCAGTGACTCTGACCGCCTCTTTATTGTTCGGCTAATCGGGTGTTTGAGCGCCCCTCTGGCTGCTAACCTGACTATTGACTATTAAATTGACCGTTGAGTGATGCCAGAAGGTAGAGACTGTGCTGGATATTAAGCAAATTCGTAATCGCACTGAAGAGGTGCAGACGGCGCTGGCCAAAAGGGGTACGTACGATTTAACATCGCTGCTAGCGCTAGATGAACAGCAGCGAGAGATTGAAAAGTCTCGCTCAGATTTGCAGGCCAGCAGCAATGAAGTGGGTAAGTCTGTCGGCATGAAAATGCGCGAGGGGGCTGACCCAAAAAGTAATGAAATTAAGGCGCTAAAAGAAGAAGGCAACCGGCTCAAACATGAGATTAGTGAGCTAGAGCCCAAAGAGCGCGAGCTGAAGGCGCAGATTGAAGAGATTTTGCTGACGCTGCCTAACTTGCCGAGCGACTCTACGCCAGAAGGAAAGGACGAGGATGACAATGTTGAGGTGCGCCGCTGGGGCGACGAGCTAATTGACCAGAGCGCAGAGAGCCTACCTCACTACGAAATTGGTGAAAAGCTCGGCATCATGAACTTTGAGCGTTCTGTGAAAATTGCGCAGAGCCGCTTTGTCACGCTGCTCGGCGCGGGCGCAGCGCTAGAAAGGGCTTTGATTTCGTTCATGCTGGCTCGGCATACGGGGGCAGGCTACACCGAGATTATGCCGCCGATTTTGGTGAATTCGGATTCGATGCAGGGCTCGGGGCAGCTACCGAAGTTTGCTGAAGATGGGTTTAAGTGCGATCGCGATGATCTCTGGCTCACCCCCACCGCCGAAGTCCCACTCACGAACCTTCACCGCGACGACGTGCTGACATCTGATCAGCTTCCAATCAATTACTGCGCCTATACACCGTGCTTCCGTCGTGAAGCGGGTAGCTATGGCCGCGACACCCGAGGACTGATTCGCCTGCACCAGTTCAACAAAGTAGAAATGTACAAGTTTGTACATCCCAATAGCTCTTTCGATGAACTTGAAAAGCTCACCGCCGATGCCGAAGACATTTTGCAGCAGCTAAAGCTTCCTTACCGAGTGCTAGAGCTATGTACTGGCGATATTGGCTTTGGAGCCACAAAAACCTACGACCTAGAAGTCTGGCTGCCCTCAGCTGGTAAGTATAGAGAGATTTCCAGCTGCTCTAACTGCGTAGATTTTCAGGGGCGTAGAGCTAATATTCGGTTCAAAGAATCGGGCAAAAAAGGAACTCAGTATGTCCACACACTCAATGGTTCAGGGCTGGCGGTAGGCAGAACAATGGCCGCTATTTTGGAAAACTATCAGCAGCCAGATGGCAGTATTCGAGTCCCTGAAATCTTACAAAAATATATGGGCGTAGAAACCATTCAGTCGCTTAGGCAGACATCAAAAGCACCTTGAACAGGCGCTCTGAAACAGCAAACTTAAGCTCGGCTCTCTCCTTAGATCCACACAATCGCTGTTGTGGACCTGTACAATAACAAAAGTTAACTCAACGCCGCGATTCTATGACCGTACTGGCTGTAATTGGAGTGCTTGCCCTCCTGATTTTTGTTCACGAGCTGGGTCACTTTATGGCCGCGCGCTTACAGGGCATCCATGTCAATCGCTTCTCTATTGGGTTTGGGCCAATTTTGTGGAAGTATCAAGGCCCAGACACTGAGTACGCACTGCGAGCAGTGCCTCTCGGCGGTTTCGTTGGCTTTCCAGATGACGACCCCGACAGCGACATTCCGCCCGAAGATCCTGACTTACTGCGCAATCGCCCCGTGTTTGATCGGGCCATTGTGATCAGCGCAGGCGTTATTGCCAACATGATCTTTGCTTATTTAGTGTTTGTATTACAGTTCGGCAGCTTGGGTGTGCCTTCGGTAGATACTGGCGTGCTGATTCCGAAAGTAGCCGTGAATGCACCGGCTGAGGCAGCAGGACTGAAAGCAGGCGATGTCATTTTGAGCGCTAATGATAAAACCTTTGGCAAGGGAGAGGGCGTTCAGCAAGACCTAATGAAGGTGATTAAGTCCAGCCCAGGAGAACCTGTTGATCTGTCAGTTTTACGGAATGGTGAACCGCTGGATATCACGGTTGTACCCGAGCTAGACATAGAAACTGGCGATGCGCTGATTGGCGTTCTCCTGAGTCCTAATTACGAGATTGATGAAGAGGGCACCGTTATTTTTCGCTCTGCAAGCAACCCCCTTGAGCTGTTGAGCGTTGCTGCCAAGGAGTTTCAAGACAAAACAAAGCTAGTGGCAGGCGGTATGCTGGCGCTCTTTACCAACTTTGCTGATATGGCAGGTCAGGTAGGTAGCCCTGTAAAAATTGTGGAGCAAGGCGCAGGATTGGCAAACGACGACATTCGGACCCTCTTTCCGTTTGCGGCCATCATCAGCATTAACTTAGCAATTATCAACATTCTGCCGCTGCCAGCGCTAGACGGCGGTCAGCTGGCCTTTTTGCTGATTGAAGCGGTGCGCGGCAAGCCGCTACCGATGCGTTTACAAGAAAGCGTGATGCAGACCGGTATCTTCTTGCTGTTGGGCTTAGGAATTTTCTTGATTATTCGAGATACAACTCAGCTCGAAGTCCTGCAAAATTTACGTCAGTAATATCCGCACTCGTAGATTAGTCGACGTTGTCGCCAGAAGTAGTGAAACAAAGGAAATAAGGTGAGCAGCTATCAAGGCCCCACCTCAGAAAACGGTTACGAGGCTATTCCGCTCCCACTGCCGGGACTGCCACCGCCACCGCAAAGAGCCTTCCAAAAACTGACCAAGAAGCCTCGGGCGTTGGCCTTTCTCAAGCGACTAAAGCTAATTTATCCAGAAGCCCCCTGCTCCTTGGACTACGAAACGCCTGTGCAGCTAATGGTGGCGACCATGCTAGCTGCGCAGTGCACAGATGCCAGAGTAAACAAAGTAACACCGGCCTTGTTTGCGCAGCTTCCAGATGCCGAAGCAATGGCCACCGCAGACGTTTCTGATCTAGAAGAATTAGTGAGGTCGACTGGCTTTTATCGAAATAAGGCAAAGAATATTCAGGCTGCCGCTCACAAAATCATGACTGAGTTTGGGGGTGAGGTACCTTCCACGATGGAGGAGCTGACCACCTTGCCAGGAGTGGCGCGAAAAACGGCAAATGTAGTGCTGGCACATGCCTTTGGGATTCATGAAGGGGTGACGGTAGATACCCATGTGAAGCGAATTTCGGGGCGTATGGGGCTGACGAAGCATGCCGAGCCGGTGAAAATTGAGCAGGACTTAATGAAACTGCTGCCACGAGAAGACTGGGAGAACTGGTCGATTCGGCTGGTGTATCACGGGCGAGCAGTCTGCATGGCAAAAAGTCCGAACTGCCCACGGTGCGACCTATTGGATATTTGTCCGGGGGCAGCAAAGATTCAAAAAGCAGCAGAGAAGGCAAAAAAGGAAAAAGCGAAAAAAGCAGCGGCTCAGAAAAAAGCAAAAAAGGCCAAACGCTCGGCAAAGACAAAAGCTCGGTAGCTGGCGAAATTCCGGTAGGCTTGGTCGAACGTTTAGAGTTTACAAAATTCGGTTGAGCCGATAGTATTAAAGACTGTGTAATGGAAATAAATCTAACTTCGCCTCATGGCCAAAAAAAGCATGGTTGCGCGCCAGAAGAAGCGCGAAAAACTCGTTGCAAAGTACGCGAATAAGCGCGAAGCTTTGCTCAAAGAATTTGAAGCAGCCCCTAACCAGGCTCAAAAGCTGGCAATTCACCGCAAGATTCAACAGCTCCCTCGGAACAGCGCACCCACTCGATTAAACAATCGCTGCTGGAAGACTGGGCGTCCTCGTGGTTACTATCGCGATTTTGGACTTTGCCGTAACGCGCTGCGTGAAATGGCTCACCAAGGAATGCTTCCTGGCGTTGTGAAGTCTAGCTGGTAGGCAAATTGCCAATCGCTGGCGACACAAATCGCGAGCAAACGCATCGACTGTTTGTGAAAGGTATCCCGCTATGCTAGCGGGATACCTTTTTGTTTTGAGTTTGGAGTCGGTTGGGCACGTTTAGGGAGTCATCTTCGTAGGACTTCCTTCTTAAAAGTCCACTGCTTCTGTGCCTTTCTTCCTCACGACTTCTCGGCGATCCTCCTTTAGGAGGTCTTTGCCATCGCGGTATTTGTCTCCAGCTATTTGGCTGTCGGTGACGCTCTCTGTTTGGGGTCTGCATTGCAGCAGTAGCTGGAGCAAAAGCACTAATAGCCAACTGGGCGGGCCCTCTGAGCAATCTGGACACTGGGCAGCACAGGCGAATCAGCTTTCGGCGACATCAAAGGAACTGCCGAGAAAATCGCCAGAAGAACTGCCGGAAGAACTGCCGGAAGAATCGCCAGAAGAAGCGGGCGTACTCGTTATTCATTCTTACAATCTCGATTTTGACTGGACGCGCAGACAGAAGCTGGGCATTGATCAAACGTTCGCGCAAAGTGAGCAAAACGTCGTGGTCTATCACGAATTTTTGGATGCTAAGCGTCATCCTAATTTGGACATCAGACAATTCAGCTACACGATGGCAAAATAC
>JBCBDN010000159.1:0-8681 GCA_038529685.1 Cyanobacteria bacterium J06598_1 | reverse complement strand
AACCTGGTGAGTTTGTTAGAGCTTAAGTTAAGGCTGTTGAGGTTAGTTAAATTGCCGATTGACTCCGGTAATTCAGTGAGCCTGTTATAGCGAACGCTGAGATTTGTAATTTTGGTTAAATTGCAAATTGACCCCGATAACGTAGTGAGGTTGTCAAAGCTAAGGTCGAGGGTTGTGAGTTTAGTTAAATTACTGATTGACTTCGGTAACCTGATGAGATTGTTGTCCCAAAGGTTGAGGTCGGTGAGGTTGGTTAAATTGCCAATCGAATCTGGTAATGCAGTGAGATCGTTATATCTGAGGTTGAGTTTGGTTAAGCTGGTTGGGTTGCCAATCGACTCCGGTAATTCCATCAACCTTTGATTTGACAAATCTAATTCTTCCCAATGTTCCTCAGCGGCTCGGGAAATAAGATTTTCTACTGATGGGCGTTCCATCTGGCATATCCAGCAACATTTTGCTTATTTTGCCACATGAAAGCCGATCGCTCGACTTACTTTTTGGGTGCGCTAAGGGCGGTTAGCAGCATTAGCCACCACGGGACGCGTAAGTCGGGGATGAATCGTGCGTGTGGTTGGAGGACGGGTAGACCTGCCGGGAGTAGAAATTTGAGCGATCGCAATGAAGCCGGACGCTCCCCATTCTCATCCGTCACACCATACCGAGCGGCGAGTTCAGCCACAATTTGAAGCTTCCCAGTCAAATCTATTGGGTTGGGCTCAGCCAAAAGGGCTGCAATCACGCGCCCGGTAAATATAGGCGTTTCCCAGTTGAACCGGGTGCTCATCATGTCCATGCGCGCGTCTGGTGTTTCTTTGGCTTTGGCTTCTTCTACAAATTCTGAAATGTGTTCAGTGCCAACAATACCTGGCCATAGGGCAATGGACGTGACGTTGTGGGGTTTGAGTTCGGTGGCCATTTCGGCAGCAAGGCGATCGCACGCCGACTTCCCCGTGCCATAGGCCACGCCAAAAATAGGAGAGAGCCCACCCCAAGAAGAGATCGTCACAATTAGCCCTTGATTGCGCGGCACCATCAGCTGAGCTGCGAACCGACTGGCCATGTAGTGACTGCGCAATCCCACATTGTTGCAGGCATCCCACAGGCTGGCATCGGCTTCCCAAAAGGGCTTTCCCTGCTGGTTGCGGAGGGCGCGAACGCCGCCATACACGTTGTTCACCAGTAAATCTAGCCGACCGTTTTGTTCTGTTCTAATGTGTTCAAAAAGTTGTTTTACCTGTTTGTCGTCGCTGTGGTCGACCTGGCATGGAATACAGATGCCTGTTGAACCGGCTGCGATCGCCTGAGTCTCGGCTAGGCTGCCTGAGACCGTTTCAGTGTTGCTCTCGTCGTCGCTACTGAGGCTACGACCTGTGATGTATACGGTGGCCCCAGCTTGGATGAGTGCGATCGCAATTCCCTTGCCAATGCCTCTTGTCGCGCCAGTTACCAGCGCTACTTTACCTGCTAAAGCGTCAGCGGACCCGAACGGCTGCTGAGAGTGTTGTGTCTGGAAGTTTTGTTCATTTGAACTGTTCATTCTGGCATTTTATTGATGTAGTCATTAGGTTGATGTAGTCAGTAGGTCAATCTAATCATTTGTAAAACGCAATCCACGACAATACATCTTGCCTCAGAGCCCCGAATTCGGGGACGGGGGCCTCTGGATGCCTCTGCATGCCTCTGGATGCCTCTGGATGCCTCTGGATGCCTTTCGATATCTTAGATTGCGCTACCTACACTAACAGCCCCTAGCTGCTCTAGCGTGGACAGCTCGGATTCGGTCAATCCGCTAACACCGGTAATGTTCATCCCCTCGTAGGGCTCTTTGTTCTTGAGCGTATTCACACAAATCCCTGTTTTTATCTCCCATCGCTTAATGGTTTTATCGTCACTGCCGCTCACCACATGCTCACCATCGGGGCTAAAGGCTACAGTCCAGACGCTGTTAGTGTGTCCAGTCAGCGTGTGCTGCAATTCACCACTCTCAGCGGCCCAAATCCTAACGGTGTGGTCGGCGCTGCCGCTGGCAATCCACTGCCCATCCGGACTAATGGCAACGGCCATCACCCAGTTTTCATGCCCGGTTAGCACCTGCTGACAAGTGCCCGTTTCTACCGCCCAAATCCTAACGGTTTGATCAATGCTGCTGCTGACCAAAAAGTCTCCATCCGGTGAAAAGGCAATACACCAAATCCCGCTAGTGTGACCGCTCCAAGTGGTTGTGCACTTACCGGTTTCTAGATCCCAGAGCTTGATTGTGCGATCATAAGAGCCGCTCGCTAAGATGTTTTGCTTCGGGTGAAAAACAACAGAACAAACCCAGTGCTGATGTTCTGCGAGTGTATGGCGACACTTGCCGCTATGGGCGTCCCAGAGTTTTATACTTTGGTCGGCGCTGGCACTGGCAATGGTTTCTCCTGTGGGATTAAAGGCGACCGACCAAATGGATTTGCTATGCCCTGATAAGCTGCGATGCGTTCTTTTTTTAGTTTGGGCCTGATTACTGGAGAGCTGCCATAGGTGAACCTTGCCATCTTCATTGCCACTGGCCAACAGACTGCCATCAGGGCTGTAGGTCACTGACCAAATGGCATTTTGCGCGCCTGCTAATGTCTCTAAGGGTTCTCCTGAGGGCATATCCCATAGATGAACCAGGCGATCGCCCTGCCCGCTGGCCAACGTTTTTCCGTCGGGGCTAAAAGCCACTGACCACACCCAGTTGCTGCTGCCCTGCAATGTCTTCAGGCACTGACCACGACCCAGCTCCCACAGCCGCATCGTTCTATCTTCACTGCCGCTAGTCAAATAGTTGCCATCAGGGCTAAAGGCCACTGACCACACCCAGTTACTGTGGCCCGAGAGCACCCGCAGGCACTGCTGTGCGTTATCTGCAATATTCCACACGCGCACGGTTTGGTCGGCACTGCCGCTAGCGAGCGATCGCCCATCGGGGCTAAAGGCCACCATCCACACCCAGTTGCTGTGTCCCGTCAGCGTTTGCTGGCATTCACCGGTCTCTACATTCCACACGCGCACGGTTTGGTCGGCGCTACCGCTAGCGAGCGATCGCCCATCGGGGCTAAAGGCCACCGTCCACACCCCATGCTCATGCCCTACAACCGTCTGCAAACACTCACCCGTCGCCACATCCCAGCGCTTGATCGTCCGATCGGCGCTGCCACTCACAAAGTTATTCCCATCGGGACTGAAGGCCACGGACCACACCCCATGCCGATGCCCTTCTAGCGTTTGCAAACAGCTGCCTGTGGCCACGTCCCATAGCTTAATCGTGCGGTCCGCGCTGCCGCTAATTAACTGTTCTCCATTCGGGCTAAACGCCACCGACATCACCCAGTTGCTATGCCCCTCTAACGTTTGCAAACACTCGCCGGTGGCCACGTCCCAAACCTTAATCATGCGATCGGCACCGCCGCTGACCAGCTGCGTTCCATCTGGGCTAAAGGCGACTGAACAAACCCAGTTTTGGTGTCCTTGAAACGTAGAGATATGGGATTTTATATCGCCTGAGGTGGCAGGTAAGCTGGTTTCCCACAGCCAAATCTCGCTATTGGTATCGCCCGTGGCTAATACTTTGCCATCTGGGCTAAACGCCATCGTACGAATGCTGCCAAAAGGCTGATTGAAAACAGAGCGAGAGAGATCAGACGCTGTAAAATTTACATCGTACAGATTCAATCCCTGAAGATACGCCTGCCAAATCGTCAGGTTAGAAAAGTCGTAACCCGTCATATCTATTTCAAGCTGACGCAAAAGCGTCAGCACATTACCCCCTACGTAGCCGCCGTTAGAAGAAGACGCTCTTGCGCTATCAAGTGCCTCTGTTAGCGCGGTCGCTAAAGCTGCTGTAGAGGCGTAATCTTCTCGCAGGTTTTCTACAATTGGAGATAAAATCAATCGAATTTGAGCCTGACGAATATAATCTCTTGCATTGGCTTTTACCAGCACGTAGCGGTGCAAAAAATCTTGTTTTTGATGGCCAATCTCATGACAAATTTGAGTGATCAGCTCGCCCGTAAAATAGTCCATAATCACGGCCTGCTGCGTGATTTGGGAGCGATCTCTTTCTAGCAAAGAGCGCCGTTCTAACGAATCAATTGCCTGCAACACTTTATTTAAAGAAACTGTTTTGGCTAAATCAGCCTGAAGTGTTTGCCAAGCCACTGGCTCCCGATTGAGCGCCAGCCAGTACATAATGTCTTTTTCTAGCGGTGTCAGACGTTCAATTTGTCGTACCAGCAGCTGTTTGATATCGCCTAGCAGCAAAGACTCTTCTTGAGAGAGTTCTAAAAAGCTAGCGAGGTTGCCATCGAAGTAGTCTCTGACAGCCGCCGCAATCATTTTGAGTGCGAGTGGATTGCCACTGTAGGCCCCAATCAGCTGCTGCCATTCTGCCGGTGTACCGGTGAGTTCTCCAAGGGTTTGTATGAGCGCTTTTCCGTCTGATTCTGTCAGCCCTGAAAGCTGGAAACAGCGTGTCGGTAGTGCATCTCCCGCCTGAAGCGTAATCTCTTTAGGCAGCTCGCGCGACGTGACCATGAGGCAGCTGCTGTGGTCTGTTTCTCCGACCGTTTTGAACAAATCGCCATAGGCTTCATAGCCTTTGCGGTAGGTCCCTGCGCGATCGCCCTTTTCAAACAGCGGTTCTACACTGTCCAACACAATTAGGCAGCGATGGGCCCGCATACAGTTGATCAACTGTCGCAGCTGTTCGTCCAATGTATCGGGGACTTCGTTTCTTGGCAGAGAGATTGCTGGCTGCTCAAGAAAAAAGGTCAACAGATTTGTAATGAGCTCTTGAATCGGTGGTGCATTTTTAAGGCTGCGCCAGATTAGGTAGTTAAAGTCACTTTCAATGCGGTGAGCCAGCTTAGCGGTGAGCGTTGTTTTGCCAATGCCGCCGATGCCTGCGATCGCGACCAAACGAGTGCGATCGCGCACAATCCATTCATCTAACGTGTCTAGGGCCTGCTCTCGACCATGAAAAACCGAGACATCAATGGCCGCGCCCCAATCTTGAGCGCAGCTGGGTGTCACGGGTGGAGGTGCGATCGCCTGGGGCGACGCTGTTTTGGCCGCCAGTATTGCATCTGACGAGGGTTCATTTGACGAGGGTTGCTCAGTTGATGCTTGACCTGCTGCTGTTTGGTCAGTGGAAAATGGTGGGACATTTAGCGGTGCAGTGACATCATTTCCCAAGTCAGCAATGGTTTCCCAGTCCAAGTTCAGGGTTTCGCACAGCTCTGTAAACGTTGCAAAATCAACCGGTTTACAGCCCAAAAACTTTTTCACCGTTGCCAGCGAATAGCCCGCTCGCTCAGCTAAGGCCCGCTGCGTTGGGAAGCCATTGCGCTTAATCGCAATACGGAGCGTATCAGAATAGCCAGCTTGAACTTTAATCGATCGGGGCATCGTGATGGGTCCGTCAACGCAATAGAAACATCGAAAGGGTATCAATGTCTGCGGCACGCTCGCAGGCATCTCTCCCATTAAACCAGTCAATCTCAGTCATCGCACATTGTATGTGAACTTACCGTCTTTAGCATCTTGTTTGGCATCAGCCTGAAGCACTGTGGGCTTGACGTGGGCTTGACGTGGGCTTGACGTGGGCTCTGAAGCAAGACGTCCAAAACATTGCTGGACAAGCGATCTGAGCCTTCTGAATTCGCGACCTCCCCCGATTTCGGGGGTCGGGGGGCCAGTGCAAGATGCTTGGTTTAATTGCAACCACCTACTTAAGTCAGCTGTAAGTCAGCTTTTCTTAGCCCTCAACATAGCCCCGCAGTTGATGTACTGAGTCTGTAGAGAGCGACAAAACCCATTTGTTTATTGCGCCAGTTACATTGCCTTCTTTTTATTGACTATCGCTAGGAATCGTTCACATGAAAACTAATTTTTGTCTTACTCACTCACGTATCCAAAAGCAATTGAGACTAGGTCTTAGTTATTGTTTATCTTTAGTGAGTGTATTGGCGATTTCTGCTGAAGTGATGGCGACACCTCTTCCCGAGAAAGTCGCTCTTTCTGTTGATGCTGAGGCGATCGCCGAAACGGAAGCAATCCGCCTGCGCCCCGCCTATAGTCTTAATCTTACAGAAGGCGCAGGCCATAACGGTTTTGCTAGCTTTGGCAGCTTTTTCCCTCTCTTCCAGACCCCCGAAAAAAATGTCACTTTTCTAGAAGGGCGCGTCAATGTAGATACTGACGGTGACTTTGGTGGTGGTTTGCAGGTGGGCTATCGTACCCTGCTAAACAACAGCACTATTTTGGGCGCTTATGCTGGGGTTGATGTGCGCGATACGGGCCATCGTACCTTTACCCAAGTAGGTGTTGGTAGCGAGCTATTAGGCGAAAACTGGGACGTAACCCTCAATGCCAACATTCCTTTGGGCAACGCGCGCCAAGTGGTGGATACAGACATCCAGCTCGCAACCCCTCAGTTCGCAGGCAACCAACTGCTGATAGATGAGCTACAAATTGATCAAGTGCAGGCGGCGCTGACCACCGTTTCACTCGATGGTGGCCTGGAGCTATTTGACTTTGGTGGCGGCAGTGGACTGTGGGGCCGAGGCGGTGTGTACTACTTAGGGGGAGAAGCTTCTGAGGATAGTTTGGGGGTTCGGGCCTCGTTGGACTATCGCCCTAAAAATAATTTGCGCTTTGGTGTTGGCCTGCAAAACGACGGCATATTTGACACCAACGTCACTTTTTCTGTGAATGCGCTGTTGGGATCCTCGTCTCAGCGTTCATCTGATGCCGCAGCGCGTCCAACAGAAGAGAATTCAAGATCGCAGCTTTGGGCCAGAGCCGCAGAACCGATTGCGCGCACTAATACGGTCTTAGTCGAGCATCGGACGGATGTTGAGATTCTCCAGGCCGATGTCGCCGTGATTAACCCAGAGACGGGAAATGCTTTTGTTTTTCGGCATGTAGACCCGGATGCAGCTCCCTCCAAGCTTCTCCCAGCAGAAACACTACAGGCGGCAAGCGAGGGCACAGTTGAAGATCCTCTCAGTACGGTTGCCCAGGCGGCTAACATTGCCGATGCTAATGCTGACAATATTATCTTTGTGCAAGAAGGCAATGTAGGCGGTGGCTTTACTCTGCCAGATGGGGTGCAGGTTCGATCTGCGGGCCCCGTCCAACAGCTAGCTACTCAGTTTGGGGACATCACTTTACCTGGATCTGGCAGCGGAAATTTGCCTACGGTCACTGGCACCGTCACTGTTGGCAATAACGCATTGGTCTCTGGTCTAAATATTGATCCGTCAGCAAGCGCGCTGGAAGAGGCTTTGGCACCCGCTGAGGTTATAGCTGCTGAGGTTACAGCTGCTGAGGCAACAGAGGCTCAAGAAGTGGCCAATGGCATCGTGGCCCGTGGCGAGAATATCACCCTTGAAGATAATGTAATTGCTAACGTTAACCAAGGCATTGACCTACCTGATATTGATGGTACGGTATCCATCGTGCGCAATCAAATCTCGAACACGCTAAGCGATGGCATTTTCTTCGGTAATATTGAAGGGGAAGATAATGCGACGGTGACTGTTGCTAACAATACGCTAGATACAGTGGGTGGTGAAGGCATTGAGTTTGGCTTGATTCAGGGGAATGCGATCGCAAACATTACCGTTGCAAGCAATCAAATTACCGATGCTCAAGTCGACAGCATTTTCTTTGATGACATTCAGCAGGATGCGATCGCCACGATTGTAGTTGAGGGGAACATCATCAATGCAGAGAATGTAGATGCCCAGGTCGCCGGGGGAGACGGCATTGAACTTGATAACATTGAAAACAATGCCAATGCCACCATCACCGTTAATAACAACCAAATTAGCAATGTTGCCTTTGAAGGCATTGAATTTGGTGATATTGAAAATGACGCTGTAGCAACGATTAACGTTGAAAACAACCAGATTGACAGCAATGAGACAGGCATTGAATTTGATAACATTGAAAACAGAGCGAATGCCAACATTACCGTAGCGGGCAATACGATTACGGTGGCTAACGAAGAAGGCATTCTCTTCGATGACATTGAAAACGACACTGTTTCCAACATTACCATCGCCAATAACAACATCCTTGGTGCAGCAACAGAGGGTATTGAATTTGACGTTATTGAAGATAATGCCAATGCCACCATTAACATCCTCAACAACCAAATCTCAAATGTCGGAGAAGAAGGCATCTTCTTCAATGACATTCAAGAGACGGCCACCGCAGTCATCACGGTAGATAGCAACACCATTACCGATGCCGGCGATGACGGGATTGAATTCGACCTGATTGAACAGAATGCCTCGGTTAGCGCAACGGTGACCAACAATACGATTATCAATCCTGGCAGCGAAACAGTGACCACGGATAATCCTGGCGACTTTCCATCCATCGTGGTGGGTGGCGGCACCGTAGGCGACGATGAAGTAGGCGACGATGAAGTAGACGAAGATGATCTTGAAGACATTGAAAGCATTGCCAGTATTACATCCTCCAATGCCATATCCAGTGTCAATGAAGTGACGAATACGACAACGACTGACCCTGACGGGGATGGTGTTCGCATCACGCACACGGCTGATACCGATATTTGCCTAGCGCTCGATAACAATACCGTTGTCAATCCTGTCAGTGATGGCTTTGAACTAATCAGCAAT
>JBCBDN010000158.1:0-8715 GCA_038529685.1 Cyanobacteria bacterium J06598_1 | reverse complement strand
GTAGCCAACTTTCGGGTGACACTTGTCACAGTCATACGCTATCACTCAAAAAGCTGATTTTTCCTTTCATATCAACGTATTGCAGTATTTTGTGTGATCTGTGAAAGGTTGCTCTATAGGCTTTCTTTAAACAGGTCTCTTATTGAAGCTGTTCGGTTCATCTCAGCTTTATCCATAGGACTCTACGGATGTGTGAATTCACGTAGGATTTGGCCGACTCAGGCGTCTTTTGGAAAAGATGCTTAAGAAACGGTTCGGCAAAGGCATAGTATTGAGTCATATAACGTGCGTCGTACGCTATATGGCTGATTAATGCTCAGCTTAATGACTTAATTTTCTTGATATAACGGTCGGTGAAACTTTGGGTGTAGAACTTCGCAGCTACGTTTACCTCGATAATCTTCAGCCTCAGCATGCGGCATACATCGGGACGGTCTCTATTGGGTTTTTGCCGTTGCCGGGGGATGCTTCGCTTTGGATTGAGGTGTCGCCAGGGATTGAAATTAATCGAATTACTGATGTGGCACTGAAGTCGGCGGTGGTGCGGCCGGGGGTTCAGATGGTGGAACGGCTTTATGGTGTGCTAGAAATTCACGGTAGCCAGGGTGAGGTAAAGGCGGCGGGGCGGGCTATTTTGGCGTATTTGGGGCTGAAGCGGAAAGATGCGTTTAAGCCGGAGTTGCTTTCTAGTCAGGTGATTCGTAATTTGGATCCACATCATGTGCAGCTGATTAACCGGACGCGGCGCGGCAATATGATTTTGGCGGGGGAGACGCTGTATGTGATGGAGTGTCAGCCTGCGGCGTATGCGGCATTGGCGGCTAATGAGGCGGAGAAGGCGGCGTTTATTAATATTTTGCAGATTTCGGCTATTGGGAGTTTTGGTCGGCTGTATTTGGGTGGGGCGGAGCAGGATATTTTGGCGGCGGCGCGGGCGGTTGAGGCAGAGATGGGGGCGTTGCCGGGGCGATTGGATGATGATGATGATGATCCGGATGAGTAGGTAAGGGGTAAGACTTTTTGGGCCAAGAGGCAAAACGCAAGGCATAAGAGGCAAGGCGGTAAGAGAAAGGGATTTCCTCCCTTAAACCCTCCCCTGCTGGGATGCTTAATGGGCTGCCTGGGGACCTAACTTCCCCAGACCCCTCGAACAAGAAGAACTAGGCGGTAACAAAGAGCTATTGCCCTAGCAACCGGTAGGTAATGTGCAACGCGTTGCACAAACATAAGTGACTGAGCAGAGACAAGACGCAGTCGGCTGTTCAAAGAGACAAGTGCAATAATTCTGTTTGGCGTCACGCGTGACGGCACCCCCCACCGGCCACCCAGTGCAACAACTCAGATTATTGTCAAAAAACCCTTTCGGGGGGTCTGGGGGAGGCTCGGCCCCCAGGCAGCACCTTGAGAAATAAGCAGAGGAGGGTGTAAGGGAGGAAATCCCTTTCTCTTATCGCCTTGCCTCTTTCCCCTCCATCTAGTGCCTCTTATCATTTCCCAACACCACCAATAGCGATTCCACAATCAATCCACCTAGTTAACGTCTACAATATTTTCGTATCAGCTTTACCTGCTCCGTTCAGCTAGCACTCTATGGGCACCCCCCGCATCCACCCCGACACCATCGACGATGTCCGCCAACGCGCCGACATTGTCGACATCGTCTCCGAACAAGTCGTCCTCAAAAAACAAGGCAAAGACTTCGTGGGCTTGTGCCCCTTCCACGACGACAAATCCCCCAGCTTCAGCGTCAGTCCGTCCAAACAGTTCTACTACTGCTTCAGCTGCGGCGCCGGCGGCAACACCTTCAAATTCATGATGGAGCTAGGCCAGCGCTCCTTCGCTGATGTTGTGATGGATTTGGCCCGCCGCTACCAAATCCCAGTAAAAACAACCGAACCCGCCCAGCAGCAAGAACTTCAGCGCAAGCTAACCCTCCGAGAGCAGCTCTACGAAATCGTTGCAGTTGCCTCCAAGTTTTATGAGCACGCCCTGTTCCAACCCGACGGCAAAGCCGCGCTGGACTACCTCCGCCACGAGCGCAAGCTCAGTGACGACACCATTCGTCACTTTGAAATGGGCTATGCCCCCGACGGTTGGCAAACGCTATACGGCTACCTCGTAGAGCAAAAGCACTATCCGGTTAACCTCGTAGAGCAAGCCGGACTCATCGTGCCGCGTAAAGGCGGATCAGGCTATTACGATCGATTCCGCGATCGCATCATGGTCCCCATTCACGACGTACAAACCCGGCTCATCGGTTTCGGCGGTCGCGGCCTCACCCCAGACGCCAAACCCAAATACCTCAACTCCCCCGAAACCGAACTATTTGACAAAGGCAAAACCCTTTACGGTCTCGACAAAGCAAAAGCTGCGATCGCCAAACAAGATCGCGCCATCGTCGTCGAAGGCTACTTCGATGTCATTGCCCTCCACGCCGCTGGCATCACTAATGCTGTTGCCTCCTTAGGCACCGCTCTCAACGCGGGTCAGGTAAAACTACTTCTGCGCTATACCGAATCCAAGCAAATCATCTTCAACTTCGATGCAGACGCCGCCGGTGTCAAAGCTGCAGATCGGGCCATCGGTGAAGTTGCAGACATGGCCTACCGAGGTGACGTGCAGCTGCGCGTGCTGAATATTCCTGACGGCAAAGATCCAGATGACTACCTCAATCTGCACACGCCAGAAGAATACATCGCGCTCACAGACGCCGCGCCGCTCTGGCTCGACTGGCAAATCAGCAACATTATCGAAGGTGCTGACCTCAAGCAGGCCGACCAGTTTCAGCAAACCTCTCAAGCCATCGTTGCGCTCCTCAGCGACATTGCCAACGCCGATACGCGCACTCACTACATTCGCCACTGCGCCGAGATCTTTAGCCAGGGCGATGGCCGCATTGTGCCGCTACTTGCCGAAAACCTGCTGGCTCAGGTCCGCCGGAAGCGTCGTAATCCAGGTGGCAATAAAAAAGAAAACGCCGCTAACGATGTCAAAATCATCAACCGCAGCTTTTTAGAAGAAGCCGAAGCTGCCCTCTTGCGTATCTACATTCACCGGTCTGACTATCGCAGTGCCATTGTTGAAGGGCTAGAGTCGCGAGACTTAGGCTTTAGCTTTTCGCACCACCGGGCGCTATGGCGAATGGTGACAGAGTATTCGCAAATTGAAAAAGAAAACAACATAGGCACCGCCCATGCCCTGGTGCCCGACGGCCTAGACCAAACCCTGCTACAGGCGCTGCGCAACTTAGCTGCAGAATCTACCGGGCCGCTGTCACTCGTAAACCATCTGCTGTACTTGGACGAAAAGAGCCGCATAGATACAGCTCGCTCGCCTTTGGTTATTCGCGCTGCGATCGCCTGCCTAGAGCGCAACATGTGTGAAAAGCGCTACCGGCTCCTACTCGACTTGTGGCAATCGGGCGATTTTTCTAAAACACCGGATAAACATGCCGAATATCAAAGAAAAATTGTCCTAGAAAAAAGTCGGATAAACGAACTCGATAGAGAAGAGCGCAGTGTAAACTTTGCAGATCTTGCCAGCGTTCCTTGGGTTACCTAGCCACAGCGAATGCTTTACATCCTCACTTTTTAACAATACACCCTCATTTTTTAACAATGGCGAGTTCACTCACCGGTAGTTTTAACCGGTAAGAGAGTTCATAGGCGAGCCAGTGCGCTTCTTGCTGCGGCTTCTCTTTCAAACAGTTAGAGGTCTTCCCAGCTAAAATCAGGCCCAAACAGTATGAGCTCTAGCCACTGCGAGAACACAGCGCACAAGCAATACACGTAAAGTCCAGAGAGATAAGCCACAAAAAAGACCTCAAAGGTGCTAAGAAAATATCAGAGCACCCTGAGGCTTTTGCTGTAGTGAAGCAAGTCTTTTTTAAGGACTCACTTGTATGTCAGAAGAATCTGTCAGCAAAGAATCCATTACAGAGAAGCAACAACGCTGCTCGCAGGCAACGGCTCAGCAGTCAGCAAGCCTTCTGTCTGCGCCATATACAGCATCAGATCCATGACTCGGTTGGAGTAGCCCCACTCATTGTCATACCAAGAAAGGATTTTGAAGAAGTTCTCATTGAGCTCCATGCCTGCTTTCGCATCAAAAATGCTGGAGCGAGGATCGCCAATGAAGTCAGAGGAGACCAAAGGCTCTTCGGTATAGCCCAACACACCGCGCAGTCCATTGCTAGAAGCGGCTTTCATCTTCTCGCAAATTTCAGCGTAGCTAGTCGCTTTGTCTGTACGGAAGGTGAGGTCTACAACGGACACATCTGAAGTGGGTACGCGAACGGCCATACCTGTGAGCTTACCTGTGAGCTCGGGCAGTACCAGGGTAACGGCTTTGGCCGCGCCAGTGGAGGCTGGAATCAGGTTTTGGCTGGCACCGCGACCGCTGCGTAAGTCCTTGTTGCAAGGGCTATCGACCGTGTACTGAGTTGCTGTAGACGCGTGAATAGTCGTCATCAGACCTTCTTTGAGGCCAAAGTTATCGTTGATGACTTTAGCAATAGGCGCCAAGCAGTTGGTGGTACAGCTGGCATTGGAGACGATGCGATCGCTGCTTGGATTAAAGGTTTGATGATTCACCCCTACCAAGAACGTCTGCACTTCACCGGGGCTCTTCGTCGGTGCAGAGATAATTACGCGCTTAGCACCGGCTTCGAGGTGTGCTTTAGCGGTCTCATGTGTCGTGAAGCGTCCTGTCGCTTCTACCACATAGTCTGCGCCAATCTCGCCCCAAGGCAGCTCAGAAGGATTGCGAATAGAGGTGCAAGGAATGAAGCGATTGTTAACAATAATGCCGTTGTCACGGGCTTCTACTTCACCCGGAAACGCGCCGTGAGTAGAGTCATACTTGAGCAAGTAGGCCAAAGTCTCTGGAGCAACCAGGTCATTGATGCCCACAAATTCGATGTTGCGGTTGTTGACCGCCGCCCGGAAAACGAGACGACCAATGCGACCAAATCCGTTAATGCCAACTTTTAAAACAGCCATAGATGATTGAGGGGTAGTAATTGTGCGGGCTCAAATGAATGCCGTCTATTTGATTTCAGCGGATAAAAAATGAAATGACCGATATCCACACTATTCCTTCAGGGTTGTGTCACGAATGTCTGAGAGGTGTGAACGAACGTAGCGGAATGTTTAGAGCTAGCAACAATGAAACACGCTTGCTGCGATCTTCGTTAGGGCGATTGGTAAGAGTAGGCGGTAGTATGCTGCTACATCCCAAAGCAGTCTAATTCTGTAAGCTTGGCGCTGATAAAAGCAACTGTTTTATGCCAGTTGACCGTTTTGTTTTTTAGCTGCTGGTCAAACTGCTCTCTTAGCTGCTGTTGGTCGGCTGCTGAGAGCCCTTGTTCGGTGAGGCGATCACAATACCTTCCGCCTTCACCCAGCCACCGTTCCAAAAGTGCTGATGTAATCATTACCTCAGTGCTAAACCCCACGACGCTCACTTCGCAGCTAAACCCAGTCTGCTCAAAGTCATGCTGCAAATCGGTCGTATCCCAGTTCACCATAGCGTTTTTAGGATCGTTAAACAGAAATAGCTCTGCCTCTCTTAGCTGTTTGTATAGCGTTTTGTCAATCTCTACACTGTTCAATAAGTCCGACAGTTTTTGCGCCTGAGAAGGAACAGATTCAGCCAGCACAACTGTTCCATTAGGACGGAGCAGCTGAGCTATCTGTTCAATAGAACCCAGTTTGTTGTTCTCTGCCATTAGTGCGTTGCGACCAATAATGCCATCGAAAGCAACAGATTCAGAAGCCAGTTCAGTTTCCTCAGATCGGAGAGCCCGCAGCCAATCGGAGGCGACTACTTGAATAACTCGTGGCCTTGTCAATTCTCCTAGCATTGCTGACTGCTCTATCAGGGCGCTGTGCGTTTTGGCAGTATGTGTACAGCTCCAGACGCCGCCTTCTGGCACTTGGCGGATGGCTTCCCAGGTGAGTAGGCCAGTGTTAGCGTTGAGGTCGAGAAGGACGTGGTGACGCTGTGGGTTTAGTAAAGTGAAAATGCGATCGCGCACTTCTCCCAGCTGTGTTCCCAACATCCCGGTTGCCCGTTGCAGCCACCGATCCTGTAGCGGGTCCTCTGGTCCATAAGTCAACGCTTCTGGCATAGACGTTTCTAAATTCTGCTCGACCAGTCCAGCGAGCTGCGCCTCTCTGCGCCGCGCTACCTGCGTTTGAATGCTGGCTTCGTAGCCCTGCGCGGAGGGCTGATAAAACACCTGACCCTGCAAGCTACCGGGCAGATACTGCTGCGCCACCCAATGGTCTCGGTAGGCATGCGGATACAAATAGCCCGCCCCGTGGCCAAACCCCTTTTTATCGCGGGTGGCGTCCCTCATCGCATTGGGTACGTCGTCTTCGCGCTCTTCCTTCACCGCTGCCAGCGCATCGAAAAAGGCCATCACGCTGTTGCTCTTGGGTGCAGTGGCTAAGTACAGCGTCGCTTGTGCCAGGGGGTAGCGTCCTTCGGGCATCCCCACTCGGTCAAATGCAGCCGCGCATCCGGTTACCACAACCACCGCGTTTGGGTCTGCCATCCCCACATCTTCCCCAGCCAAAATCACTAGCCGCCGAAAGATGTAGCGCGGGTCTTCTCCGGCGTACACCATTCTGGCAAGCCAGTATAGCGCCGCATCTGGATCGGAGCCACGAATGCTTTTGATAAAGGCGCTGATGGTGTCAAAGTGCGCATCGCCTTCTTTGTCGTACAGGACGGCGCGCTGCTGAATTGAGTCTTCTGCGACGGGGAGCGTGATATGAATTTGACCATTGGTATCAGGGGCAGTCGTTTCTACTGCTAGCTCCAGCGCATTGAGCGCCGTTCGCGCATCGCCATTAGCTACGTTCACTAAGTGTGCCAGAGCCTCTGTGTCTACCCGTACAGATTTTTCGCCGTACCCTCGTTCAGGCTCGCTGAGCGCCTGTTGGATAACGGCTTTAAGATCGTCTGCATGTAAGGGCTTTAGCTGAAACACTCGAGAGCGACTTACCAGTGCTTTATTCACTTCAAAAAAGGGGTTCTCTGTCGTCGCGCCAATCAGGATGACCGTCCCGTTTTCTACCCAGGGGAGCAGCGCATCCTGCTGCGCTTTGTTGAATCGGTGTACTTCATCGACAAAGAGAATCGTTCGTAGACCGTACTGGCCGCGATGAGTCTGGGCTTGTTCTATGGCGGCTCGAATATCTTTGACTCCACCGAGCACCGCATTTATAGCGATGAACTTAGCCAGGGTGGTGTTAGCAATGACCCTAGCGAGGGTCGTTTTACCGGTGCCAGGTGGGCCGTAAAAAATTAAGGAGGAAAGCTGATCGGCTTGAATAGCGCGCCGGAGTAGTCTACCGGGGCCGATGATGGCGTCTTGGCCTACGAATTCGTCGAGCGATCGCGGCCGCATTCTAGCCGCTAAGGGCGCTTCTGATTCAGTCAACTGCTGGTGTTGATGTTCAAATAGATCCATCAAAATGCCTCACGAGCTTACTCAACTCGAATAAACCTTACACATCGTTTGGGCACATTAGAAATGGGTTATAAAAACCAAAGAAAAAATTGCTGTATATTGAAAACGTTTTAAAACCGTCCTCTACACAGGAAAAAGCTATTGAATAGGATGAAAAAGTGATATTTACTGATTGCCCGCCCAGTGTTTCTGCTGCTAAAAACGCACCTTCTGTAGATCCTAGTGCATTCTATAACGCGCTGTGGAATACGTCAGAGCATGGCGTGTGTGCTCTAGAAGTGTTAGAGCCAGGTGTAGGCTTTCGCTTTATCTCTTGTAACCGAGCCTACGCACAGAGAAATCTTGTTTCCGTCGAAAGTATCCAGGGGCTGCTGCTGAGCGAAGTCTTTTCTCCAGAGGTTGTAGCGCTCTATCAGCAGCATTACGACCGGTGCGTTCAAACCCAGCAGGCGGTAACTTTTGAAGAAAAGCTTTGTGTTGGAGGTCAAACCACATATTGGCGGCTGACCGTTTACCCGCTTATAGCCGCTTCAGGTGTTGTTAATCAGCTGGTTGTTGTTAGTGATGACATCACTCAATCAAGTCAAATCGCACCCCTTGTGGAATCCCGCCAAATTTTGCAGCAGGTGATTGATACAGTGCCCGCTGTTATTTTTTGGAAAGATTGTAATAGTCAATATTTAGGCTGCAATCAGGCCTTTGCTCAGATTGCTGGGAAGGACACCGTTGAAGAAATCGTAGGCAAGAATGATTACGATTTGGTTTGGAAAAAAGAAGAGTCTGATTGGTTTGTCTCCTGCGATCAGCGCATTATGAAAGCAGATCAGCCAGAGCTCGATATTCTTGAGCTGCGCTAGGGTTTGGCTAAGTTCTTTGGATTGTTTTTTGAGATTGGTTTCGGCGGCTTTGCGATCGCTAATGTCTCGCATAATCGAAGAGAATCGCTCTGTTAAACCCTCTTCTGATTTGTGGCTAATAATGACATGAGAGACCGGAATATCCTTGCCAAAGCAATTACGAATCATTGACTCACCTGACCAAATCCCTTTTTCTCTGGCCGTTGGCAGTGCTTGTGAGATCAACATATTAGCGGTGTCGGGATGGACCAAATCAGTCAGATTCAAACGCTGCACCTGTTCAAGTGATGTATTGAACATGCGCTGGCCTGATTGATTGAGATAGCAATGAACACCATAGGTATCAGTGATGCTCACAATATCTGGAGTCGCTTCTAA
>JBCBDN010000157.1:0-8824 GCA_038529685.1 Cyanobacteria bacterium J06598_1 | reverse complement strand
ATGGCGGCTATCCGATATGCAGTCTTTCTACCGGGGTGATGTTCATCCATTCTCCCAGAGTCAGCTGTTAAGACGATTCGTCATCTCAGCCTTAACGGTTAATTATGAAGGCACCGTTGTCTACTGCGGCTACCAAAACGGGGACGTAGAACTTTGGAAAACCAATCGCTTCGAGAGTTTAGGTGTATTAACCAGACCAGTCGAAGATACTTACGATATTGAGGAAAACGATCCGTATGGGGACTTGATAACGACTTGCTTGGCCCTCAGCCCAGACGAAAAAGTACTCGCGATTGGCTATGCTACAGGAATGATCCAGCTATGCGATCTAACCAACCGAAAAAGCATTCTCACCCTATGGGAGCACACGACTAGAGTAAAAAACATGTTTTTCACGCAGGACGGCCAGTTTCTAGTCAGCAGTGCTACAGACGGCACTGTCCAACTGTGGGGGAATTCAAACACACCGGATTAGATTGAGAGTACTGCTCTAAGGCTACTGAAGCTGGGTTTTGGAGACGATGCGAGTCTTTTTGCGATCGCGCTCCGACAACTCCTTCCCATCCTGTAACTGCGTCGCATTCTTCTGCAGTACCGTCGCCGCATTCTTATCGCCCATCTGAATCGCCGTATTCGCAGCTGATTGCAGCATAGTAACTGCGCCTTTGCGATCGCCCGATTTCAGCTTTTCCTCAGCAATCTGCGTTTGCCGGTACTTAGCGAGCGCCAAAATATTCTGCTGGACCCCAGTATTCACGCTCGGCACATAGTTCGACTGCGCTGCGATTTCAATCGGAACAGACTCAGTAGTTTGAGCGGTAAGCCCTAGGCCAGGATCATCGTACGTAACCTGAAGTTGGCCAATCGTCGCGGTGCCTTCTGCCAGCTGAGGAATGTACAAGTTCAGCAGCAGCACGCGGGGCTGATCTTTCATCAGATCGCCCACTCGCACAATCGCCTGATTGCCCTCTTGCACAGTCGCTAGCTCAACTGTTTCAGGAGAGACCTGAGCAACCGGCTTTAGATCTGCAAGGCGCGTGCCATCGGCTAGCTCAATATTGAGGTAGGCATTTGTAAGGCCAACGGACTGCATGCGATCAAATAAGCTACCGAAGATTGCGATCGCCTCCTCAGCATGTTCGATGTAGCTCAGCGAACCGCCACCCTCATCGGCAATTTGCTCCAGCACATCTTGATTCCAATGATCGCCAAAGCCCAGCGTATTAACCGTGAGGTTGTAGCCAATCGCCACATTCGCTAGTTTCAGGGCCCGCTCATTATCACCGTGCTCATTCTCACCGTCGGTCAGTAGCAGCAGCTGAGATACGTGATCTTCTTTGCCATTGGCAAGCTGCTCAACACCCGCCTTGAGGCCATCGTCAATGGAGGTGCCGCCGCCTGCTTTGAGGCCATCGATTTTTCTTTTGATGCCGTCTAAATCGGTGGCGAGCTGGTTAGAAACCAAGACCTTAGCTTTGTGATCGAAGGCGATGATAGAAATGCGATCACGTTCTGTCAGTCGATCAACAATGCGCTTAGCCGCCTGCTTTACCGTTTGTAGAGGCGCTCCCATCATCGAACCGCTGCGGTCGAGCACAAAGCAAAGATTCAGTGGCGCCTGGGCCCCTTCACCACTGGCTGAAACTGAGACCGACAGCTGGCGCTGAGCGCTGGGCTGATCGGTCGGGAGGTGAGCATCACTAAACGCCCATTGCAAACCAACTTTCATGTGCGACCTAGTTTCCTATGAATTGATTGTGGACAAAAGCGATCTATCTCAAAAGCGATCTATCTACTGAACACCAAAGAGTCAACGCCAAAGAGTAAACGCCAAAAAGACGGGTAAAACCAGTCATTGAAAATACATCAACAGCCACCTAACAGATTCCAGACAGCCCCAGCCAACGTGCAATGGCAAAGGCAGCTATATCCATAAATTAATAGCTATTAAATAGACACTACACAAAGCGAACTAGGCAATATCAATATTTTCTTATATCTTAGCGAGCCCTCTGTACCGGCTTAAGTATCCCAAGCTGCACAAATCGCTACCGAGCGCGGTATCTAAGCTGCGATCGCGCCACCTACCTACATCCACTCAAAGCCTCTACCAAACCACAGACAAAGCGATCAAAGAAGTATCCCAGCCAGCTGACAGGTGAGGTTATCCGCCACAAACCACCAATCAGGGACGGCGCATGCCGCTCACTAGCGAGCTACTATGGAAAGCAGATAAATTCGGCGTATGGAACGTCGGACTTTGGCCAAGACAATTCATGGCCGAGCAAGTTCAAGTAGCGCAAGCATAAGTCCCTATGAGTTCTCCTATCAAGGCTGTTCAAGCTCCCTACGGCGGTGGCGCGATGGCCTACAAAACACCCCCACCGGATCTACAATCCTTGCTGCTAAAAGAGCGCATTGTATATTTGGGTACGCCGCTGGTTTCCTCCGACGATTTCAAGCGCCAAATGGGTGTCGATGTCACGAAGCTGATTATCGCTCAGCTACTGTATCTAGAATTTGACGATCCTGATAAGCCCATTTATTTCTATATCAACTCCACAGGGACTTCCTGGTATACCGGCGATGCCGTTGGCTTTGAGACAGAAGCCTTCGCCATTTGCGACACGCTGAAATATATCAAGCCGCCTGTACACACCATTTGCCTGGGTCAGGCAATGGGCACAGCTGCCATGATTTTGTCTTCTGGGGCAAAAGGCTCACGCGCCAGCTTGCCCCACGCAACTATTGTGCTGAACCAAAGCCGATCGGGCGCGCAGGGCCAAGCAACCGATATTCAAATTCGGGCAAAAGAAGTGCTGGCAAACAAAGGGGCTTTCTTAGACATTTTGTCTTCTAATACAGGGCAAGACGTAGAAAAGCTTGATAAAGATACAGACCGAATGTTCTATCTCACGCCAGAAGAAGCCAAAGAGTACGGTTTGATCGATCGGGTACTGACCAGCACCAAGGAATTGCCCACAGCAATGCCAGCGGGGGTTATTTAAGCGATGTCTGTCGATAGAATTTTGCGGGTGCCTTACAGCTTACCCGGCAGCCAAAACTCGCAGTGGGTCAGTGTGTACACGCGCATGAGCCAAGAGCGAATTTTGTTTCTCAATCAGCCGCTGACCGATGGCGTCGCCAACTCTATTGTCTCTGCGCTGCTGTACTTAGACTCTGAAGACAACAAGCCCATCTACCTGTACATAAACTCCATTGGCGACCCGGTAATGTCGGGTCAGGCAGATGCTTCAGCTGGGATGATTTCTATTCGAGCGGGTCTGGCAGTGTATGACACCATTGCCCATATCAAGTCAGAAGTGATGACGATTTGTATGGGCACGGCTTACGGTATGGCGGCGGTGCTGCTGTCTTCGGGTAGCCAGGGAAAGCGGGCGGCTTTGCCTCATACCAGCATTGCCCTGACGCATCCGCAGACGCTAACACGCGGCCAAGCCACAGACATTGGGCTAGAAGCAACTGAGGTGCTGGAAAAACGCCAGCTGATTCAGCAGATCCTGGCAAATAATACCGGGAAAGAAGCTGATGAGATTGCTAAAAACATGGAGCGGATGTATTACCTCTCTGCGGCAGAAGCAAAGGATTACGGCCTGATTGACCGTGTGATTGAGACGCCGGCAATGAAGGCAAGTGCGATCGCAGCCAAATAGCAGCTAGCTTACTCATCCTCCATACTCAACCTGAAAAAGTAGCGGGCGTATTCCCCCCATTTATTCACTAACCACTATTCATTCACTAACGACCCTTTACCTCAAACAACGCTATGCCTATTGGAACTCCGAGTGTCCCCTATCGCCTTCCGGGTGGTACCTACGAGCAGTGGATCAGTATCTACGAGCGGCTGTTTCGTGAGCGCATTATCTTTTTGACCGAAGAAGTTGACGATGGGATCGCTAACGCCATCGTGGCCTACATGCTCTACCTCGATTCGGAAGATTCGACCAAGCCAATTTACCTGTATATCAATTCACCGGGTGGCTCGGTGACGGCAGGTATGGCTATTTACGACACCATGCAGTACATCAAGTCTGAAGTGGTGACGATTTGCGTGGGGCTAGCGGCCAGTATGGGCGCATTTTTGCTGAACGCAGGCACCAAAGGTAAGCGCCTGGCGCTACCTCACTCGCGAATTATGATTCACCAGCCTTCGGGTGGCGTAGGCCGCCGACAGGCAACGGATATTGAAATTGAAGCAGCGCGAATTGTGCAGGTTCGCCAAGATTTGAATGAGCTGATGGCGGCGCATTCGGGTCGCTCGGTAGACGAGATTGAGCGAGATAGCGATCGCGATAATTTTATGTCGGCAGCTGAAGCCAAAGCGTACGGACTCATCGACCGCGTAATCGAAGAACGCCTACCAGCATAGGTGCCTTGCCTAGTCGGAAAACCCAGTAGAAAAACATCGTAATTTTGAGCAAAGGCGAGGCATCCAGGAACGGACGTCTTGCCTTTATTTTCTTAGACAGCTTCTTGAACGGTCTTTAGGAGAGACATCTTTGCTAGCAACAAGCAACCCTGGAACGTTTGCTATCTGGGTGAAATCTCTTATAATTTTGGCGCAGCCGTATTTACCGCGTTTTGCTGCTCTTACTGGTCTAATTTGGCTGGCATAGGTTGATATGAAACTGGCCCATCACTATCGGATATTAGGACTTCGCCGCAGCGCATCGTTTCAAGAGGTTAAGCGAGCCTACCGACACCTAGTTCGCAAATATCATCCCGACATCAATCCAGATAAGGCCGCAATCGATCGCTTTATCAAAATCAACGCGGCCTACACGGCCCTATGCGAAGCACTTCAACCCGAAGACTCATCTGACGATAACGCTGGCGATCTGTCAGCGGACACACAACAGCCGGCAGCATCGGAAACGGGCTCCGCAGAACGTTTAAATTTGCACGAACTCAAGCTCAAGCTGGAAAAGCTAGGACTCGGTAACTTTCAGCAAGCAGACCAGCATTCATCTGCGACTCAAGACCAAACAGTCCAAGCGAACAATGCCCGTCAGCCCAATCAATTTACTCGCTCAGAAGCAGCTGACGACGGCACTAAGCGCCATTCTCCAGAAGCTCAAAGCGATGGTCCCACTGTTCAAGCGTCACCCGCTATTTCTGAGCAAGATCTGAGTCTTAAACAAGAGGCTTACGCGCAGCTAAAGGATTTGCTTAGGCAGCAGAAGTTTCCTAGGGCGATCGCACTCGTAGAAGGCTTGGCTCACCGGATGCCCTCAGATCCAGAAGTCATTCAGTGGCAGGCTATTGTGTACCAGCGCTGGGGTCGACAACTCATTAGCCAAGGACAGTTTCAAAAAGCTCGCCTCTATCTTAAAAAAGCGCTCCAGACAGATCCCAACAATCCCTCACTGGGCAATGAAGTAGCTCGCGATTTGGGCCTACTGAAGCATTTACAAGCAGCTGAAGCGACCCTGTAATCAGGATAGTTCTAATAAAAAGGCACTACGAAACCCGGCTATTGTCGAAGGTATAGCAAAACGTAGAAACATCGAACTTGGTAATGTAGATGGCCACTGGCGCTGCCAATAGTGCCGGACAGTCGGTCTTCTCAGTTAAATGAGCGACTAGCATACTCGGATCAAAAGCCTCCAGCGGCTGACGAAACCTTGGCTGACATGCGATATGACGATAGCGTTTACTAAAGCCCGCCAGCCATTCTCCATCAGCACCCGGCTCTTGCCCTGACCGCAACGCCAAAGAAATAGCCGCATCTTCCAAGTCTCCGTCGCAGTCTTCGATTTCTTGCAGCGCACTCAACGCCTGAGAATAATCGGCTAGACAAGCATTGAACTGAGTAATTTCTTCAGCAGTGAGAACGATCATGCGGTGAGGTTAGGGGCGAGGAGTGTTCAACACTATTTTATAAAACCACTGTTCAAACCGCTGTCCCCAGCGCTCTAGGCCATAATATTTTTCCGCCTGGGCGCGGCAATCGGCCCGGTCAATAGCGTCTACCTTGGAGATCGCACTCACCAATCCATCCACATCGCCTGGCGTCACCAGCCAACCCGTTCTACCATCACAGACAATCTCCACCAAACCGCCGTCTCTGTAGGCAATCACCGGCACCCCACAGGCAAGCGCCTCAATCGCCACAATCCCAAAGGCCTCCACCCAATGTGGCGTCACGAGCAAGGCCCGACAGTGACCGAGACGTTTTTGCAAGGCGTCCGTCGGCAGAAAACCACAGTAGGTAATAGGTGCCTCCCGCGCCGCCTGACCTATTTGAAACTGAAGACTCTGCCAGTACGCACCATCTTCCATCTTCCCAAATATATTCAGCGGTTGGCGGGCCTTGAGTGCGGCAGCGATCGCATCTTCCAACCCTTTCTCAGGAGAAATACGCCCGACCCAAGCCAACGCTTTACCCGGCTGTGGGCGGTATTCGTACTGGCTTAGGTTCAAGCCACACCCCAGGATTTTCCACTGACTGAGAGGACAACACGCGGCAAAAGTGTTTACTTGGGCGTGGGTATAGGCCGCGAGGGTGCCAGGAAACTGATCGGCGGTTTGAGCGATGGCTTCATCTAAGCGATCGCTCAGCGATCCCATACTGACAAAGTGAGCCACAGGCGTTGTTAGCTGCGCCGTCAGTGAAAACGGCAGCCAGTCATACGCAAAATTCACCAGCAGGTCATATTCTGACTGATACCGCTGAGCATAGTCCCAAGCATTGGAGAGCGCCTCAGAAGTCACGACAGGCGCGTCACGACCTTGAGTCTGAGCAGTAGGCTGAAGCGAGCCCGGAACCTGAATAATCTCTACAGCTTCTGGCGCGATGCCAACCGCTGAACGCTTAGCACCTGCCGGGGTCACAACGGCGATTTGATGACCTCTGCGGTGCAGAACCTTAATTAAGTTAGCCACAGTCAGCTCTACACCCCCACCTAACCCAGAACCCAAAGGTCCCACTGGAGTAGAGAGAAATAGCAGCTTTAAAGGCTTATTGTCAATCGGACGAAGGCTAGTGCGCGATGGCTTTCAGGACGCAAAGCGATTGGGACCACTGCCCGAGTTAAACGAGCGCATGTTGGTATCAATATCTTGCGTACGACGCAGACGGTTGAGCTGATCGAGTGCCCAAGTAGCGGTTTGGCGAACTTCAGGATCTTCGTCTTCGGTTGCGTGACCTAGCATTTGGCTGATTTGAATGACCAGGTCGTAAATGCGCGTGAGGTCGCGGATAGCATTCTTGCGAACTTCGGGGTTGTCGTCTTTGAGCGCGATCGCCAACGCACGATTCATTGGCTTCAGCGAACGAATCCCAATTTCAGAGAGTGCGGCCAACACCAAACTCTTTTCCTTAGAGTCAGCCGTTACCATGGCGTCAACCAGGGGCTGCACCGCAATCGAGTTCCCCCGCTGCCCTAGCTCCCAGATGATCTTCCGCCGCTGACTAGGATCAGGATTGTGCAGATCCTTGATCAAACCGTCAACAACATCCATTGGGGCCATCGGAGAAGTCCCGCTCAGCTGGCCGCCCGCGTTAACAGGCACAGGCGCCAAAGCGCTATCGCCACCACTGTAGTCACCAGACGCACCATTCACGCCACTAGGCGGTAATACCGCAGCACCATTTCCTGAAGGACCGTTTGGAGCATCACCATTAAGGACACCCACTTGAGGGTCAACCTCACCCCAGTCATCACCGGCATCTCCTTCTGCCGCCTCTGACTTGCTCCGGTTGGCCATAAAGAACCCAACACCAAAGCTACCAGCCAAAGCTGCCAAGCCAACACCAAACCCTAATATTTTTCCGATGCCACCGGCGCCATCATCAGCATCATTGACGTTAGCAGCGGGCTCACTGACAGCAGGTAACGAAGGCGACGCATCAGCAACAGGAGGCAAGTCTTCTGATGAATCTGCGCGCTCAGCAGGCGATTCACCATCAACGACGGCATCAGTAGATTCGAGTGCTGCCCACGTCTCGTCATCCAAACGACCGGAAGGCTCTAGCCCCTGATCTTCTTGAAAAGCTAAAACTGCTTGCTGAGTCCCCAGCCCGTACAAACCATCAATAGAGCCATCGTAATAACCGGTTTCTTGCAAACGGTTTTGCAAGGCCGTGACGGCCCGCCCCCTAGAACCAATAGAAAGAACGTTGGCAGCTGTGATGCTCTGTGACTGAGCAACCAGAACGGGAGGCGTCTCGTCACTCGCCTCAAATCGCCCCTCAGCGCGGGTCTCAAAGGGAGATACCGCCAATGTACCGAGTGCGCCTAAGCAGGTGAAAAATACTAATGTAGAACGCCGAATCATCGCTATCTGTACCTGCTATGTTCTATTGAACCCAAAGATGGTTATGAAAGAAGGCCACCGTAGGCGCCTGGGGAAGATACAGCTTGCTTTGACCAAAAACCGGAAAAAACCCGCTGTGCTATTCATTGATGGCTGCGCACCATTAGCCATTAACAGCTATTGACAATAGAATTCCCTTTCGCGTCGGTGTTCGTGCTAAAGCGAAAGAGGAAAGCACTTGTCGATAGGCCACCACCTATAAAACGATGTCGGACATCAGACACTAGCATTGACTGTTTCATTGAGGCTGATTCCATCGAACACGTACCTAGCAGAGCCAAATAGTCTCATCAGAATGGTACGTTAGTACTTTGCCTAAAGCCCTGAACGGCCCGTCATTAGCCGTATTCGATGAAAACATCGTATCGCAATCACCCGTGCGCAGATCAAAGGAGTGTATTGAGTTGTTCCGTTCTTTATGGATATTCCCGGTAGATTCATCTATTTTTCTTGATATCAGCAGCCGAGCGGGTTTGAGAAAATC
>JBCBDN010000156.1:0-8920 GCA_038529685.1 Cyanobacteria bacterium J06598_1 | reverse complement strand
TGCTTTGGGGTCAATAACAATAAGCAACTCGGGACCTTATAGGCCTGTTATCCATGAACAATCACGCGATGTCGGCATTTTCTCTACAGGCTCGATTGAATAGTTTGCAGCCGCAGCCAACTGCTATTGCCGTTGATCCCAAAGGCTTTAAGTCAGCCCTAGAGTCTTTTATTCAGTTTTTGATTCAGCGTGAAGTATCGGCAACGCTTTGGCTCAAGCTCCCTAAGGGAGAGGCCTGGTGGGAAGACATCTGGCAGTACGGACAACAGGCCGTGGGCTGCAATATTTACACCTTAGGAGAGCAGGTCAGCACTCCGCCCGATGCCTTGGCAGCTAGCTTTCGGCCTATTCCAATTGAGGCCACTGGAGCACTCAAAAAAGAATATCTTTGTCTGGCGATCGCAGATAACTTCATGGGCTCCCTGCTGGCCGCTCGCGTCCCTGCACCACCAGACACAGCCAATAAGCGAAACCTACGCCTGTACTGCTCAACGAGCTCTCGTACGATGAGTGCTTTGTCTGGCGGCATCAAAAAAATCCTGGAAAACAGTCTGCCAGCAGCCACCAAACTCGAAGCGGCGGCCGCTACAGGCCAATCCGACATCCCGCAAACGGGACTACCTTCAGCTGCGCACGTCTCTGAAGGATTAACAGACGAGCGGTTGATTGCAGCGGCAGCAGCGCTTAGCCAGTGGGAGCGATCATTCCCAGCCAAAACCCTAGGCCAAAATATACTGCCGCTTTCGGAAGCTTTTCTGACTTGGCAGCTTCAGTTCCAAGAAGATTTGCGATCGCAGCTCAGTGAAACTCGACTAGCCGCGCCCGATGCCCCGCCAGCTACTGCCAGTCCTTCTATTTCAACCCACTTTTTGAGTCAGGCAAGGCAAGAACTTCAGGCGCCGCTTACCACTATCAAAACAGCGCTCACTTTGCTAGGAGCGCCCACGCTCAAGCTAGCGCAAAGACAGCGCTACTTAGAAATGATTTCGACCCAGTGTGAACAGCAGCAAGGATTGATTAACAACATCGTTGAGCTGCTGCAAATTCAAACCAAACCGATGGGTAAACCCCAAGCCATAAAGCTTTCTGACTTAATTCCAGGAATTGTAAGTACCTATCAGCCTATTGCTGAAGAGCGCGGCATTATGCTGGCGTACACTGTCCCAGACAACCTGGTGGAGATCTCTGGCATCGAAGCGGAAATCAAGCAAATCGTGATTCAGCTAATCAACAACGGCATTCAAATCACGCCAAAGAACGGTCGAGTATGGGTATCGGCAGCTGCTGAGGGCGAGCACTTTATGGCGTTGACCATACAAGATTCGGGCGGTGGCATCGCCAAGAACGACCTCGACCGACTTTTTGAAGCTTTTTATCAGGTGTCTCATGGCAGCGGCAGCGGCTTAGGACTTACACTCGTCCATCAGCTTGTAGAACGAATGGGTGGGAGCATCTCGGTTGATAGCACGCCGAATCAAGGCACCCGGTTTAAAATTCTACTGCCCATTCATATAGGCCCTAGTAATTCCAATAGCTCAAAAGCCGAGAGAGCCTCTCAAGCTCACTCAGTCGCAGCGTCTGTGAATGCGGCGCGCGCTGTTCCAGGATGGGCAGACAGTCAGCAGGAAACGCCAGCAGAAACAATACGCACCCCTGTTGCTAACGGGGTTGCTAACGGGCGCTTTTAGCGGCTAGCTGTCCTCACTATCGACTAGGGTCTCAATCAGTAGTGAGGCCTGAGCCTGCTTCGCTTGCAAAAAGCGATCGCACTGCTGTAGGGCATTCACCGCTTCAGAGAACTGTTCAAACACCTCTGCCAACGGCAGATCACCCGTCTCTAGCTGATGGGTAATCGACTCTATCTGACTGAGCGTTTGCTCATAGCTCCAGTCTTCTGGCTGTGATTCTGGCTGTAGTTGAGACTGCGATTGGGGCTTCGATTGAGTGGTTTTGTCTTTAGGGGTCCGGGGCATTGGGCTTTTTTAGAGATAAAAATTGTAGATTCAAAAATCTGTAAATCTGTGGGTTAGAGAGGCTAGTCAGAGACTCCTGACTCAACATCCGCTTCGACGACCACGGCTTTTAGATGACCCGCGCCCAAGCGAATATCAATTGCGCTGCCGGGAGGGAGTTGCTTGGCCGTAGTGGCAATTCTACCGGCTGAGCTCACCACGGCGTAACCTCGCTTGAGCACAGCTTCTGGGTCTAGGGTTGTAAGCTTTTCTTGTAGGAGCTGGTGCTGGTGCTGAGCGAGCTGAAGTCGCTGAGTGAGGCTAGCAATCAGCTGCTGTCGCTGCCAGCTGATGTCTTTACGATGCTGGGCAATTTGGCGATCGAGACGGAGACGCTGAAGCCGAGTCTGGAGCGATCGCACCTGCTGCTGAGCCGACTGTAATCGATGGGCCAATACTCGACCAACTCGCTGGAGATAGTGAGCTTGCTCACCATAGAGCTCATCTAAGCTGGGTACTACCTGCTCGGCAGCAGCTGTAGGCGTGTGAGCGCAGTCGTCTGCGACCAAATCTGCAAGGGACTCGTCTCTCTGGTGGCCAATGCCAGTGAGCACAGGAACAGGCGAAGTTGCGATCGCCATGACCACCCGCTCATCGTCAAAGCAGGCCAAGTCCTCAGCAGCGCCGCCGCCTCTAGCCAAAATCACAACATCAGCCCGACCGTCTTTGGCCACTCGAATAAACGCATTCGCAATAGAAGCGGGTGCTTGCGCGCCTTGCACTGTCGCTGGGGAGAGAAGCACGCTCACACTGGGATTACGCTGCATCAGGGTTCGCTGAATGTCGCCCCAGGCGGCGGCTTCAGGCGAGGTGATGACGGCCAACGTTTGCGGATAAGCCGGTAGCGGACGTTTGCGGGCTGGGTCGAACAAGCCCTCAGCCGCTAAGCGCGACTTGAGCTGCTTGTAGCGTAGGGCCTGCAAGCCCGCGCCAGCTGGCAGCACCTGCCACACGGTGAGCTGGTAGGAACCACGCTTGGGATACAGCCGGATTTGGCCGAGCACAGTGACTTGCTCACCAATGACAGGTACGGAACTGAGGCGGGCGAGCTGAGAGCGCCACACTACGCAGTTCACTGCGGCTGAACCATCGGGCTCCTGCAAAGTAAAAAAGCACCCTTGGCGGTGGTCACGAGCACTTGAGACTTCTCCGGTCACCCAAATTTTTCGCAGCTGCGCGTCTTCTTCTAGCAGCAGCTTGAGATAGTCTGTCAGGCCAGCAACACCGATAACCAAATCAGTTGTTGAGCTAGAAGCAATGTCTGTCATGTTTAACGCTCTTTTGCCTGTTGGCTGCTTTTATCCGCAAGCGTTTTGATAGCAAGCAGCGACGAATAATATCTCCTCTAAAAATATCTCACATTCCACTGGACAGACTCGAGTAAATCAGCTAAAAGTTAGTACATACGTTTTAAGCTCGTCCCTATCTGGTTTGTCATGGCCCAGTCTCTTCAGCCCCTGTCTGTCGTCGAATCTACTCCAGCCAAAGAGCCCGCCAAAGAGCCCGCCAAAGAACCCGCAAAGGTGCGTCAAGCCAAAGAAAAGGAGAAAGCGCTAGGTCAAGTGCTCAGTACCATTGAGCGTAATTTTGGGCAGGGCTCCATCATGCGCCTAGGCGAGACTAATAAGCTCAAGGTTGAAGCGATCCCTATTGGCGCCTTGCCTTTGGATATCGCGCTTGGTGGTGGGCTACCGAAAGGGCGGGTGATTGAAATATTTGGGCCTGAAAGTGCCGGGAAAACCACTTTGGCACTACATGCGATCGCATCTATCCAAGCCAGCGGCGGCACGGCAGCTTTTATTGATGCCGAGCATGCCCTAGACCCCGTTTATGCCGCAGCGATTGGCGTAAATACGAGCCAGCTGCTGATCGCTCAGCCCGACTGTGGAGAAACGGCGCTAGAAATTACCGATCAGCTAGTGCGTTCCTCTGCGGTTGATATTGTTGTAATTGATTCTGTAGCAGCACTGGTGCCCCGCGCCGAAATCGCAGGTGAAATGGGAGACTCGCATATGGGCCTCCAAGCCAGACTCATGAGCCAAGCCCTGAGAAAAATCACTGGCAACATTGGCAAGTCAGGCTGCACCGTTATTTTTCTCAATCAGCTCAGGCAAAAAATTGGCGTGGTTTACGGCAATCCAGAGACGACTACTGGCGGGAACGCACTAAAGTTCTATGCCTCCGTCCGGCTCGATATTCGCCGCGTGCAAACCCTCAAACAAGGCAACGAAAATTTTGGCATTCGCGTCAAAGTTAAAACCGTTAAAAACAAAGTCGCCCCTCCCTTTCGTACAGCCGAGTTTGACATCCTCTTTGGCCACGGAATTTCCACAGTTGGATGCGTCGTAGACCTAGCAGAGCAGCTCGGAATCATCACTCGGCGAGGTGCTTGGTACAGCTACCAAGACAGCAACTTTGCCCAAGGCAGAGACAACGCCGTCCGCCACCTCATCAAACACCCAGACCTGGCACAAGCTATTGAGGGTCAAGTGCGAGAACAACTACAGCCTCAGGATTGAACAAGATTAGCCCTGAGCAAGACTGCCAACAGCACAGCCAAATCGCGCTTAGATACACAAAAAGCCTAGGCCGAAGGCCCAGACTCTTAATAAGTAGCATCATAGTTGTGGATAGTTGTGATCGGCCGCTCTGTTTTTTAGACTCTACACTCCATTTTTCATCACGTTTTTACAGATAAAAATGTTGAGTAGAGAAAATAAAGTCAAACGCTAAAGAGAACAAACTTCGTACAGGCATTGAAATAATATACATGCCGCGAAAAAGCTCAATGACAAAGCAGCCTAAGCGACGACTTTGCACTCAGCGGGCGCAACTTGATACTTAATCAGATTGGCAAGCTCCTGAAGCTGGTTAATCGCTTCAGCGCCTTCTAACTTCATGAGCTCTCGGTCATCCCGCATTTCTGTCCATGTGATGCCATAGTCAGAAACCAAAAACCGAATAAGATGATCCCCACCCAGGCTCACCATAAAGGAGGCGCTGTTGAGCTCATCTCCACAGGTATAACAAGAGGCTAAGTACCCTCTTTTCTCTAGCACTACCGCCAACGCTTTCAAGTTCAAAACGAGATCTTGAACGAACTGCCGGTGTTGATCTGCAAGTCTGACAAACATTGTCTTTCCTCTACACCATTAAATAATTTTACACATTTTGTTTAATACTTTCTTAACAAGTTCCTTTTAGCAGGAACTTACGCTTTCACTCATGGCTTAGCAATCGCTCTGCGGGCAGAGTCAATGCAGCCTCAACTGAAACAAGAAGTTTTGTAACAACTTTTATTCACAGATATCGAAATGTTCCCACTAGACATTCAGGAACATCAGCCATTGAGCGTATCAGCTTAAGTTTTGTTAAGTTGTAGCGATTGTATCTTAACTAGAGCTGGTTTAAAACCATCTGAGGACGTATCTACAGTGGAATCAGTGAGTTCTGGCAAATGCTTGAAAGAAAGCTAACTGCGCCATTCAGTAGAATCCCGCAGAGCATACAATCACCGCTTTTATTTGAGCTTTTTTTGAGAGAGGCCGCCTAAGAGGTGGCTTTAGTAAAACGCTTGCCAAACATTGCAAGCAATCAACTAAAGGCCACATCCTATATTTGAGACGGAGAGGTATGACGCCCTTCTCGGTATGCATCCTATGTATGTGTCTATTGCCACTCCGTTCTAGCGCAATAAGCGATGACTGAGGGGATAGACCCTTGATAGAGGGTAAATCATGACAAAAGTTGACATAACCTACGTTTTAAGCAGCACCTCTATGCACGAAAACACATGCAACTTATCTACTCTTCAACCACTTTAATCATAATCAGCAATTTTGATTGTTACGGTGGTGTAATTATTCCGCTAGCTTCGTTAGTTTGCGAGGGTCCACCAGCCAAATCCTGGCCCGACAAATCGGATCGTAAGCCACGCGGCAATCATCAAAATAATGCCAGCCCACGCCCCTCGGCTACTCCAGGTCACAAATTTGGCAGCAGTATCCTTACTGATAGGCAGGCCCTTTATAACAGGTTCTGGCTGACCGTAGCTCTCGCCAAGTTCTGCTTTGCGACGTCTGGATTCTCCCATGGCTGATGCTTGGATAAGTGACTGTTGGGACTCATGATAGCGACATAGCCAGGAGAAATTGCAGCCTTCAGCCGCTAAATTATTATTTGTTTAGGGTTTAAGTCTGGTTCTCTTCGGACCAGGCCGTCGTAGGAAAGGCGGTGGAATGAAACCACGTAGGGTCTAAGTAGCTGCTACGAGCGGCAGGGCTGAGGGCACTCAGAATTTGTCTACCGTAGCTGCGGTAGTTAACACGGTTGTCGAGCAGGGCAACGACGCCTACTTCACCTTGTTTACTCTTGTGGGAACGGACAGGGGCGATCGCCCGCTGCAAAGTACTCAGAGCTTCCGGGAGTAAGTAGGACTTAAACCAGTCCTGCCGTCGTTTCTTGTAGGTAGCGACTCGACCTGCCACCAAAGGGTTTTCGAGAGAAGGAATCGGCAGGGTAACAACAATCAGTAGCCTCGGCGGTGCATAGTCAGCCTGATGGGCTTGCCAGTAGTTCCAGCCGGTGATCAGTACGCCCTGACTATCTACAGAGGATTCGAGCTGTACCCTAGACCCCAGCTCAGAGGCTAATACGGAAGCAAACTGGGCCTTGAGGGGCACATCACCCACAATGATCACCGTAGGTGATAGTGCTTGAGACGCCGAATATTCTGGATGGCAGCTAGCGCCGAGCAGGGCCCGAATTTCTTGTAGGGCCGCTGATTGGAAGTGGCTCGTGTTGGGCATCGGCAGCCGCTCAGGTAAGTACAGCTGAATGAGGTCATGGTGACGGTCTGGGCTAAACCGCAAGCAGGTCATTTCGCCCAAGCCCAGCCGCGCCCGATATCGATTGGCTTTTTTGTCTTCATCGAGCGCTGCCCCCATTAAGACAACTGGCTGCCGCACCCAAAGGGGTTCGAGGGTTTGGTCTATCTCAGTGGGGCCGCAGCACAGCGTCACGCTTCCCAAAGAACGGTTGAGCTGGCTCCAGGCCAGACGCTCGGGCTGAAAAAAGCGCTGCCAAAACGTTTGCCAACACTGCGGCATATGGCTAACGTCTCCGTAGTCCAACAGCAGCCTGTGCAGCGCTTCTAGCAGGTCTTGTTCTGGAGGCGTAATGAGGTGGCAGCTGTAGGGATTAGCGGGATGCTGAAAAATGGCGTGGGTGATTTGTACGCGCAGGTCGCGAATGCGATCGCGCTGACTTGGAAAAGCCAGCATCAGCGCGTCCCAGTCTTGAGTGGATAGGGTAATGCTCAAAGCATCGCGAATCCAACCCTCCAAATCGCTGACACCGTCAATCAGAGTAGGTATGCCGTCTGGGAAGCGAGTTTGGTGCTGAAGGCGATCGCGCAGCCACCCTTGGGCAGAGGTCACCAGCAGTCCCCGAAAGTCGTCACCAGGCCAGCAGGCTCCTACCTGCACCGACTTAATCACGGGAAGATTCTGCTGTAAGTTCGGAATATCTTGATGCAAGACCGTTTCCATCAGGGGGTCAGGCAGCGCTAAAACAGCGGGCTCTGGCCAAAGCAAGGCTGGGATCAGGTAGCTGAGCCGATGGGTGCCCTGATAAGCCGCAAGGCTGTCGATTTGGATCAAGGCACTGCGCCCGACTCGCAGCGCTCTTGCCACCAGCCTTGCCATAGTGAGATGGTGAGGCCACTGGGTATGTCCTTGCTCTCGTAGGTAAGCCCGAAGGCGCTGATGCACTTCTGTTTCGATCACGGGCAAAGGCAAATAAAAATGGGGTAGCCAATCGGGTTAGCGGCTTTTATTGTGACACATCGTTATGGAGCGATCGCACTGAATGAAAATTGGGATTGTTGGGCTAGGGCTGATTGGTGGGTGCCTTGGGCTGGAGTTCAGAGCAGTGGGCCATCAGGTCATCGGGGTTGCACGTCGCGCCCGCACCTGTGAACAAGCGCTAGCAGCACAGATTGTAGATGTCGCTAGTATCGAACTGACTGCGCTACAGCCCTGTGAGGTGGTGTTTGTTTGTACGCCTATTGCAGCAATTGTGCCAACCGTTACCCAACTCGCAAAGGTGCTTGCATCCAACGCAATCGTTACAGATGTGGGATCGGTGAAAGCTGCCATCGTAGAAGCTGCGACTGAACGCTGGCCCCTGTTTGTAGGCGGGCATCCCATGAGTGGCAAAAGTGAGGCCGGGATCGAGGCCGCTGAGAAGGGACTCTTTCAGGGAAATGCCTATGTAATCACGCCCGTAGACGCAGGCAGTACGAAAACGGATAAGCAGGCGATCGCGGTTTTAGAGCAGCTCACTCAGCAATTGGGCTCTCGACTGTATCACTGCACACCACAAGCTCATGATCGCGCTGTCGCTTGGATTTCTCATCTACCGGTGATGGTAAGCAGCAGTTTGATTTCCGCAGCCGTGCATGAGCCAGACGAAGGGGTCCAAAAGCTGTCACAGGCATTAGCAAGTTCAGGGTTTCGCGATACCAGCCGAGTGGGTGGCGGTAATCCTGAGCTGGGACTGATGATGGCGCAGTATAACCGGACTGAGGTGTTGCGATCGCTCAAACGATATCAGCAAGAAATCGCCCACACCATTGAGCAACTAGAAACCGAAGACTGGCCGCAGCTCGCACACAAGCTAGCAAGCACCAAAAGCGCACGAGCAAGTTTCTTGGCGTAAGAGTAAGTTTCTTGGCGTAAGAGCAAGAAGATAAAACAGCAACCTTGCCACTAACCTGACAACTATTCTGCGGGCGCTGCTCCACCTAGCTCCATCACAGGCTCTTGATACAAAATAGCCGTAAAGGTCACCGTTGAGCCCAGACCTTCGCCCATACTGATGAACTGAACCTTACCACCCATCGCTTC
>JBCBDN010000155.1:0-8947 GCA_038529685.1 Cyanobacteria bacterium J06598_1 | reverse complement strand
TTTGCGGCCAGCGAAGTGGGTGATTGTAGATGACGGTTCGACGGACGGTACGCAGGATGTGATTGCGGCGGCGGCAGCTCAGCACGATTTTATTCAGGTGGTGGAGAGGCGCGATCGCGGCCAAAGAAGCGTTGGCCCTGGTGTGATCGAGGCGTTTTATGCAGGCTACGAGGCCATCGACCCGAACGACTATGACTACATCTGTAAGCTCGACGTGGATTTAGATATTCCACCGACCTACTTTGAAATGCTGATTAATCGAATGGAAGAGACCCCTCGTATCGGCACCTGTAGCGGCAAGCCCTATTTTCCTGGTCCCAATGGCGAACTTATCAGTGAGCGCTGCGGCGACGAAAACTCAGTCGGCATGATCAAGCTTTATCGTACGAGCTGCTTCCAAGAGATTGGTGGCTTTGTCCGCCAAGTAATGTGGGATGGTATCGACTGCCACCGCTGCCGAATGCTCGGCTGGATTGCGGTGAGCTGGGATGAACCCGCGCTGCGATTTATTCATCTGCGGCCTATGGGCTCTAGCCAAAAAAGCATTTTTACCGGCAGAACCCGCCACGGCTCTGGTCAGTATTTTATGGGGACAGGCCTACCCTACATGGCGGCTAGTGCGGTGTATCGGATGATGGTGCCGCCCTATGTGGTGGGTGGTGGCATGATGTTTTACGGCTATGTGAAATCGATGGCAACAGGGGAGGCTCGTTACGACGATTTGGCCTTTCGCCGGTTTTTACGAGAGTATCAGTGGCAGTGCCTGACCAAAGGTAAATCGGCTGCAACAGATGCTTTGAACGTGCGCCAAGCGGAGGTGTGGGAACGAAATCACTCTCAGCGCCGCGCTCAGGCATCCGAGAGTTTGAGTTTGGTTTGATTCGTCGCTATTGAAACACCTATATGTAGGGCCGTTGAGCCGCAGGAGAAAAGTTCGTATGAAGTTATTAGTGACTGGGGCCTCTGGCTATTTGGGCAAATATGTTGTGGCTTCCGCACTGCGCAGAGGTCACCAGGTACGGGCAATGGTGCGCCCTGCTACGGATGTTTCCAAAATTACCTGGTCTACTCATCCCAATGTGGTGTTTGCCCGCTTAGACCTTAGGCGGCGTGCAGGTATTGCCGAGTCTTTGGCAGGTGCTGACGCGGTGCTGCACTTGGCAGCTTCTAAGGCAGGAGACTTTTATGCGCAGTTTGGCGGCACGGTGCTCGCGACCGAAAATTTGCTAGATGCGATGATCGATACTGACATTAAGCGATTGGTGGCGATCGGCACGTTCTCTGTGTATGACTACATCAATATGCGCAGCGGCTCTACGCTAGATGAATCTTCGCCGCTGGTCAAAGTCCCGGCCTGGCGCGATGAGTATGCGCAAACCAAGCTGCTGCAAGAAAAGCTAGTGCGAGACTTTGCGCGATCGCAAAGCGGCTTAGTCACTATCTTGCGCCCCGGCGTCATTTACGGCCAAGACAACCTGTGGACTGCCCGTCTAGGTGCGAGCCTAGGAGAAGGCTCTTGGCTCAGGATTGGTGCGTACTCCCGGCTGCCGCTCTCCTATGTAGAAAACTGCGCTGATGCGATTGTGATGGCTGCTGAGCAGGAAGCTGCCATTGGCCAAACGATCAATGTGTTTGACGATCATCCACCGACTCAGCGCGAATATGCAAAGGCGCTGCTGGCTCAGGTGCCGAATCCGCCGAAATTTGTGCCGGTGAACTGGACGGTGATGCGGCTGATTGGCAATTTGGCTTGGGCAGTCAACCAGCGCTTGCTGGGGGGCAATGCAAAGCTGCCGGGGGTACTTATTCCGGCTAGGCTGCACGCTCGCTTTAAGTCTTTGAAGTACAGCAATCAGAAGCTGAAGCAGTGTTTGGGCTGGGCGCCACGTTTTGGTATGGAGGCTGCGATCGCCCGTAGCCTGGACGATCGCGATCATTTTGCCGTAGCTGAAGTGGAAGCTGCCAAAGTTTCTCAGGTGGCCTAAATGCGGATTGCTTATTTGACGGGCACCTACCCTCGGGCAACCGATACGTTTATTCAGCGTGAGGTGGCAGGACTGCGATCGCACGACATAGAAGTCCACACCTTTGCGGTGCGCCGCCCCGAAGACAAACAGATTGTTGGGCCTGAACAGGCGAGTGAGCGGGAGAACACGTTCTACATTTTGTCTGAAAAAGGGGTGCCGTCGAATCTGATGGGTGTGGTGAAGGCGCATTTGTCTCTGTTAGTGGGGAGTCCAGGGCGGTATTTGAGGGCGCTCGCCCTTGCCCTCAAAACCCGTCAGCCCGACCTCAAAGGACTGCTCTACCAGCTGTTTTACTTCATAGAAGCAGGCACCCTTGCCGATCAAGTTAAAAAAAGGGACATTGACCACCTCCACAATCACTTTGGCAACACCAGCTGCTCAGTAGCCATGCTGGCAGCCGGGCTAGGCGGCTTTAGCTACAGCTTCACTCTCCACGGCCCAGCCATTTTCTTTGAGCCTCACCGCTGGCGAATTGATGAAAAAATGAAGCGAGCCAGCTTTGTCTCCTGCATCAGCAACTACTGCCGCTCCCAGGCGATGGTTTTTGCACCCTACGACATCTGGGATAGGCTGCATATCATTCACTGCGGGGTTAACCCCACTCAATTTCAGCCGGTAACTCATTCAGATAGCGGCAGTCACTTACTCTTCGTTGGGCGCTTAGCTGCTGTTAAAGGGTTGCCTATTCTGCTAGACAGCTTGGCTCAGCTAAAAGCAACCATACCGACGGTGAGATTGACTGTCGTGGGGGATGGCCCCGATCGTGCCATGTTGGAAGCTCAATCAACCGCGCTAGGACTTGCTGAGCAAGTAGAGTTTGTGGGCTATCAGTCTCAGTCAGCGGTGAGAGATTACCTACAGCAAACCGATGTATTTGTGCTGCCGAGCTTTGCAGAAGGCGTGCCTGTGGTGCTGATGGAAGCCATGATGTCTGGCGTGCCAGTAGTGGCAACGCAGATCGCTGGAATCAGTGAGCTAGTAGAAGATGGCGTGAGCGGATTTTTGGTCCCGCCGAGCGATGGCGAACAGCTGCGCGAGCGGATTGCGGCACTGCTGTCAGACAGCGCACTGCGACAACAGCTAGGAACCCAAGGCGCACAGAAAGTGCGTGAGCAGTTTGATATTAACCAAGAATCAAAGAAGCTAGCTCAGGTCATGGCGCGATCGCTGATTCAACGTCAGCCTGACAGCCTCGGTACGGCAATCAAAAATACGTCCGCATTATCTTCTCAGTAACCACTTACGGTCTTTCTTGGCGCGTTGGAATCGCTGACGCTCGTGTATGCATCTTCTGGCGAAGCGCTGCCAGAACCCCTTTTGGCTGATTCTGTTGCCTAATATAGCAAACGTCCTAATGCATTAGGACGTTTGTCTTGGTGCGCGTTCCCTAGCGCCGCAAGGCGACGCTATCTTCGCACCGCTGCTAGTCGAGTTGCCTGTTGTTCTGCAACGGTTTCAGCCGATAAACATGTCCTAAGCAACTCGACAGACGCTATAGTCGATTGCTCCAGTCGTTAAGCAAGGAGGTCAGCCAGCGAATATCACGACGGCTAAGGCCAACATCATCCACGGTGAGCTTGTAGCACAGGCAAGAAGACTGCGTCCGGTTGTGGTGAGTCAAAATCCGTAGGGCGCTGCCGTCGGGAAGGGCGCTGATGTTGTAAATGCACTCGCGTTTGGTGTTGACCAAATAGTTAGCAGGCCTGAGCCAATACTGATTGGACACCAGTAGGACATCATCATTGATTTGGATGTGTACTTTTTTTAGCAAGCAGCTCTGTAGCTGGCTGAGCCCATTGCTCAAGAACCGAAAGCTATATGCGCAACCCACCATCGCTAGCACGAGTGCGCTCAGCGTTGCTAGCCCCTGAACGCTGGTCAGCAGCGTTAAAGACAGCTCTAGCAAATTGAGTAAGTAAAGGGAGGCGCCTAGCATGGCCGAGCCAATCAGCGTCGGTGGCATGGCCTGCCGGAATGCATTAGAGCGAAAGCCCACCGCAGGAATGGTTAGCTTGAGTGAGTGAGCATCTTTTTCGGCTCGAATTTTGGTGAAGAAAGGCTGGTAATAGCGGCGGTGGGTAGTGGTGATGGGTACTGGCAGCAACTGCGGGCGCTTGTGCTGAGTGATCTGTCGCTTGAGCATGGCGAATGGGAGCTGATTGAGTGCCGAGAGAGCCTTCTTGGCAGAGGTAGGGCGATCGCGTACACGCGGCTCAATCAACCAGTTAATCCACCGCTGGAAGTTAGCACTTAGCCGAGTCGTAGAGCAGGCAAATTCAACTTTAGGTCCGTTGTGAGGCAAGTCTCTCAGGTGCGCGCCCACCGTTAGGTACACCAGGGTTGCGCCTAAGCTGTACAGATCAGAGGCAAACGTTGCCTGACCGCCTACCTGCTCTGGCGGCATGTAGCCATAGGTCCCAACGAGCGCATCGGTTTTTTGAGCCTGAATGTACTGCACTGTTCCGAGGTTGAGCCAGCTGGCTTGCCCTACTTCGGCTTCTGTGAGGTGTACAGCCACATTACTGGGCTTGATGTCGCGATGGACTAAGCCTTTGCCATGAAAATAAATAAGACCCTGTAGCAGCTGCTTAGCGATGGACTTGAGCGCCGCCTCGCTAAATGTTTTGCCGTTGGCGATATACTCTTCTAGCGTTTGGCCGCCGTGGTGAGACTGCACGAGCAGTAAGCCTTTGCCTTCTGTCGCTTCAAACCTAAAAGAATCGATATATTGAGGAATCGTAGGATGCGTTAACGACTCTATCAGGTGTCTTTCTCGCTCAAAGCAGCAAATATCGCCTGTTGGCGTGTTTTCTTCTATGGCGAGAGACTTAATGACAACGGGGCGATGACGTTTGGTGTCGTTAGCGAGAAACTGCTGATAACCGAAGGGATGACCGATAGGGCCCAGACATTCGTAGTGTTCGCCTAGGCGTTCAGCAACGACAGATTGAGAAGAAAAGGTAGCCATTTGATAGCTAAATAAGTGAGACGTGGTTTAATTGTTCCCAACATTTTTTGATGGGCCCCTACAGAACTCGCTAAATCGTAAGCACGTTATTTTGCGGGTCTTTCTAAGACTTCTCGACCAGAATGTTGCGGCTTTGAGCGGTAGAAGATTCACTCAGCAACGGTCGTATTATCACGGCCGTATGATTCAAGTCTGATAGGAGAGGTACAGGTACTGATCGCTAACAATCAACCGAATCTCATCATACGCACAAAACTATCTTCTTGATATGTTGAAACAGTGAAAATTGCTAGATCCTAAATAAGTTCAGTAGAAATGCAGACAGGACGATGATGCTTTTTAACCAGGCAAAGGCAGCACACTACGTAGGCACTGTTCAAGTCGCTGTGATAGCGATGTGTTTTAGGAAGTGAAGTCGTAGCAGCGATATGGCGCGTGCCGGAGTGCTATTTTTTGAATTTTGCTTTCACTTTGCTTTTCGCTTTAATAAAGAAGCGCTTGGCGCTGAGGGAGGCAATTCGACGCTGCGTGAGCTGTGGGATATCAGTCGGTGCTGTTTTTTGATAGTCAAAGAAAAAGTTGATGTCTTGAAGGATGGTTTCGAGCCGAGGCACTAACTGCTGCTGGCGGTAGGGGGCAAAAAACGTATCGGGCAAGGTGGGCTGAGATGCCCAGTTTTGAGCCACGTGGAGAATTTTTTTGACATCGTAGCCAGTGGCGTAGCCAGAAATTTTGTGGCAGTTAAAGCCCGGATCCAAATAGTCAGCCAAGGCGTGGTTAACGCTTGAAAAGACCTGGGTGCCGCAGGCAAGCGCTTCCATAGGCGGTAGACCAAAGCCTTCGGTTAGGCCAAATCGCCCCCAGTATTCAGCTGAGTCGTAAAGGTATATTTTGCTACGGTTAAATAGCCCAATCAGGTCGTCTACATACCCGTCGAGCAAGACTAGATTGCACTGCGTTTGTAGGGCTGGTACAAGCTGCTGCAAAAGATATTCTGAGGATTTTCTCACCTGCACCAGCACATCAATATCTCTATCGAGATGGCGGTTTTCTATGTTGGCCGACAGCTCGTTGGGCAGGTAATAAATCAATGAGCTGAGGGCTTTTTCTCCCCAGTAGCCCATGCTGTTGCGGCTGACGGTGATGATGGGGACTCTGGGCGGTACCTGAAAGCCGTAGCCGGTGCTGTGAGCGTGGTAGATGGTGGGGCGATCGCCTAACCGCTTAAGTAGCTTGGGTACATCAAAGCCCCAGCTCACGACAAAGATACCGTCGCGGTAGCCGCTATCCGATAGCACGTCGTTTAAAAACAGCGTATCTTTTTCTTTTTGCCGGTAAGTGACCACCTCAGCCTCGCAAATTTGCTGGGCGAGTTTGAGCGTGTTGAGTTCGGCGGTGAGACCCCCAGCAAAAAAGCGCTTAGTGGTTCCGGGGAGTAAAAATAGCAGTTTTCTCATCGACGGTTCTTATAGCCCTGTTGGCTGTACTGGTGCCTACGCTGTTTTTACACTGGGGACGCTGTCACGTGAGTCACTATAGCCTGATGCCTGGTTTGATGACGCCTGGTTTGATGATGCTTGGTTTGACACTGTGTCTGATAATGACGTCTTGTATGGTAGGGCCCCTTTTTGCTGTGCTGTTTCTAGGTGCTGAAAGGTATCGAGAAAGGCGTAGGTGGCGGGGGTGAGCAGGGCGTCTTTTAGCCAGCTGATTCCAAGCGGGCGAGTGATGCTAAACGGTAGGTTAGTCATACGAACTTCGCTAGGGACCGGCTGAGCTGCGAGTTCTGGCATGAGGGTAATCCCGAGTCCTTGCCGGGTCATGCTGACGGCGGTGGAGTCATGAGAGATTAAGTAGTCTACTTCGATGGGAGGCGTCGCTTCTCGCAGATGCTGACGGATGACAGTGCAGCAGTCGTTGGATGAGGTAATGAGCGGATAGGTTTGAAGGTCGCTCCAAGTGATTTGGTTGCTGGTGGCTTCAAAACTGGGCGGCAATAGCGCTATGAAAAGGTCTTCCATGATTTTGAAGGTTTCAAATTCATCGCCTACTAGGAGCGTAGACATAGAAAAGTCGGCTTTGCCTTCGTGGAGGGCGTCAGCGAGGGCCTGGGTACTTTCAAATTCGATAATGGTGACCTGCACGCTGGGATGGTGCTGATGGAAGTGGGCGATCGCACCCGGCAAAATTTCACTCGCCAAGCTCCGAAAAGCAGCAATCCTCACCAGCCCACCATCTACCCCTCTAGCCCGAGTTGCCTCCTTGCCCATCTCATCAATTAGCGACAGCGTCTGCTGAGCCTGCCCGTAGATTCGTTCGCCTACGGGCGTTAAAGAAGCCCGCTGTCGGCCTCGGTGAATCAGCATCACGCCTAGGGCGTTTTCCAGCGCCGCAATGCTATGGCTGACGGTAGACTGACTGACCTCTAGCCGCAGGGCAGCTTCACTGAAGCTGCCCGTTGTTGCAACAGCAACGAATGTTCTGAGCTGAGAGAGCTTAACTTTTTCTCGAAGCGTTTTTGCGGGTTTTCCGGCCATGGCTGATTTCCAATGTGCGGGTCCGGTTTGCTTGTCTGGTTTGTCTGTCTGATGTGGCTAGGTTTTAGGCTATCGCGATTCTTCTCTCTAGGCACATCTATCTTTTGCATAGCTCCTATTGATGGGGTGCTTTGCCGCTAACAGAGCGGCTGCTTAAGCTGTAGTCACAAATGAGTTCAGGTACGCTTCATGACTCACTCCACCGCACACAACAGATCTCAGCTAGAGCAGCTATGGCAGGCCCCTACAGTGGCTCGCTGCGCTCTTTTACCTGCTGAAGATCGCACTTCTAATTCCATATCAGCAGCTATTCAACGGTTTGCCCAAGACCTGCTGGCCTTTTGCACGGGCACCCAGCAGCTCCGCATTTGGACCAAATCGACCAAGCAAGGCGTCGTCTGGTTTGCCTACGATCCTATGAGCGATCAGCGGATTGCTCACTGCTCCGAACTAGAGCTGCGCACCTGGCTAGAATCGCGTCACCATCACTGATGCATCCGCCATAGTAGGCGTAGCGCTAACCGTTTATGATGGTTCGGAGCAAAGCTACGTACGTAGGAGCCGGTGTCATGTTTGGTTTGGGCATTCCAGAGATAGTCATTATTGGGGTAGTCGCCGTTTTGGTGTTTGGGCCCAAAAGAATTCCTGAGCTAGGTGGCGCACTCGGTAAAACGCTGCGTGGCTTCAAAGAAGAGATGGATGGCGATGGCGAAGAGCTTGACGATGACTTTGAGGAAGAAGACCCCTAAGTTGTTGTGACTTGACGCTCAGCCTGGGCTATCAGCTGCAACCTTCGCTCTGTAAAGCGTTAAGTGCATAACAATAGGTTGATACCTTGGCGGGTTTTGTATCAATTAAACTTGTTCGGACTATAGGATTACTCAGTATGGGGAAATATTTCTGTGTATACATGGCCTAGGTGTGCGAAAAATCTACCTTGTTAAATTCAAGGTAAACATACATAGATCATGGTCTCTACGGTAAGTAACGACAATATCAATGCGCTAAAAAAACTGAATACTTCTTTAGATCTGTTGGAAAGGTTAGAAAATAAGTTCAAGGCTTCTTTTTCGCCTCGTCGGAAGAACTATCAGACCAGATTAACAAAGCTGACAGAACGATTAGAGTCTATAGACTATCCAGATAATGCGATGGGCCGTGAGCTATCTGCTCGCATTCAGTCTACTCTCGGTAACTTGGCTGATAATGCAGATACGTTTGATATGCAGCCAGCTCCTGGCTTTTCTGGACCTCGTTTCTCGGCCCGGTCTTCAGTTAGAGCGAACCGCCGACCTAATTTTTCTAAAGATATCAAGGGACTTCGCCGTTTGGCCAAGAGGCTTGCATCAGATTCTGGTGCCTTAACCCCAGATACTTCAGGTCTTAACACTTTAGGCTCTGACACTTTAGCTAAT
>JBCBDN010000154.1:0-9018 GCA_038529685.1 Cyanobacteria bacterium J06598_1 | reverse complement strand
CTCGCCGGGTCATCGCTATGGGCTCTACTGCCGCCGACACCATATATTCGCTCCTTCACACCGCATTTAACATATCTGTATTCTTCGGTAGTATACGCTACCTGAGATGAATAATAAAGTTTTGTGACGTTCACTCAGAGTAACCGATCAGGAATAGATTAAGCCCTGACACATACAGTCTTGTTCGCCTACTTTTGTTTTTGGTCAGCTCTTTTGTGATGTGCGCTGTGATGTGCTAAACCCCGGCTAATTCAGCTTGGTTACCTGAACGTAGCGACTATCTCACCGCAATAGAGAGGGCCTCACAATGGTATGTTTGAGCAAAGTTTTAACCCTTGTATTTCCACTGATAAACGTATGCGATTTTCCCTAGGAAAGGTTCCCACATCGCGGCCTGCTTTGCGTCGAACCAAAATCGTTGCGACCATTGGACCTGCCACCCAAGACGCAGATACACTCAGAGCTTTGATAGAAGCGGGCGCAACGACGCTAAGGCTCAACTTTTCTCATGGGGACCAGGAAAACCATCGCAAAAACATTCAGCTGATCCGTCAAATATCTTTTGAATTGCAGCAGCCCGTCGGCATCTTGCAAGACTTGCAGGGTCCCAAAATTCGCCTGGGTAAGTTTGAAAATGGCTCTATCCAGCTGAAAAACGGTGACAAATTCATTCTAACGAGTCGCAAGATTCCTGGCACGCAAGCCGAGAGCTCTGTGACCTACGGACCGCTAGTAGAAGAAGTCCCTTCAGGGGCGACCATTTTGCTCGACGACGGCAAGGTAGAAATGAAAGTCGTCGACAAGGATACGGAGAAGCACAACCTCATTTGCGAGGTCGTGGTAGGCGGGAAGCTTTCTAACAGTAAGGGCGTCAATTTTCCAGGCGTTTATTTATCGATTAAAGCACTCACTGAAAAAGATAAGAAAGATCTTCAGTTTGGCCTGAATCAAAATGTGGACTGGGTAGCACTGAGCTTTGTGCGCAATCCTCAAGATGTGCTCGAAATCAAAGAGATTATTCAAAACTCAACGAACCGTCGGGTGCCTGTAATCGTCAAGATTGAGAAGCACGAAGCCATTGAGCAGATGGACGCTATTTTGTCTTTGTCTGACGGGGTGATGGTGGCACGGGGCGACTTAGGCGTGGAGCTGCCGGCAGAAGATGTGCCGGTGCTACAAAAGCGCCTAATTGCAACCGCGAATCGTTTGGGCATTCCGGTGATTACCGCGACCCAAATGCTGGACAGTATGGTGGATAGTCCTCGCCCGACCAGAGCAGAAGTGTCTGACGTGGCCAACGCCATTTTTGATGGGACAGATGCGGTAATGCTCTCGAATGAGACTGCCGTGGGCGATTTTCCAGTAGAAGCGGTGGCAACGATGGCTCGCATTGCCAAGCGCACCGAGCAGGAACAGATGGAGCAGGTCCATGAGGAATTTAGCAAGAGCCATACGATTCCAAATGCCATCAGTCAGGCGGTGAGCCAAATTGCCAATCAGCTGAGGGCTTCAGCGATTATGACGATGACCCGCAGCGGAGCAACCGCGCGCAATGTGTCGAAGTTTAGGCCCCGAGCACCGATTTTGGCCGTGACGCCGCTGGTGGATGTGTCAAGACAGCTTCAGCTGGTGTGGGGTGTCAATCCGCTGCTGGTAGTTGACTTACCGTCTACGGGCCAAACGTTCCAGGCGGCGATGAATGTGGCTCAGGAGGACGGCTTGCTAAATGACGGTGACCTCGTGGTGATGACCGCTGGGACACTGCAGGGCGTTTCGGGCTCTACGGACTTAGTTAAAGTGGAAGTCGTGACGGCGGTGCTGGGTAAAGGCCAGGGCGTCGGTGAAGGGTCGGTGAGCGGTCGGGCTCGCATTGCCCACGATACGGCGGCGATTAAGGACTTCCACACGGGCGAGATTTTGGTGGTGCCTCGTACGAGCGCGGACTATGTAGATGCGATTCGCAGAGCGGGCGGCATCATTACAGAAGACGATAGCCTAACGAGCCACGCGGCGGTGCTGGGTCTGCGGCTAGGAATTCCGGTGATTGTTGGGGTGGAGAAGGCGACGGAAATTATCCGCAATGGAACGATTGTGACGCTGGATGTGAGTAAGGGCGTGGTGTGCTCAGGGGCATTCAATTCACCGCAAGAGGAAGTGGCGCTGGTTTAGGGCTGACCTCGAACTCTTTTGAGGAGAAAGAAGACAAAGTAAAAGGCTGAAAGCGATAGTGCTTTCAGCCTTTTTTATGAGAAGACGGTTTTGCTTGTTTACACAAGGGCTAGCGATTGTAGAAGGCGGGGGAGCCTCGGAAAATACGATCGCGCTGCCCCTGAGCCAGCCGTGAGGAGCCGTGGCCTTGGTAGGCCACTGGTGGCGTTTCTACGCGATCGCTTAGCGGAGAATTTGCAATGGTAACAAAGGTGTGGTTGGCCCGGTCATAGGTGAGTACAGTGCCATCGACAATATTGTAAATCCAGCCGTGGAGCTGCACTTCGTTACGGTGGAGGTGCGATCGCACGGAAGGATAAGTCTTCAAATTATCGATTTGAGTCAGCACATTTTCGGCGACTAAGGTCGAGAGCTTCTCCGCCTTAGGCAAGTGGCCATAATGCTCTTCGACCAGCTCACGGGTCGCTTCGGTATGCTTCAGCCAGTTGTACACCAACGGCATTTTATGCTCTAGCTCACCCACTTGCAGCAGACCTTTCATCGCACCACAGGTCGTGTGGCCGCACACCACAATATGCTGAATATCTAGCGACTTGATGGCATACTCAATCGTTGCGCCCTCACCGCCGTTGGTCGCGCCATAGGGCGGCACAATATTGCCCGCATTGCGAATAACAAACAGATCGCCTAGGTCTGACTGCGTGATCAGCTCAGGCTGCACCCGCGAATCAGAACAGGTGATGAACAAAACTCGAGGATGCTGACCTTGGGACAGTTCCTGAAGCAGCTCTTTATGCTGAGGAACGTAATTTGTTTGAAACTCTCTTAGCCCTTTGATCAGATCTTTCATAGAATTGACCTTTCTCCGCACGTCTCTATCGCTCTATAATCTCATGCAGCGAGCCACTGAAACTAGCGCAAACTGCACGAACCCGCTATTCCGTCAGCATTTCTGCCCGCACATCCGTCCGCAACATCGGTGTATTGAATTCGATAATGGCTTGAGCAGCGGCTTCTGCCTCTGCTTTTAGTAACAGATTAGTCTCATCCAGCAGCTGCCAAATAGCCTGTAAAAGGCCTTCTGTACCCTGACGACTGACCGCCGATACCCGAAAGACTCTCTCCCCGGTGAGCGACGCTAGCTCAGCTGCGATTTCATCCACTTCTTCATCTAGCAAGGCGTCTGTTTTATTAATCGCCAGCAGCTGTGGGCGATCGGCTAGCCCTCTGCCATAAGCATTCAACTCTTGCTGAATCGTTTTGTAGTCTTCAACCGGGTCGGTGGCTGTACCGTCGACCAAATGCAACAGCAGCTTAGTGCGCTCAATATGTCGTAAAAAGTCGTGACCTAGCCCTTGCCCCTCGTGCGCACCTTCAATCAGGCCCGGAATATCGGCAAATACTGTCCCATCGCCTGTGGGCTTACGAACGACACCCAGGTTCGGCACCAGCGTCGTAAACGGATAGTCAGCCACTTTGGGCTTAGCTGACGACAGCGTAGAAATCAGGGTCGACTTACCGGCATTGGGCAAGCCAATAATGCCAACTTCGGCCAGTAGCTTCAGCTCCAGGCGCACCTGGCGAATCATGCCGCCGATGCCGCGCTGAGACATCTCAGGCGCACGGTTTCGATTGCTCAAAAAATGCTTGTTTCCCAGACCGCCTTTACCACCAGGGGCAACGACCACCCGCTGTCCCGGCTCGGTGAGATCACCCACCAACTCATCGGTATCCAGGTCGTATATCAATGTGCCACAGGGCACCTCCACGATCAGATCGTCACCATTGGCACCCGTTCTATTTTTAGGCCCGCCTTTGCCGCCATCTTGCGCTTTGAACTTGTGCGCGTAGCGAAAGTCGAGCAGGGTTTGCAGGTTGGAGTTAGTGACAAAGACAACGGAGCCGCCCTTACCACCCGTCCCACCAGAAGGACCACCAGCGGGTACATACTTTTCTCGCCGGAAGGCGGTTAGGCCATCGCCACCGGCACCGCCTTCTACTTCAATTTCGGCCTGGTCAATAAATTGCATAAGAAGCGGGCCTCGAAGGGCGGGCCCAGTCGGAACAATACACCAGTGTATCGCTGAAACTTCGTCTTGAGGAACAGGATGCTTTGAAAAAGCTATCGACAGATAGGCCAATCTAGACTTCTAGACAGCACTAGAGGGCACTAATGGCGTCTTGAATTCGAGCGGCTATCTCAGGATCGTCTTGATGAGCCGCTGTAATGTCGTTAAAGCGCTGCGGTGTGAGGTCATTCTCTTCGGCAACTTGGCTGGCTTCATTGCAAAAGGTGACCAGTATGGTTCTGAGGTCAACGCGATCAGGGCGAGGAATTTCGGGCATATCACGTAGGCGATTGTTTGTGCAGCTCAGCGGCACATCTAAAATGCTGAGCTCGCTGTCAGCAGCGGCCAAAATATCGCTGGCGGCTTCGTAAGCAGCCAGTCGCTTCGCTTCAATATCGAAAACGGCTTGGGCGTAGTTGGCAACATCGCTATCTGTCACAGACTGGGCATAGGCTGCTGGCACTTGAGAGGTCGTAAGCCCAACACTGAGCTGAGTGAGGGTCAGGGCGCCCACAGAACAAGCCAACCAAGCAATGCGAGAGCACTGCTTTCGACCTGTGCTTTTGAGATGAGAATTCTGAATAACCATGACGATAAGTAGCTCCTAAGCGGTTCCAAGCAAGGGTGTGCTGGCTATTTTACGGGAGCCTAACGTTCTTGACCAAATGTTCTGGTCAAACGTTCTGGTCAAACGTTCTGAGGGCCAGACACCACGGCTCCAGGAGTGAAGTTCTATAATTTGTGATGTGATTATAGGGACGTATCTATCGAAATCTTTGAGTAGCTTCATCCCCTCATCCACATCTATGAAGGCAGGATCACAGGGGGCACTTTCAGCTTCATTAACTTGGCCGACGAAAGTGAAGCGCATATCTGGGGAGTAGAGATTGATGGTGGCTCATTCATAACGCCAGAAGTCACTGTTACGGGTGGAGCGATTACGCTTGAAACGGGCAGCACTCTCCATATCTATGGCAGAGAAATGAGTTTCTCAGAAGGCGCACTTTCTGGCGCTTGGGCAGATGGATCACCGTTCACCTTTGCTTTAGTGATGGTTGACAAAGGAGAAGAAGGAGAATTTACTGAGATTCCAAGCTCGCTGCCCAGTGAAGTCATCTTTTATGAGACGGAGCTCTAGAAACAGTTCGCTATTTCGATCATTTTTGTTTGTAGCGTAATTTCTGCGGGTGCGCCTCGCTTGAGCGCAAACTCTAGCGCTAGCAGCAGCGACATAGCCTGCTGAAACTGCTTGGGCGCACACCCGCGAATCTGCTTTTGCAAAATGTATACTCGCTTGGGATTGTTGATTTCTGCGGCTTTCGCGATCGCCTTCACATCCCGATCGCCTTGAGCAGCTAACAGGCTCACCCAAAGCCACACCCGAAACTGACTCACCAGCGTCGCCACAACCTTCAGCGCGGGCTCATTGTTACCTAGCAAATCAGTCGCTAAGCTCAGCGCCTGGTCCGTTTTACCTGAAATCAACGCTTCCGCCAGCTGAAAGCTCGTTTGGGTACTCACAGCCACCAGCTGAGTGACCACCTCTGGCGGTAGCGGCTCTGTTTTTACCACGCCATCAGCACTCCAGTACAGCGTTAGCTTCTCTACTTCGTTATAAAGCCTGCGCGTATCAGCCCCGACCGCATCAGCTAGCAGCTCTGCCGATGCAGGGTTAAGCCGCAGGTTCATTTCCTGAGCAACTCGCTTCACCTGGCCCAAAAGCTGATCGTTCTGCCAGGGCGCAATCAGCGCGAACTCTCGCACATCAGCATGCTTTTTCAATAGCTTGGTCGATTTCAGCCGTCCATCTGGCTTGTTTGCACTGGTAAACAGCAGCACCGCTGTTTCCGGCACCAGTGGCAGCGTCCGCGTCATTTCTTCGAGCAGTGCTTCCGAACACTTTTGCCCAATAGTGGTATCGGCTAGCCACACAAATCGCTGACCCATGCCGAATGGAGGCGTCATTGATTGATTGAGCGCCTGGATAGGGGCATCTGTCGCGTCCGCAGAAATTCGGTCGTAGTTGAAGCTAGTCCAGGCTGGATCGAGGGCGCGATCGCGCAGGTCTGTCACCGCTTTCTTCAACCGAAACTCATCGGCACCCCAAAAAAAATAAACCGGCATAAATCACCTAAGATCCAATCCCCAAAGCAGCGTCCAGACAGAGAATGATTAAGCAAACGTAAACGCTCTCTCATCAACCACGAGCACCACCAGCTCTCAATGAGAGCTAACCCTGCAGATATAGAGCCTGCTTCAAATAGAGCCTGCTTCAACCTGAGGTATGTAAATGAACCGCTTTCCTTATTAGCTCAACAAATGTAAACACTAATTAACAAATGGCGTTACAATAGTTTACACAAGCTGATTGGAGGCATCTTTATGATGATCACAATTCTAGTATCGCTCATTGTTGTTGGCTGGGTAGCAGCAGTCATCTCGGAATTGCCAACCTACTTCTTAGGCGAGCAGCCCAAATCCTTTGAGGCGATCATGATTCCGGCAAATGACTCGTCAGTTAACAGCGCAAATCGTGTAGTTACCTACGGTGGCCGGACCAGCTCCAAAAGATAGGGTCGCCTAATTTGAGTAGCATACTGCTGGTACAGTCTTCTACTCAAACGCACCTCTATCTACTAAAAGTATTCGACCTAGACAGAGAATAGCTTTAACCGAAGAGCACGCATCTTTATAGATGCGTGCTTTTTTTATGTCGGGTTTTACTCGGATAGCGTTTGCCAAATGCTCAAAAAAAGCACGCCAGCAGCAGTAGATTCCACCAAAAATTACGTAAAAATACTCAAACCATAGAAAAAGTCAGCAATATTTTAATTCTTTGATAGACTTGTTTCTATAAAAGAAAATAAGAACTATGGTGCTTCGCTATTGGCGACAATGCCGTAGCCAAGCAAACAAGCTAGAGGTACACCCACTGTGATTCACGCGACGCTCCACCAGCTCAAAGTATTTGAAGCCACTGCTCGCCACGGTAGCTTTACCCGCGCCGCTGAGGAACTCTTTCTCACACAGCCCACGGTCTCTATTCAGGTGAAACAGCTCACCAAGTCGGTAGGGCTTCCTCTGTTTGAGCAAATCGGCAAGCGGCTGTATCTCACTGAAGCCGGCCAAAAGCTGCTTTCTACCTGCCAAGAAATTTTCAACGGCCTAGAGCAATTTGAAATGTCTGTGGCTGACCTCAAAGGCATGAAACAAGGGCAGCTCAAGCTCGCGGTCATTACCACCGCCAAGTACTTCGTCCCCCGGCTGCTTGGACCCTTTTGTCAGCGATATCCCGGTATTGATATTTCGCTAAAGGTCACCAATCATCAGTGCTTGCGTGAAAGCATGGTCGCCAATGAAGACGACCTCTACATCATTAGCCAAACCCCTGACCAGCCCGACCTTAACGTACATCCCTTCTTAGAAAATCCGCTGATTGTACTGGCGCCCACTAGCCATCCGCTGGCCCGTAAAAAGAACATTCCGATCGAAATGCTCAACAATGAGAAATTCATTATGCGTGAGCCCGGTTCAGGTACGCGCAAAGCGGTGGAGACGCTGTTCACAGAAAAGGACATCAAAGTGAAAGTGAGCTTGGAGCTTGGCAGTAACGAAGCGATTAAGCAGGCGATCGCAGGCGGCCTCGGCATATCCGTGCTCTCTCAACACACCATCATCTCTGAAGGGACCACTGGCGAATTCGCAATTCTCGACGTGCAGGGTTTCCCGATTGAACGCAACTGGTACGTCGCCAATTTAGCTGGAAAGCAGCTGTCTGTTGTAGCCGAAACCTTTCTACAGTTTTTGCTAGAAGAAAGCCCCGAAATGGCAAAGCGTTTGCTGCCAGGGTTAGGCAGGGCCGCACTCAACAGCGACGAAGAAAAATCTGCGAAAGCCAAGCGAGAAGCCGTCAAGGCTTAGTGCTCGGCACGAGTTCCCAACAGCAATGAGATTGAGCACGCAGAAAGACACGCTAAAAAGGCCAAGTCGTAAGCTTCTACGACTTGGCCTTTTTCTCAAAGAGCTGAACGAACGATTTAGCAAACGACTTCTTTAACCAGCCGCTTTCAGAGCTGCTAACACTTTGTCATGAATCTCGCCGTTGCTGACGACAACGCCTGTGGTCGTCAGGCGATCAGCTTTCGAGAAATCTAAAGTCTCACCGTACATGTCCGTTACGCGGCCACCCGCTTCTTCCACCACAATGACACCTGCCGCGTGGTCCCAAATTTTCTCCTGGTAGCCAGGATATTTAGGAGAAGGCAATCGTAAGTAAAGCACCGCATTACCAGAAGCAACTGCGCCGTACTTCGCCTGAGAATCCATCCGCATCGACTCAGTGGTGACGCCAGCGGCTTTAGCGATCGCACTCTGCAAACTCTGGTCACCATGTCCAGACTCTACACTCTCCACAAAGCGGAAGTGCTCCTTATCATCAGAACCCGTCACCTTAATCGGCTCGGGAGTACCGCCATCAATGGCCTGCATCGTCGCGCCTTCACCGCGCACCGCCACGAACAAAATGCCCGTCGCTTCGCCATCTTTTAGCTTGAGGGTGAGCGCAGGGCAAGCCAACACGCCAACCTTAATTTCGCCTTCGGCCATCATCGCCAGCGCTACTGCGTACTGGTCTTTGCGCAAAAAGCCTTTAGTGCCGTCAATCGGATCGAGTGTCCAGTAACGAGGCGCGACCGCACCATTGCCGTGGTCAATCCACTTCGTAATATCTTCAGGGGTTGAATCGGGTACAACGGCTTTCACATAGTCTGTCACCTGCTGA
>JBCBDN010000153.1:0-9073 GCA_038529685.1 Cyanobacteria bacterium J06598_1 | reverse complement strand
GTATTTTCAGCATAGCGGAGGCTACACCAAATAAACCTTGAGTACTTTTGCTCACTGCAAAAGTGAGATGCACCCAAGCAACTCACTGATTGGGTTAATCAACAACCGCTAGCGACAACCCTGGTATGCCTGGGCGATGGGCATGATGGCGTCTGGAATTTGATAGCTGACCTTGGCGATGATGAGCAGCGTCGAGAAATCCTCGACTGGTATCACCTGGTGGAAAATTGGGCAAAACTGGAGAGTCGCTCAGACTCAATGTATGAGATTCAAGACTTTTTGTGGGAAGGCATGCTGAAAACGGCGATTACCCAACTTGAGAAGAGTAGCGAAGCCCGAGCCCCGACCTTTATAGCCTACCTGCGGAAGCATGAACAGCGCATCGTCAACTACGAATATCTTCAATTTCAAGGTATCTCGATTGGCTCAGGTGCCGTTGAGTCAGGAATAAAACAGATAGCTAACCGTGTGAAGCTCACGGGTGCGCAGTGGAAAGCTCAGAATATTCCACAAGTGCTGAGACATCGGTGTGCTTATCTCAACGGAAAGTTTTCAACCGCTGCTTAGCTACCCAAAGATGACGCTCTTAGCAGGGGGCATTCATCATAAGTGAGCAGTCATTCTTATCGTGCATAAGTGAGATGCACCCCTTTGGCTCAACTCTCCAGACGCGGATAGCGCGGTCTATAAGTCTGCCGAGATTATGAGAGGAGTACTACAGCGCATTCACAAACGAAGCATCTACTAGCTCTGTACCCGGAACGGCTGCTTTAACCGCACCCGCTTCTACTAAGATTGGGCCCGCATCACTCATGCTGTTGGCAACATTGAGATCGTTGCTTTCTGAGAAGGCAATGGCCTTGTTATCAGCAATATCTAGCATGGTGATTTTGCCCATCAGGTCTGCAACCTCTTCTGGAGATACCTCAATCCAATCTGAGATGATTTTGTTGGCTTCGTCGGGGTTGTCTGCCCGGAACTGATTGGCTTTTTCAAGCGATCGCACATAGGCCAAAACCTCCTCACGCCGCTCAGCCAAAAGATCTTCTTGGGCAGCCAAACCATTCACAATAATGTTAGTGCCCGCAGCCGTAAAGAGAATCGTATTGTCGGCGCTCGCCTTGAGCGCATTGCTCACAAAAGGCTCATAGGTCGCCACTGCATCCAGATTTTCTGCTACTAGCGCCACAGAACCATCTGCCGCCGTCAAAGGAACAACGTTTACGTCGTCCTTACTGAGTCCTGCCGACTCCAAAAACTTATCGACAAACACAATTTCATAGGGAACTTCTTCTCTGGCCAGGGTTTTGCCCGCCAAGTCAGCAGCGCTCTTAACATTGCGCCCCACAATAGCGTCAACTTCTCCAGAATAATCAGAGGCGTAAATGAACTTAAGCCCAGGGGTCGTTTCAGAGAGCACAACGAGATCAGAAGCTACCAGCCAAACCAAGTCCAACTGCCCTGACAAAAACGCTGTATTGACCTCAGTAACAGACTGAAACACCGTCTGCTCAACCGTCAGCCCTTCTTCCTCAAAAAAGCCTTGGGCTTCAGCCAGCTTAGTTTCGCCCCATCCCAGCCAGGGCACAAGACCCACACGTAGCGTTTTAGCACCGCCAGCACCTGACGACGTAGCTGTATTTTTGGTACAGCTGCTGAGCGCGGTGGTCGCAGTAGCACCTAAAACAAATAAGGCAGATGATTTCAGCAGAGTTCTTCTACGCATGATCAAAGTGAGGTTGAGAGTAAATTTTGAAGCGGCCTCTCAGTGTGATTACGGACACCTGAGATACTATCCAAGATATCACTGAGTTACTCGCTGTGACTTCGGTATAGCAGGGGTTTACAGCAGCTTTAGCATCAACTTATCGTGGTAACTTGTTCTGAGCTTCACGGTGGGCCATACTCAATCACAAGGGCAAGCATAAATAGCTGTCAACATCAGGGTCTGCATTCAAAGCTTGATTTGTAGCGGCTAAGAACGCTATGCTTAATTCAGTTCGTTTGTACTATTTTTACCAAGGCAACCTGTAAAAGGCACCCTCTCTCAATGTCTCCCGCTTGGACGCTCGAACAAGTACTGGCACTTTCACCGGATGCTAGCTCAACCAAACGGGGCAAAGCGCTGGCTCAACCGGCCAAGTGGCCTTTGTTGGGTCAATCAGAACGGGCGCTGTGGGGCGAGTGTCAAGGCAGCGGGCGCAAGCCATACCGCACTATTATAGATTTAGGCACTGCTAGATCTGTTGAACCCGCTTTTCGGTGCAGCTGCCCCAGTCGGAAGTTTCCCTGTAAGCACGCATTAGGATTGTTTTTGTTACGGGTCCAACAGGTGCCATTCAGTCAAGGAGAGCCGCCTGACTGGGGAGCTGAATGGCTGACCAAGCGAGACCAAGACGCTACCCAGAAACAACAGAGTCAACAACAAACAGGTATTTCATCTGTTGATTCAGAAAAGCAGGCGCAACAGGCACAACAGAGACTCGAAAAGCGAGCTGAGAAAGTCACCGATGGGCTAGTGGATTTGGACCAGTGGCTGCAAGACATTTTACGGCGGGGGCTAGCAGATTTGCCCGCTCAGCCCTATAGCTTTTGGGACCAGGCCGCTGCTCGACTAATTGATGCTCAAGCCCCCGGTCTCGCGAGGCGTGTCAAAGCGCTAGCGAGTATTCCTCACTCTGGCAGAGGATGGCCAGAACGCATGATGCAAGCGCTCGGCAGCCTATATTTACTGGTGCAGGGATACGGGCAGCGATCGCAGCTAGACCCCATGATGCAGGCAGAAATACTCAAACAAATTGGCTTTCCTCAAAAGAAAGAAGACTTACAGCGGCGAGCTGAAGCCGCAGATCCGCTGGTGCTATCGATTACAGATACTTGGCAGGTGATGGGCAGGGTAGTCACTGAAGAAGATTCGCTGAAAACGCAGCGCGTATGGCTGTGGGGAAAACAAAGTGAAAAGGCCGCTCTGGTGCTAAGCTTCGCCCACGGCCATCGTCAGCCGCTGGATATGAGCTTGGTTCCGGGAGATTGTTTTGATGGGCAATTGCTCTTTTATCCAGGAACGGGCGTACAGCGAGCGCTGGTAGTGGAGAAACGTACCCGCGAGAAAACATCGCGTTCTGGCATTGGATTCCAAAACATCAAAACAGGTATTGAAGCCTACACTCAAGCCCTCAGTACAAATCCTTGGATGATTCAGTTTCCCACTATTTTCACGCAAACTGTTTTGCGCTGCTGCGAGCAAACCTGGTTCTTGCAGGATTCAGAGAATCAGCTGCTGCCAGTAACGTCCGAGTTTGATCAAGGGTGGGAAGTGCTGGCGATGAGCGGCGGACGGCCGCTATCGATATTTGGAGAATGGAACGGTCAAACGCTGCTGCCGCTGAGCGTATGGAGCGAGAAAACGTTCATAGCACTGGAGGCAACGTGATGGGCCAGAAACCAATTCAAAAGGCAGCACAGAAAACGACTTGGTGGCAGGGCCTGGTGGGCACGGCGCTAGTTGGCACAGACCGACAACAGCCTACAACATCACCCAGGAACACCCCGTTAGAACAGTGCGTGAATCAACTGGACTGGGCCGAGCCAGAAGTAGCCATGCTTAAGGCAGCTGGAATGGTGTCAGTACATCAACAGATTGGGTATTGCCCTTTCACCGATATTCAATCTGTTGAACTAGAAGATATTGAACTGGCTGAGGCTGATAAGAAAGTGGCCTGTAGCCCCCAGCTAGCAAAGCATTTGGCCTGGGGACTCAACGCGTATCCTCAGGCAGTAGAAGAACTATTGTCGCTAATTGCCAGTACCCAAACAAGAATCCCTTATAGACTGCTGCCAGCTTTGCTGCGCTATGGCGTTCAGCATTCCGAAGCGCAGACGCTGCTGGAGGCCGTGATAGACAGTCGCGGACGGTGGCTAGCTGCGCAAAATCAGGATTGGCACTATGTGAGCAGGCAGCCGGGTGAGTCAGAGGAAAAGGCGATCGCCCGCTGGCAAACCCAGTGGCAGCTCGGCAATCGTCAGCAGAGAATGCTATCTATCGAACAGTGGCGGCGGGTGGATCCTAACGGGGCGAGAGAGGCGATCGCCGCCACCTGGTCATCCGAAAGCCGTCAGGTCAGAGGCGAGGCGATCGCACTTTTCCACACCCACTTATCAATGGCCGATGAGCCTTTTTTAGAAGCAGCGTTGAGCGATCGCACCCAGGCCATTCGCCAAACTGCGGCCCAGTGGCTAGCCATGCTACCCGAATCAAAGCTGTGTCAGCGAATGAGCGAACGAGCACAGCAGTTTATTCAGATTCAACACAACGAGGTATCTATCACCTGGCCCGATACTTTTGAGGCGAGCTGGGCCAAAGACGGCATCAAAAAACAGACCGCTGAAGGGCTAGGCGTAGAAGCCAGTTGGCTACTGCAAATACTCTCACAAACACCTCTTAACCTGTGGACAATAGACCTGAGTGGATCTGCTCACAGCTGGAAACTTTCTGTCTCTACCCAGCAAAGAAAGAAAGTAATGTTGGCCGGATGGGCACAAGCTGTGTGTAATCAGCGTCAATACGAGTATGCACGCGCATGGGTGCCATTCTTGCTCCCTCAGTTAAGTGCAACAGACTGGGACAGAGATATTTTGAGCACCCTGCTTTCACTGCTACCCCCTCAGCGAAAAGAACAATACTTGCGAGAGCAGGTGCCTAAATCAACCAACGACCAAAGCTCAGCCCACTGGCTCAAGCTAGTCGCAGAGTGCGACCAAAAGTGGGATTACGACTTTAGCCGACTGATTTTATCTCAGCTGTTGCAGGTGCTCAAAAGTAAGTATCGCTATGGAGACTTATTCAGCCCGCCAGGAAGTTTGGCCCTGTCCATGCATCCAGGGATTGCAACCGAGGCCGCTAGAGAGGCCGAAAGCTTCAGCCAAACTCAGCGCCTGCCGAAGTCCTGGCGGCGTTTTTTGGATGAGTTCTTAGGCTTATTGAACTATCGCTGGCAAATGTATCAGCTCTTTGCCAACAGTGAATAAGCGAACCCATAAAACAACACAGCCTCCGCTCTCTTTCTAGTCCTTACCAAGACTCAATATCATGCCAGCTACTAAAACATCCGCTACCAAAAAGGACGCCTCTAAAAAGGACGCCTCCAAAAAGGGAGAAACATCTGGCTCACCGGACATGTCGGCTGTTTTACGTCAGCATGTTGAAACAGAGTTTCAAGCAGAATTTGTAGCGCTAGAGGCAGCTGATACCAGGCAAAAGCCGCCAAACTGGAGACTTTCGCCCTGGGCGATCGCAACCTACCTAATCGGCGGCAAGTTAGACAGTGGCATAGAGATTTCGCCCAAATACGTTGGCAATCGGCGGCTGATGGAAATTGCGATCGCCACCTTAGCCACTGACCGTGCCCTGCTGCTGTACGGCGTTCCTGGCACCGGCAAATCTTGGGTCTCGGAGCACCTAGCCGCCGCTATCTCTGGCGACTCCACCCTCCTGATTCAAGGCACCGCAGGCACCAGCGAAGAAGCCATTCGATACGGCTGGAACTACGCAGAGCTACTGGCCAAAGGGCCTTCCCTCTCGGCCATCGTAGAAAGCCCACTGATGAAAGCGATGGCCACCGGCAAAATTGCCAGAGTAGAAGAACTCACTCGCATGCCCGCTGACGTGCAGGACACACTGATTACCGTACTCTCCGAAAAGCTGCTGCCGATTGCTGAACTGGGCAAAGAAGTACAGGCGACCAAAGGCTTTAATTTGATTGCGACTGCAAACAACAGAGACAAAGGTGTCAATGAGCTTTCGAGCGCGCTCAAGCGAAGATTCAACACGGTTGTTTTACCCGTGCCAGCCGTCGCAGATGAAGAAGTACAAATTGTTCAAAAGCGAGTAGAGAGCTTGGGCAGAGCATTAGAGTTGCCAGCAGAAGCCCCTGCCTTAGAAGAGATTCGACGAATTGTAACAATATTTAGAGAGTTACGCAGCGGCGTCACCGAAGATGGAAAAACGAAGGTGAAGTCTCCTAGCGGCACGTTGAGTCCAGCAGAAGCGATTTCTGTGGTAAACAGTGGCATGGCACTAGCCGCGCACTTTGGAGACGGCGTGCTGGGTGCTGAAGACATGGCGGCAGGCATACAGGGTGCGGTCGTAAAAGACCCCGTGCAAGATGCGGTGGTGTGGAAAGAGTACCTGGAAACGGTGGTAAAAGAGCGTGAGGGGTGGGCAGATATTTACCGGGCCTGTCGGGAGCTAGCGTAATGACGACTGTTTTTGGCATTCGGCATCATGGGCCCGGATCAGCGCGGAGCTTAGCGCGATCGCTCCTCACCCTCTCGCCAGATATCATCCTAGTAGAAGGCCCCCCCGAAGCCACCGACAGCCTTTCGCTATTGGCCGAAGCCGATATGAAACCGCCCGTCGCGCTGCTAATTTATCCACCCGACCATCTACAGCACTCTGCCTACTATCCCTTTGCGGTGTTCTCTCCAGAATGGCAGGCTATGCGGCATGGCATAGCGCACAATGTTCCGGTGCGCTTTATGGACTTACCACAGTCGCATCAGATGGCTGAACGGCTCGCTAGCCAGGAGTCACAAACACCATCAGCAGAGACTAACGTGTCGGAAGAAGACACCTCTCAACCCAAAGAATTAGTTGAAGTAGAAGACTCCACAGAAACAACAAATCGACGGATGATTCGCGACCCTCTCGCAATGCTGGCGGCAGCGGCAGGCTACACCGACAGCGAGAGATGGTGGGAGCACATGGTAGAACAGCGCCAAGACAGCACGGCTCTGTTTGAAGGCATTTTAGAAGCGATGAAAACCGCACGACAAGAGATTGAAGCAGAGCAACCACCCGACCTATCCCAGCCTTACTACCGCCGGGAAGCGCAAAGAGAAGCCTACATGCGAAAAACTATTCGCCAAGCGCAAAAAGAGGGGTTTGAGAACATTGCAGTGGTCTGTGGCGCTTGGCATGGCCCAGCACTAGAAGCCCCTTTTCCTAGCCAAAAAGAAGACAATGCGCTGCTCAAAGGACTGCCAAAGCTGAAAGTAAAGGCTACCTGGATTCCTTGGACCTACGCCCGCCTATCTACCGGCAGTGGCTACGGCGCAGGCGTCACTTCTCCCGGCTGGTACGACCATCTTTGGCACGCTTCTGCGCGATCGCACACGCCCACCCAAAGCAGCATCCACTGGCTCACCCGAGTCGCCAGACTCCTGCGCCAAGAAGACCTCGACGCCTCGCCCGCCAGCATCATTGAAGCCGTCCGGCTTGCTGAAGCCTTAGCAGCCGTAAGAGACGCCGCCATGCCTGGGCTAGATGAACTTAACGAGGCCACCCAAACCGTATTGTGCTTTGGCGATTCAGCGCCGCTAACACTGATTCAGCGTAGGCTAATTGTGAGCGATCGCATTGGCCAAGTCCCTGAAAACACACCGCTCATTCCCCTCCAACAAAATCTTCAACAGCTGCAAAAGAAACTGAGGCTCAAACCCGAAGCCGCTGAACGGGTGCTGACGCTGGACCTGAGAAAAGAGATAGATTTAGCCAGGTCGCATCTTCTCCACCGCCTCCGCCTACTCAACATTTACTGGGGCACCCCTCAAAGCACCAGCGGCAAAGGCACCTTCAAAGAAGGCTGGAAACTCGAATGGCAGCCCGAACTAAGCCTCGCCATCATTGAAGCAGGCCGCTGGGGCAACACCCTCGAAGATGCCGCCACCGCCTACGTTTGCCATACCGCAGACGATGCCTTAGAACTTCAGCAGCTCACCCATTTACTCGACCGCGTACTGCTGGCCAATCTGCCCAGTGCCCTCGAACATTTGATGGTGCAGCTACAAAATGCCGCTGCCCTAGCCAGCGACGTGACCCATCTGATGGCAGCCCTGCCGCCACTGGTGAATGTGCTGCGCTACCGCGACGTTCGCCAAACCGATAGCACGATGGTCACAGAAGTCGTAGAGGGTGTAGTGGCGAGGCTGTGCATTGGATTGCCGGGGGCTTGCGCTTCGCTAGATGACGATGCGGCAGCGAAAATGGGAGAAGCGATCGCGCAAACGCACAGCGCGATTAAGCTACTGCGCCAAGAACATCACAGCAAAACCTGGTCAGCCGTGTTGATGCAGCTGTGCGATCGCGCTGGACTGCACGGCCTGATCGCCGGACAAAGCTGTCGGCTTTTGCTCGACGAAGGCAGTCTGCATACAGAAGAAGCCGCCAGACGCCTAGGATTGGCCCTTTCTCTGGCGAATGAACCGGCTCAGGCAGCAGCTTGGGTAGAAGGCTTTTTACAGGGCAGTGGACTGCTGCTGCTGCACGATGACGGCATTTGGCAGGTGCTAGATGACTGGGTAACGAGGCTGAACGATGAGGCATTTATGGCGCTGTTGCCGCTGCTGCGTCGGACCTTCTCGAATTTTCCGGCACCGGAGAGGCGGCAAATGGGAGAGCGGGTGAGGGGGAGCCATCGGGCAAATAGCGTAACGGCTGAGGAGCGGTTTGATAGCGATCGCGCCGACGCTAGCCTACCGATGCTGGCGCAGCTGTTGGGCATTCCGTTTTCTCCAGAGGCCCTGCATTCCGAGACCGTAAAACAATCTTCTAAGACAGCGAAATCATGAATAACTCTGAATACGCCAATCCTAAGATGGAAAGACTACGGCGCTGGCGGCTGGTGCTAGGCGGTGGCGAAGCAGATGGTGTGACTGGCGAAGGAACAACAGAAGGCTGGGAAGGCGAAGCAGACGGAGCGGGCGGACAGGGGCAACAGCTGAATTTGGGGAGTGGCGATCGCGATATGGATGCAGCCCTCGCGGCCCTATACGGTGATGGCAAAAAGCGCAAAGGCGGCCTGCAAAAGTCTGCACCTAACGTCGCCAGGTGGCTAGGCGACATCCGCAAATACTTCCCTAGCTCTGTCGTTCGCGTCATGCAAAAAGACGCCCTAGAGCGGCTGAATCTTCACCAGATGCTGCTAGAGCCAGAAATGCTCGAAGCAGTAGAAGCCGATGTGCACCTCGTCGCTAACCTCATGTCGCTCAACGGCGTGATTCCAGAAACCACAAA
>JBCBDN010000152.1:0-9097 GCA_038529685.1 Cyanobacteria bacterium J06598_1 | reverse complement strand
GTATTTGCACAGGTTCTGAAATGGAGAAAACACCACCTTGCTGTGCCCCCCGTCGCCATCAACTTCGACAAAGACTTTTTACTTGATACCCAAGCCATAAAAAGGTTCATCGCCAGAGCTCATCAGCACGACATCCGCTTCTACATTGAAATTACAGAGCACACTTACACCGTAGAAGTCGAGGCGCTAGCCTCTGTCATCAGTACGTTAAGAGCCGCCGGACATCGCATTTCAATTGATGACTTTGGCACGGGCTACTCGTCACTAACCTTGTTACTCGCTCTCAAAGCAGATGAGATAAAGCTCGACCGACAGCTCGTGATCTCTCCCGAGAAAGAAGAGAAAAAAGGCACCGTCTTACTTGCAACCAGCATTCAGCTCTGCCATGACTTAGGCTTTTCGGTCGTAGCCGAAGGGGTAGAAACCGAAGCCCAAATGCAGCAAGTCCGCCGCTGTGGTGCAGACATTATTCAGGGCTACCACCTCGGCCAACCGATGTCGGCAGAGCAAGTGAGTGAACTGTTCCCAGCAGTAGGCTCGTCCCACTTCAATCACAAGCAGATTCAGCAAAGCTATGTGGATAGTCATCTGAGCGCCTAGAGAGTGTGCTTTTGGACTCTAGGGCTAACGAATCTGTAGCCTCCCACGTTTTTTCTGTACATAGATCGAACAACTCGATAGGCAACTCAACAGAGGCTACAGAGCAACAGCTTATCAAGTTCTGGACACTCTTCTTCTATCTTTTGATTACAGCTAATCGTTAAAACCTGAGGGCTCAATAATACAGCGCTTGGCTCTACGACTAACTAGTAGGAAAGGGTACTCGTATGTCTCAGCGCATTTTATTTATCAGTAATGGTCATGGCGAAGATGACAACTCATCTCACGTCATTCGAACGTTGAGAACGCTGCACCCCAAACTTCAACTTTTGGCGCTGCCCATTGTAGGGGAAGGTAACGCCTACAAGAAACTGCAAATACCGATTGTGGGACCAACCTACATCCTACCTTCGGGTGGCTTTACATATATGAACCGGTTACGGCTTATTGATGATATTCGTGCTGGACTATTGACCATGAGCTACAAACAGTTCAGAGCCATGCGGAAGTCTGTTGCTCAGGTAGATTTTGTGGTTGCGACAGGTGATACGGTCAGTCAGGCATTTGCCTACTTCAGTAATCGGCCATTTATCAGTAACATTGCCTGCCTGTCGGCACTATACGAAGGACGGCTGAATATGGATTGGCTCCTGTGGCAAATCTTTAAGTCTGATCGCTGTAAGGCAGTGTTGACGAGAGATGCCTACACTGCTGAAGATTTAGGGAAGCAGGGCCTTACCAAAGTGCAGTTTGGCGGCATTCCCTCATTAGACAGGTTGAAGCCGACGGGTAAAAATCTACAGCTAAAACCCAACGACAAGATGGTGGCGCTACTTCCTGGATCAAGAACTGCAGAAGCTATTCGTAATTTTAAGCTGGAAATGCAAACCGCAGTAGAAATCGCCCAGCTAAAAGAACAGATTACATTTCGAGCGGCGCTGGTGCCTGGTGTGATGTCAGCAGTGGGAGCGATCGCACGAGAGCAAGGCTGGCAAATCAGCCAACACGCCCACCCTCAACAAGCGCCTTGGATTCGCTTGCGCTTTTCAGGCAGCGACACCCATCCTAACCCTGCAGACATTCTTTGCTACAGCGATGCCTACAGCGATATTATTCACCGCACCATAGTCATTGGCATGGCAGGAGAAGCCGTTGATAAGGCGGTCGCTATTGGTAAGCCCGTCGTGCAGATCCCCGGTAAAGGGCCACAGTTTACCTATGCCTTTGCAGAAGCTCAAAATCGGCTGCTAGGGCTCTCAGCTCAAACCATTGGAGGGCAAGCCGCAACGCCCACAACCTTAAAGGAAGCGGCTAAGTGCGTGGTAAAGACAATTGATGACACGTCATATTTACAGGCATGTCAGTGGAATGGGCCTCACCGGCTAGGACCTAGTGGCGGCGCTAACAGAATTGCTAGTTTGATCCTTCAGCATTTAAATGTTGTTCGCCAAGATAATGCTTATCAAGTGCTAGACACTTCTCTAAGGCCTTAACAACAACAGCTCAAAAAAACCTTGCCAGGTTGAACCACAGCAGCAATCGAGCGTCGCCAAGGCCTCGCGAGTCCGTTTTTGCCCTACTTCATGCCACAAACCTGCTTGGTAAAGCCCTATCGCGAAGCAGAAGGCTACTTGCCAAACATTATTGTTTTAGACAAAGAGAAAGTAAAAGCAGATCCTTACTGGAAAAAAGCCTCCAGCGTTTCTACCGGCGCACCTATTCACTTGATCGTGGAAGTTGTGAGCACGAACTGGCAAGACGACTACCTCACCAAGCTAGCTGAATACGAAAAGCTAGGCGTTCCGGAATACTGGATTACTGACTACCGAGGGTTAGGCGGCATTCGCTTTATCGGGTCACCCAAGGTGCCAACCGTTTGGATTTACCAGTTGAGAACAGAAGCAGATGGGATAGAAGAGAGTCCTGAATATCAGCAAGGGAGAGCTTTTAGAAAGAATGAAGCGTTAGAGTCGGCTGTGTTTTCTCATTTGGGTTTGAACGTAACGCAGATTATTGAAGCTGGACTGGGGAATTGACAGGAGAGTTGGGAAAATAGTCTGTTCTGGCCAACTCTCTTAAAGTTCGCTCCTACCGGCGAAATGTTTCGTTGCAGATCAGGCTAATCGGCTGGCCCCCGTCCTCGAGTCGGACTCAGGACCTGATGCCACTATCTTCAAACTCAGAATTTTAAATATGCAGAGGCAAACCGTACAGTCTAGTCTTGTTAATTTATACGGTAAGATTATCGGAACGTAATCTGGTGAGCAGCCCTTATGGATGACTACTCAAAATTTCGAGCGATTTCACCGACGGCTTATGCAGATGGACTGCCGCGATCGCAATTCATCCACCTAGCCATCCACGAACTGTGGCCCCAAATCCCGCGTATCGCAGGCCCTGCTTACACCGTTCGCTGCCCACCTGGCGACAACCTCATGCTCCACGCTGCCATCTATCGGGCAGCCCCCGGCGATGTGATTGTCGTAAAAGCGGGGGATAGCGACTACGCCATGAGCGGAGGGAATGTGTGTGCGATCGCTCAACAAAGAGGCATCACTGGCTTCATCATCGACGGTGCGATTCGAGACATTGCTGAAGTGCGCGAAGCTCGCTTTCCCGTCTTTGCCAGAGGCTGCATTGCCAAACCCGGTGTCAAAGAAACTCTTGGAGACCTCCAAACTACCATCACCTGCGGCGGTGTCCAGGTTTCACCCAAAGACATGATCATCGCAGATGAAGAAGGCATTGCCGTTATCCCTTACAACGATCTAGAAGCCGTTTGGCAGATTGCGAAAGAAAGAACAGACAAAGACGCCGCTCAATCTCTCGAAGACTGGGCGACTAATCATCAAGCCAAAATTGAAAGGCTCCTCAAAGAGAAAGGATTCCAGGGAGATTCTCTTAAATAAGATGAAGCGATCGCATCAAAATTATTACAAAGCGAAATATTTCTCATTCAGTCCTACGGACATTATTGTGTAATAATACCTATGATTCTTGCAGTTCTTACACTAACAAGACTGTAAAGGCACCTTTCACTCAAAAACCTTTTACTCAAAAATTGTAGCTGCATTATTTGTCCTTCTTAGCTAATACAGAAGGAGCTAATACAGAAGGAGCTAACACAGAAGGAATAGATTAAAGCACCTATCACATCTGAAAACTGTAGCACTACGGGGCGGCAGCAATGACTGACTCAGACTTAGTCTTACCAGATTTTTTGCAGGCGTATACCTTTGAATCCTGTGAGCACATTAATCATGAAGAGACTGTCATACGTGCCGTAGGCACCCGTAACTTGGTGCGTGCGCGGCTGATAAAAGACGCCACTGGCGGCGCAACCGCAATCGCCAACGGTCTCTCACAACAGCTGATTTATCAGATGAATCTGCTGTTGCCAAACGCACTGGTTAGCTTTGAAGACCTCAACGTTCACCTACAAAACGCCGCCTATCCGCTGGTACAGCCAGCCGCCAAACAGGCCCTCGCCAGGGCCATCAAAAAGCGCGGCCAACCCCTCAAGCTCAATTCAATCTATCGCACCCTGGCTCAGCAGTACTTGCTGTACAGATGGAAAGGCAAAAACCCAAACGCCGTCGCCAAACCTGGCAACAGCCTGCACCAAAGCGGTCTCGCCATTGACATCAGCGACTATGTGGGTTGGCGTCCGTTCTTAAAAGAGCAGGGATGGAAATGGTACGGTCGTGGAGATGAAGTCCATTTCACCTATGTAGGTGCGGGCACTCAAGACTTACGCGCTGTCACCATCAAAGCTTTCCAAAGGCTCTGGAATATTAACCATCCAGAACAGCCCATTTCAGAAGACGGTGCCTATGGAAAACAAACAGAAACCACCCTCGACCAAACGCCCCTGCTTGGCTTCGAAATTGCCCCTTGGAATGACAGCCCGCGCACCTTTCAACTCAGAACCCCATACATGACTGGCAATGACGTTGTTGCACTTCAGGAAAAATTACTCTCAGCCGGACTCAAAGTAGAGCCCGACGGTATCTTTGGGCCAGGAAGTGAAAAAGCCGTTAAAGTATTACAACAGCAAAAAGGACTCCTGGCAGATGGCCGTGTGATCCCAACTTCCGAATTGTTTAGCGCGATCGCCCCTAACATTACCCCAATCGATCAACCACCAATCGAAGCACCTGAATCAGCAAGAGTACCCGATTCACCTGATTCAACATTAGAGCCACTAACAGACTCTGCATCCTCCAACAGTACTCCCACCAGTAATCTCCTCACCAACAATACTCCTAGCAACAATACCCTCGCCCAGGCATTTATTCTCAAGCAAGGCATGATTGGGATGCCGGTTCTAGAACTGCAAAATAAGCTGAAGTCACTCAATTTTTTGAGCGGCAAAATGGACGGCAACTTTGGCGACAAAACCCGAGCTGCCGTCAGTTCCTTTCAAAAAAGTATGAACCTTAAAGCGGATGGCATCGTCAGAAAGCAAACAGCTGAAGCCCTCGGAATATCTCCAATCGCAGCCCAGACCGTTGTCGAAAGTGAGCTTTTTTCGGTTGATCGAGTCGCTAAAATTTGTCGGGGTGCACCTCGCCGGAATATAGAAGCCTATTTGCCAAGGGTGCTCAGAGCACTAGAAAAAGTAGATTGTGGCGATCGCACCATGATTCTAATGGCGATTGCCACAATCCGCGCCGAAACCGCTAAGTTTGAACCCATCAGCGAAGGCATCTCAAAATACAACACAAATCCCGGACAACGACCCTTCGGCAAATACGACTTCCGCAAAGACTTGGGCAACAGTGCTGAAGGCCACGGCGAGCGATATAAAGGCAGAGGCTTCGTACAGCTCACCGGCAAAGAAAACTATCTCAAATATGGCCAAGCCATCGGACTCACCGATCGCCTCGTTGAGCAGCCAGAACTAGCCAACAATGCTGAAATTGCCGCCGACATTTTAGCGCGCTTTCTCAAAGACAAAGCCGGACGTATTAGGGTAGCGCTGCATTTTACCAACTACAAAGCCGCTCGCAAAGCGGTTAACGGCGGCACCCACGGCCTTCCTGAATTTACAGCAGCTTTTAAGCAAGGGAAAGCACTGATTGAAGCCCCTACCTCGCACGCAATTGGCAAAGAACTTACCTCGTTTCCAAGATGAAAGGCTAGTGGATGTCATCATCCGCCTAGGTGCGTTTCTGCCAGACGAATCGTAACAGCAGCCACCCAAAAAACAGCGGAGTTGTAGATATGAGCGAACTAGATTTTGACCATAGCCTAGCTGTGGTCATTGGGATTGATGCCTATCAGCATAGGATTACGCCCCTACAAACAGCGGTGGCAGATGCGAAGGCGATCGCCCATCTCCTCGAACAAGACCATGCCTATGAGGTCATTTCCCTCCTCGACCAGCAGGCCCAGCTTGCCACCCTCCGAACCCTCGTCCACACCACCCTTCCCCAGCGCCTATCGCCCAACAGTCGCCTGCTGCTGTACTTCGCCGGACACGGCATCGCCCAAGATGGTGACGACGGCCCCGCAGGCTATCTGATTCCGCAAGATGCTCGCGCCGGAAAAGTCGATACCTACTGGGCGATGAGAGCCCTGCACGATGCGCTAAAAGTCTTGCCCTGTCGGCACTTTTTAGCCATTTTTGACTGTTGTTTTGCCGGTGCTTTCCGCTGGTCAAGCACCCGCGATATGGGCTTTGAACCCGACGAAATTGTGATCCATCAAGAGCGGTTTGATCGCTTTCAGCAGGATCCCGCCTGGCAGGTCATTACCTCTGCCGCCCACGATCAAAAAGCCGCAGATACCTTTTGGCTGGGTGATAGCCAAGATAGCCGAAAGCATCAAGACAGCCGCGATAGTCAAGGTAACAGCAAACAAAAACATTCTCCTTTTGCAACGGCTCTCATTCAAGCCCTAACAGGAGAAGCTGATGTATCGCCGCCCGCTCGAGCAGGCCAGCCAGCTGGCGATGGGGTCATTACAGCCACAGAGCTGTATTTATATTTACGCGGCCAAGTTGAAATACCCAGTCAAAGCAGCCACAAGCGGCAAACACCAGGATTGTGTTCACTGCCTAATCACGATAAAGGAGAATATATTTTCCTCACCCCTGGGCATCAGCTAAACCTGCCGCCCGCTCCCGAGCTAAATAGAGAAAACAACCCCTACCGAGGCTTAGAATCATTCGACCAAAAGCATCACCATCTGTTCTTTGGGCGAAATACAGAGATTGAACAGTTGCTCCAAAGAATAGAAGATCCACACCCAATGGTGGTCGTTCTTGGCGCGTCGGGCACCGGTAAGTCAAGTTTAGTAAAAGCGGGACTGCTGCCAAAGTTAGAGAACAATCAAGCCTTTCAAGTACTACCCGTCATACGTCCAGGTAATTATCCACTCAAAGCCCTAGCTGGAGCGTGCATAGAACTCGCTGAAGGTCACAAATTAAACTATCAGCTCGCAACAGACGAAGGAACCCTTTCAGCACTCATTGGGACATGGCAACAAACCCATCCCAACACAAAACTGTTGCTGGTAATCGATCAAGCAGAAGAATTGATTACCCAGGCCCACAGCCCAGCCGCTGCCATCCAGTTTCAGCGACTGATAAAACGAGCCATGTCTGAGCATAGGGACTGCCTACAGGTGGTCGCGACGCTCAGACTAGATTTTGAAGCTCAGTTTCAGGCAGAAGAGCTCCGCGAAAGCTGGATGGATTCACGGTTTGTGATTTCGCCTATGAGCCAAACGCAATTACGAGCAGCCATTGAAAAACCCGCAGAAGCCAGAGTGCTATACTTTGAGCCCTCCAGCCTTGTAGACAAGCTCATAGAAGATGTCGCGCAGACACCGGGCGCACTGCCCCTGCTGTCATTTACCCTCAGTGAGCTGTACTTGCGATACCTGGAGCGCCGCAGCAACGATCGGGCCCTCACCGAAGCAGACTATCGACAATTGGGCGGCGTCGCTGGCTCACTCACCCGGCGAGCGACCCAAGAGTACGAGTCCCTCGTGGCGCAGTCGGCAGATTTCGACAAAACGGCTATGCATGTGATGTTGAGAATGGTAGCCGTAGAAGGGGGAGAACTCGCCCGACGGCGGGTGCCCCTCTCTGAATTACGCTATACCCATGAGGCTGAAAATACGCGGGTGCAAATGTTTCTCTCGGCCATGATTGCAGCCCGCCTCATCGTTCAAGGCCAGGAAACCAGCCAAGAGACCAGCCAGGAGACCAGCCAGGAGACCAGCCAGGAGACCACTCAAGAAGTCGGTCAAATAAGCGAAGGTCAGCCCTATGTAGAGCCTGCTCACGATGCCCTGGTGCGGGGATGGGACAAGCTACTGCAATGGAAGAACAAAGAGCAGGAAAAGTTGGCCTTGCAGCGAAAGCTGACAGCGCAGGCAAATGATTGGGCGATCGCACACCAAACAGACAAGCCCAAGCAAGTACGCGGCTTCCTTTGGGACGACAACCCTCGCCTTGCCATTATTCAATCTGCGGCCCATGCAGACACCCACTGGCTCAACCAAACAGAAACAAACTTTGTAACCGCCAGCACCCAGCGAAAGCGTACGCGGCGCAGAAATCGCATTTTATCGGTCGGCATTGTAATCGCGGTACTGAGTGGACTGACCATGACTGCGATCGCCGCCGCTTTCAGAGCCGTTGGCAGGCAAGTAGAAGCCTTTGATGCCACCACAGAAGCAGACCTACAGGCCAACCAAGACCTAGACGCCTTAGCCAGCGGCCTACGAGCCAGCCAATCGCTACATCATCCCCTGTTCAAACTATCGCCTCCCAATCCACAGCTCGTTCAAAAAACGACCGGAATCCTACATCAGGCCCTTTATAACGCCAAAGAATTTAACCAGTTAACCAATCATCGTCACGACGTTTATCAGCTCAGCTATAGCCCAAACGGCGAGCGGCTAATCACCGTAGGCGATGATGACACAGTACGACTTTGGACAGCGACAGGAGAACTGTTAGACGAGTCCGATCACCACATCACCGTCAACAGCAACAGCCTAGAAGAGGGCGATCCGTTTTTTGTTCCAACCGTCGCATTTCATCCGGCAGGCCAAACCATCGCTACCGGAGACTCTAACGGGCATGTCATTGTGTGGACTATCCACAACAACAAACTCATCCCCACTCAAACAATTGTCCATACTCAGTCAATCAACAAACTGGTCCGACAGGTTGTCTTTAGCCCATCTGGTCACCAGCTAGCTACCGGCGGGAGTGACGGCATTTTACGCATTTGGGACACTTCAGGCAATACGATTTCTAATTCCCAAAAAGCGCTGGCTGAACTACCTAAGAACCCAGGAAAAATTTGGAGCATAGCCTACAGTAGCGATGGCGAAAAGCTAGCCGTAGCCCGAGGGAGCGCAGAAAAAATCAAGCCGGAAGGCACCACTTACCTATGGACCATGAAAGACTTCGAGCCAACAGACAGCCAACCTGTTTCTCAATCACCCTTAAACCAGGAATCCTCCACGCCAGCAT